>NZ_JAYEEQ010000007.1:6262-176291 GCF_034651555.1 Aurantibrevibacter litoralis | reverse complement strand
CCGGTTACCATAAAGATCCTCCAGTTCCTCGGCATTGAGGTTGGTGGTGGCATGGGTTTTTAGGTTGTGTTTAATAAGCAAATCGTGGCGGGAAATGAGGATCTCGCCCATAACGTTGCAGTCCTTGCCGTAAAATCGACCGATGGGTTCTACGCCAAGATCGTCAAAACAATAGGAGCCATTCTGCCCGTAATCTTCAATGACCTTAAACCCCAGATGGTTAAAGGCAAAGGCGATGTTCCTACTGGGAATAACTTCGTAGGGTCGTTGGTGTGGCACAATATGCCGCAAGAGGCGCATAAAGCTGGTCTTGCCACAGCCCACCGGGCCGCTCAACAAAAGTCCTTTGTGGATGTCAATGCCGTTTTCCCGACACCGATCTTCATCCCGGATAAAATAGTTGGCTAGCTTCAACAGTATTTCATGGTCTTCCGTATGTATTTTGAAATCGGAGCCAAACAATTTTTTCCCTTTAACATCCAAATAGCGTACTATTCTTGGAAAGTTGTAAATTAATTTTCCACCAATCACGTCTGCCAGGGTATACACCACCCCGCCTTCCTCGATCCTAGAGGGGTTTTCCATAATCTTTGTTTTTTACGGTTCGGAGATGGTCTTTGATGGGCTTTACTGTTTTAGGCTCATGGACGCGAATGCCATTAATCATCCATTTTTCGGCCAGTGCCTGCCAGTTGGTGATGATGGTCGTTCCGTTGAGCGTCCAATCTAAACTGGAATAGTGGTGAAAGAATTTTTTTCCTTCAACAGCCGGCCATTTTTTTTCTTTAAAAAATAAAGCAACCTCGTTTTCCATTGTGTGTGTTTTGTTTATTTAAGTTTCTTAAAGGTTTATATAGGTTTATATTAGGTACTAATGCTTGTTCAGCACTTGTTTCTAACTTGTCTAGTGCCTGTTCAGAGCTTGTACCGAATTTGAGCATCCTCACCTGACTGCCCTGATAGGGATTATGCGACGGCATATAGTGGAGGTAGCTCCAGTCATGGAGATTTTTCAGGCAACGATGGTAGGTTGCCAGTGAACCAATCTTGCTCATTTGCATGATATAGTCCCGGCTGACATAGATCCGTTCCGGAAAGTTCTGTATGTTCCAATATTGGAAAAGTGCCATGTACAGGCTAACGTGGGTGGGATTCAGACGGGGATCCTTTACAAACCGTACAAAGACCGCATTGAGGTGTTTAATGTAATTCATAGGACGATTAATACGAACGTTGAATTTTATTATCCTGCATGATTCTTTCGATATCGTCCACGGCATAGAAAAGGGTACCGCCCATTTTGGAATAGGGAAGCGTGCCATTGATCCGAAGCGTTTGTAAGGTGCTGGCACTGATCTGGAGCAGCTTCATCACTTCCCCGGATTTCAGGTATTTTTTGGTGCCCCCCGATACGGGATCGGTGAGCAGTTTTTGTATGGCTTCAAGGAGTTCCAATTTAAACTCCCGGAGATCATCAGAGGTAATCGGATGTGCTGGCATAATTCTAGTTTTTAAAGAAAGGAGCCACCATTGGTTCGTCTTTTTTAGCATGGTGGCTCCGATCATGATTTGACTTTCTGGGACAAAACTGAAGGTTTTCCTGCAATAAAAATCAGGAGATGACCGACCTCCGGTCAAATTTTAACATAATTAATTTTGGTCTATTTTACAGGTATTTAGGGGCTACCCAACGACAAAAAAGGGAGATTATGAAGAAAATGAACCTAAAAACACGCCGATTTTCAAAAACACCGGAGGTCGTCCGAGTACGGTCTTTTTTTAACATTTGGACTTGCCCATAAAAATGCAATAATAGGCCTATCGATCCTCTTTGTCCAATTGGGTGATCAATCCCATGGACAGTTCGTCCAGAAACTTGGTTCTGCTTTTTTTTCGGGCTTTGATGTCGTTGAACGTCTTATAGAAATCCCCCAGTTCAAAGTGGAACAGTTGCTGTAGGGTAAGGGCGATCTCCTGAATATCGGAATTACCGTCATTGATAGCCCGGGCATAGTGGAGGGCATAGATCAACTCGGTCATGGCCGCCTTGGTGGATGTCCATCGGAGATGGGAATTGCCCTGAGCTTTAGAGTTTTCGTCCAAATGTGCCAATTGCTGCTGCAGGTGAGGGAGCAATTTGCGTATGGCGTGGAATTTTGCCAAAAGTCGGTCATCAAAAGGAAGGACACTATTATAATCTGGTCAAGAACCAATTAAACCTCGGGAATTGAATGGCAAATTCATTGAATGATATGGAACTGCGGAGTGAGGAAGTGCGGGAGGTATTGACCGACGTGCCTCACTGGACGATTCGGTGGGGCAATCTTACGCTATTGTCCACATTTCTTGCATTTATTGGGGTAGGCTGGTTTGTGAAATACCCAGATACCATTGAAGCTAATGCCGTACTTACCACGGAGGTGCCGCCTCAAAAGATATTTGCCAACAGTACGGGAAAGTTGGACACCATCCATGTAAGCGATGAGCAGTATGTTTCTGAAAACTCCCTTTTGGGGGTGGTGGGGAATACGGCCATAACTGAGGATGTAATGTACTTAAAGTCGGTCATGGATTCCGTTCCGCTGGATAAAAAACAATTGAACTTTCCAATTGCGGAATTGCCCATCTTATTTCTTGGGGATATTGAATTGCAATTCTCCAATTTTGAAAACAAGTATTACGATTACCTTTTGAACAAGGAACTGCATCCGTTCAGCAACGAAAAGTTGGCCAACACCACTACCTTGACTGAGCTCAGGGTGCAATTACGGAACCAGGATGCCCAACTTAAATGGAGCAATGCAGAACTTGCGCTAAAACGAAAGGAACTCGAAAGAAGTAAACAACTATTAGACAGGGGTGTCATCTCCACTCAGGAATTTGAAAATAAGGAAGTAGAACTACTCCTCGCAGAACGAAATTATGCGAATGTTAAGCATAGTATATCCCAGACCCGGCAGGCTATTTCCGATGCGGATAGGACATCTAAGGGAACGGTGATCACCGAAACAAGGGAGGAAGTGCAATTGCTAAAAGGGACACTGCAGTCCTATAACCAATTGAAAAAGGCCATAGCGGATTGGGAACACACCTATGTCCTGAAATCCGACATCGTGGGGACGGTATCCTTTTTGAACGTTTGGAGCAAAAACCAATCGGTTCGGGAAGGGCAGCTGATCTTTAACATACTCCCTAATGAAAGCTCACGATATGTGTGCAAAATAAAGGCACCCTCCGGCAATTCAGGAAAGATTAGGATTGGGCAGAGGGTGAACATCAGTATGGACAACTTCCCTGAATCTGAATATGGAGTTCTGATAGGAGAAGTATCCCATATTTCCCGGACATTGGATGCCGATGGCTTTTATCTTGTCGATGTATCCTTACCCAATGAACTCATAACTTCCTACGGCAAAACAATTGATTTCAAGCACGAAATGACCGGTACAGCTGAAATCATCACTGAGGATTTGCGATTGATTGAACGGTTGTTTAATCAATTTAGGAAGGTTGTGGATTGAATTTTGTATCCAAGCTACCCCAACACCGTGCTCAGCTTGAACATCGGCAAATACATGGAGACCAAAATGACCCCAACGAAGATGCCCACGATGACAATGATCAAGGGCTCCATAAGGGTGGACAACAGCTTGGATTTTTGTTGGACCTCAATGGAATATTGTTCGTTCAACCGTTGAAAAATAAACTCGGTCTGGTTGGTTTCCTCGGCCACTTTTACCAGCGATACCATTTTGGCATCAAATATTTTATTGGCCTTTAGGCTTTCGTTGAGGCTGATCCCTTTTAAGACACTGGCTTCCACCTCGCCCAGTGCCTTTTGCAAAGGATAAAAGCCGATCATTTTCTTTACGAGTTGGATGCTGTTCAGCAAAGGCACCTTGGAGGAAGTAAGAAGGGCGACCGCCTGCGTAAATTGCGCCAGATAAACGATGCGGACAAAGGGGCCTATCAAAGGCAGTCTCATCAACAGACGATCCTTGTTCTTCCTGAACCATTCCTTTTTGTTAAAAGTGCCGCGGAGCACAAGGAGGGCGACCAAAACCACCAATACCACCCATCCATAGTCTTTTATAAAGTTGGAGGCACTAATGATCATTTTGGTAATGGCGGGCAGCTCTACCTTGTTCTGTTTAAAAATATCCTCGAACATGGGCACTACCATGCGCAGCATGAACACGACGACCAATACCGCGGTGACCAAGATGATGATAGGGTACGTAAGGGCGTTCATCAGCCCTCTGCGCTGCTCGTTTTTCCGGGCAAAGAACTTGCCCAGTTCTTCCAGAATCCGTGCCATGTTACCGGTTTCTTCCCCGATTTTAATGGAATGGTATTCATACTCGGTAAATTCCTTTCGGGTTTTTAAAATATCGGAAAAGCTTCTTCCGGCCACCAGGGAAGCCTCCATTTCCGTGTAGAACGTGCGCAACTTCCCTTTTTTTTGATTTTCCGCCAGAAGGGACAGGGCTTCCCTGAGATGGATGCCCGCCTTTAACAGGACGGAGAGCTCCGTATAGAAATCCTCTTTCCTTTTATTATTGAAAAAGGTCCCGAACACCTTTATTTCGGTTTGCAGCAGTCGGGCAAGCCCATCCGTTTCGGTCCGCTTGACAGCGGGTGCTGCCCTATGTTCCAATTTAAAGCCCATGGCCATCATTTAAATAAGTTGCCGCCGAATTCTGCTTGAACAAAAATAGACGTTGCCCCCCAAACTCCTTTTCAGTCTCTAAGAGGAGTGCATCGATCCCGCCCTGACCGACTTCCTTGTTTTCAAAAAAGAAGGCTTTCCGCACTATTTTTAGGTGAAAGGTATCGAGGTCCCGGACGATAAAGGATTCCTCAAAACGGTACGAATGCGTTCCCATCTCATTCGCAAAAAACAGTTCCTGTTGGGGCGCATCAAAGAACACCCGGTTGTAGCGGTTTAAGTCCATCCACAACGATTGCCGTAACAGATTTACTTGGGCTTGGTTCCCGTAATTATTCTGAATTCCCTGCATGTGTTGCTGTACCAGCTGCAATACGGCAAAGGCCATGCCCACCACGATGGAGGTGATCACCAATGCCACCATCATTTCGCTCAAGGTAAAGGCCGGGATCGTATTGGGTTTAATGCGCATATCGGATACGGTTTTCGATTGATTGTCCCTGTTCGGGATGTTCGGCCCTAAAGAGCAAAACGTTGTTTCCGTGTACATCCGACGGAGCGACACTGATCTCCCAGCCCTCCATCGATTCATAATACGGAACGCTAAGGGTCCCATGCCCATATTCATATTGCAGTTGGTGCAAACGGGTGCCTATAACGGTCGTATGCTGTTTCATGCCCATGGCGAACATGGAGTTCAGCAATAGGCTCGACATCATAAACAGGATAACGATCAATACGGTGGCCACCAGCGTCTCCATAAGGGTAGACCCCTTTACTCTTTTCAGTACATCCATTTCATATAGTTTTGGGCGGTTTCCGTTTCCATGGGGAGTCCGACATAGGTGTTGGGCAAGCCGCTTCGGTCTATGGTTCCCCGGTACAGATGGTTCTGATATATGCTCCCGTTTTCAAGGGCAATAAAGGCATCGGTATATACCCTGCCCAAAACCGAGCCCTTTAGTTCCAGATTTTTGGCACAATACACTTCCCCAAGGATGGTGGCTCCCTCGGCAATATAAATCTGAGGGGTATGCCGATAGCCTTCGGATGTGTCCAGATAGAGCAACATGCCCTGTACCGCACTTCCGGCCTCCACGACAATATTGGGTTTTAAGTCGATGGGATTTTGGACGGGGGCATCTGGCCCGGGTTGTACGGCAAGGGCAGTGGGATAGGACAAACGACATTGTTTTCCCACTGTAATATGTTTGGAAGCTATTGCTTGAAAATAGCCGGTCACTCCGTCTTTGATGTGTATTTCGGGCGCAATGAGAAGCACATCCTTTAAATGGGCGCTCTTATGCACGGTTATACGTTGAAGGGCATGTACCACGATGTTGCCGCTTAGGGCAACGCCTTGCAGGGTGACATTATGGTCTTGGATATAGGTTGTCGGGGAGGCAAAGGAGTTTTTGAGCTCCAATCCCGGTCGAAGGGCCGCCGCTTCACCCCGAGGTTGAAAATCAGGCCAGGTCAGATAGCGGATCTGTTCTAGGATTTCACTGTCCAACAGCGGCAAACGTTCCTTGCTCAACCGTTGTTCCCCAAAGACCAGTTGCTTGTGGATGTAGGCGTTGCCTGCAATATTCCCCATGCGGAGCCCTTGTTTTGGCACATAGACATGGCCGGTGAGTTTGGATTTTCCGGCCAGCACCAAGGGACGTTGTCGATCCCGGAGATAGAGGGCCGTGGTATCCGTATCCGATGCCATGCCCACCAGTGCCGTTTTTGCAAAGGCAACGGCCCGGTGCCGGGCCATGGAATGCCATTTTTGGAATACTCCCCAATAGGTCTTTTGCACGCGTATTTCGATGCCCATGGGGCCATAGGGAGGGAGCAGAAGTGAATCCCCCGATTTCAATTCCTGTTCAAAAGCATATTGAAGTCCGTAATCCGCTGCAAGAACCACGCCCACGGTCAGGTCGGTCTTTTTGTTGAAATGGGAATGGGAATGCGAAATCAAAACAAAGGTGAGCAGTAGGATTGCGATAATGGCCCCGATAAAGAGCACAAACTGAAGTGCCCCGGCCGGTATTTTTTGGCCCCCTTTCATGGAGTTAGCGGAATTGTTTTGGTCTGTGAACCGTACTTTACCTTTATGCTGGTGCCATTGCCCGCCAAAAGTCTTACTTCCCGTTCCACCTGATGGAGCGACATCACAAAATCCTGTCCGTCTATGGAAACGAAGAAGATCTTGTTTCCTGTGGTACTTTCGGTCACCAGGCCGGAATATCGGATCTGCTTTTCGGGTACGGCAACAATTTTGGCCTTTGTTTTTTTGGAGGCAGAGGAATCCTTTCGTTTGGGCAAGGTGCCCAGAAAGGGGTCCCGGTAATCGGCCACAATGCTGAAGGTGTCCTTTTTGGCCGGGTCCGTTGGTCTGAATCGCTCCACGGCATTGCCGGTTGCCATGGGTATGGGGGTTGGCCTTAGACTGCCCAGGAGCTTAAACCCAATCATGCCCCATATCACGAGTACGAGCCCCAAAAGCAGGTATGTCTTTTTGTTGCGTTTCAATCGTCCAGCATTTAGGGGGTTATATTGACTTCAAAAGCTGCGGTGGAAAATCCCGTTTCAAAGCCACTATTGATGCCCTTTACCCGCCATTGGAAGCTGCCATTGGGGAGCGGAAGGCTGGCCCGGGTGCCCACAAAGGCACTGTCGAGCACGATAATGCTGTCCAGTAGGATTTGGGAGGCATTTTCAAAATTTGGGGCGGCCACCTGGACCAGGTAACCATCGGCATCCGAAATACCGTTCCAATGAAAATTTACGGTGGCCGTATTCACCACGGTGCTGTCTTTTGGGGCCAGTAGTTCTATGGTGGCGTTGGAAATGTCCGGTACCTCCAGTAAATCCTCACAGGAGCACAGACCCAGGGTTCCCATTATAAAAGCGGATCGTATTAGTCTGTTTTTTTTCATCGTATGTGCTTTAAACCAAGGGTCATATTTTAAGATAGGATTTGGTGTTGTCCAGTTTGTGCGCTTTTGGGGAAGTGCCCCTGGGGCAATTGGTTTTGCCAATGCTGATCAAAGCGATGTTTTCCTTTCCGTACCGATCCGCTTCCCAGCAGAAACCGACGGTACCGTAATCAAAGATATCCAGATCGGAAAGCGCGATACGCTGTCGCTCCCGACCCAGTACACATTCCAGTTCCAACAGGCCATGTCGGTCCTCCGTGAGGAAGATGCCCTCGGCCTTGGACAGGGCCTGTGCCTGTTTCCCTTCCAAGCGGAAGGAAATTCGGTGCACCAGTCGGGCCTCCCCTTCTTTGGCAAGGTAATTCCGTGCCCGGTCGTTTTCCTTTGCGTTCAATTGCTGCTGCAATGCGAGCATGTCCGTAATTTCCAAAAGGGTGTACGTGGGCTTGTTGGGCAGCGAATCCACAAAGACAACGGTCGTTTCCTGGCCTTTGGCCCTTTTAAGGTCGGCGAATTTCCGAAACTCCGAGCGGCTAAAGGGAACTTCCTTCATGGCCACCGCCACGGGTGTTACCAACGAAGGATGCCCATAGGGGTGAAAATTGTTTTGCAATATTTTTTTGCCGGGTTTTCCGAGCGCCCCGAGACCGGGAAGGGTCGCTGTTTTTAATTGGCTGTGCCGCAAAGGGGCACAGGAACATACAAAAGCCAAAAGCGGCACAAACAGTATCGATTTCATACCTAAAATTCTTATAAGGAATAACGTATTTATCCTATAAGTGTTGCATTAAAAGGGTAGAAATCCCGGATTTCCCCTTGCGTTTCAACGAAAAATGACCTGAAAAGGCCTTACCGTTGCGATGGAGGCAACGGGACCGTGAATCTTAGGGGGTTGGGACCTCCCCCCGGTCTGGTAAATGGTACAGAGAAAAAGAACCACGGTGAGAGCCGTGGTTCTTTCCCTGTTTTTTATTTCTTACTCTTGACGGCACGGGCAGAAAGATGCCCGTTCTGGGATGGGGTAAGGTCACGGATTGCAAATCTTCGCCATCGGGGATCTTGCTTTTTTGCGGAACGGGTTTCCAACGATGGTCCAATTTCGGGCAGAACAAGCAATGTGCCACCATAGACTTTGGCACACAAAGCCCTGCCTTGGGCGCCTGGCTTACGGAGACGGATGTTTATTTTATTGGCTTTTGTTTCGTTCCCCTGAAGTTGATGATCTCGATGGACTTTTTTCTGGGATTTAGACGGTAGATGATATAGTTGTTCTTGTCCACCGATCCTTTGTGAACGTTCGGGTATTTTCCAGTAGGTGGACAGATTTTTGGATATTTCGAGATACGCTCCATAAGGTCAAGGATCCGCTTTTCCAGTACAAGGATTTCCTTGGCCGACCATTCTTCTTCAAGATATTCGAGAACCTTGCCCAGACCTTTTTCTGCCTGTGGTGCCCAAACTATTTTTAACGCCATTTATCAAAGCGTTTCATCACTTTTTCGTGCGATGTGAACTCCCCTTTATCCGCTTCTGCAAGACCTGTTTCAACCTCTTTTCGTTCTTCTTCGTCCATATCGTCCCACCAATCTACGTGTTCATCTTCGAACACTTTCTTCACTTTTGCCAATAAGGTCTCTTTCTGTGTTTGCAACAGTAGGTGCATCAATTCCAGTTTTGTCGCTTCGATGTTCATAGGATATGCTTTTATGCTCATAACAAAGATAATTTATATTTTATTGCCATTTGCTTAAACCATTGCTGCTTTTGATATCACAATTTGTGATGTCGGGTTTCAAGTCCGCAATTTGCTACCTGAAAGAATTCCACAGATCGGATTTTTGACCGTGGCGATCCTTCCCTTAAAACTTTTGGCGGGATATGGCTTGCCCTTGAGCCGCCCGTTGCACCCTTGGAAATAGGGGGGAGTTCTTTTATCCCGATAAGATAGTCGGGGAGAAAAGTATATCGGGAATGAGTTTTTTAATCCAAAATGCGTCAGTTTGATCCCGTACTCGGGATTGTATCGAAAACCAGCATTTTGGATTGATCGAACTCAGGCATGAATAAAAGAACCACGGCGAGAGCCGTGGTTCTTTCCCTGTTTTTATTTCCCAGTTCTTTTTCGTGCTATTTCGGGATTTCTGCTTGTGTGCAGAATCCCAAAAACAACAATCTGCTTTTGTTCTTCTTCGACTAAATAAAAAATGGCATAAGGAAAACGGGTTACCAAGGACTGTCGCAACTCTTTGTACTTTCGTTGATAGTGTTCTGGATATTCCCCAATATAATCGATTTCTTTATTGACTTCTGCCTTAAATTCTTGGGCCAATGTTTCACTTTTTTCGTGATACCATTTTTTTGCCTTTCGTAAATCCATATGTGCGATGGGCAGTAACTTAATCTTATGGCCCATCACCAATCGTTCTTTACGTCTTTCCAATCCAAGACATCATTGGGGTTGTTTTTGTAGCTTTCCAAACGATTGTCCAGTTCTTTTTTATGCGTTGTAGAAATCTCTTCGTGTTCTTCCCTTTCGCGCTTTAAAACACGCTCCAAAGTATCTATAATGCTTTCTCTGTCAATACTGAACAGTTCCTTTATAAAATGATATTTCCGTGCTTCTAGATCCATGATTTCTGTATTTCGGGTATAACAAATGTACGGTTTTTGTGCCATATTTTTGTTTTTTATAGTGGTCGCAATTTGCGACACCCAATTTTTTGGACATCACAGATCGTGATTTCAAGTTTACCCGATCGGATGGAAGTTGTTGACGATTTCGCATAAGTTTCCAAATCGTCTTCTACATATTTTTCAGTGGAACTTATGTGCCGATGTCCAGTTCAATTAGCACGAATGCGATTAACTAACGCCCTATTGGACCCGATCGGAAATTTGAAAGAAATCCGATAGCGCAGATTTGCAATCCGTGCTGGTAACAAGTCCTAATAAAGCCTCAAAACAGATTTAAAACCAATACGTCCAATTCGTTCTCTAAACCTGAAAGTTTCTTGCCGAACTAAAATAATAGTCCTCCGGCAGCGTAACTATTTTTTCTTTTACAGGGTTATTATGGATATACGCTATCTTTTGTTCAATAAAAGAATTGCTATAAATGTGCTCTGCACGGTGCCCATCTTGCCAAACTTTATAGTGTTGTTCCCTTTTTAAATGCCGGCAGGCTTTTTGAAAATATTCCAGTAACCATTCCCTTCTGCTCTCTGGCCCCTCAATGGTGGTTTCGATGATTCTTTTTGATGTGAACTTTTTAAAATCCCTGATGACATCGGACAGTATGGTGCCACCTGTTGCCTTACAGAGCAAATGTACATGGCTGCCCATTATGCAATAGGCATATATTTCTAAGTTTTTACTTTGTTGGCAAAATTTCAGGGCATTCAGTATAACATATTTTTGATTTAACCGGGTAAAGACATCTACCCAACCAACGGTTGTAATGGTTAGAAAATAGGCTTCCTCTGTCGTCGTTGCTTTATACTTTGTAGACATTCGTCAAAAAATTATAAATCTACGGCTTTTTATAGTTGGTTATAACCGACTTTCTTCATTTCAAGGGCACGGATTGCAAATCCGCGCCATCGGGAGATAGACGCAATGATAACGTCCAATGAAAGCCTTGGACGCAATTATGCCCTATTGACCGGCATACGGGGCATCGGGAGGCAAACGGCGATAATGGCCATTGTGTATACCGGTAATTTCACCAAGTTCGATTGCTGGCGCAAGTTCGCTTCCTATTGCGGGGTGGCGCCCTTCGAGTTCAGTTCCGGCACCAGTGTCAAGGCAAGGACACGGGTCTCGCACCTGGCCAACCGTCAGCTCAAGGCAATGCTACATCTTTGCGCCCTATCATCGATCAGGTTCAACACCGAGATGCGCCTCTATTACGAAAAAAGGACCTTGGAGGGCAGGAACAAAATGAGTACACTGAACATCATACGCAACAAATTGATCGCACGTATGTTCGCCGTGGTCAAAAGAGGCTCGCCGTATGTGGACAACCTAAAATACGCGGCCTGAAATTTTAACTTTTTTGGCTTGGTTTTATCATAGAATACGGGGGGGATTTATGGTGCAAATCCGCGCTAGCCGGGGTGTGCGAACAAAAATTATCAGAACTTTCTTTCCAGACAACTGTTTTCTATA
Source organism: Aurantibrevibacter litoralis (assembly GCF_034651555.1). NCBI lineage: Bacteria > Pseudomonadati > Bacteroidota > Flavobacteriia > Flavobacteriales > Flavobacteriaceae > Aurantibrevibacter > Aurantibrevibacter litoralis. Next base: position 164,528 of record NZ_JAYEEQ010000007.1, on the reverse strand, counting down.
TTGTCCCTGATTGGGGCGGTCAATATGAATATCCCTCCAAGATGCTTTTTAGACTGACCGTCATAGACATCATAACCCTTCTTACCATCGGTATTGACCTCGATTATACTACCTCTTTTAATTTTATTATGTAGAATTTTGGTGGTGTTTTTATTGGTTAGAATAATTGTTGCTAAACTATCCTGAACCTTTATAAAGAAACGTTTTTCCCAAAAATCAGAATTATCCGATCGGAATTTATTGGGGTCATGTATGGGAAAATAATTTTCATAGTTTGATTCTATAACCTTTAGACAGACTAAGTATTGACCGTATCTGTTCTGTTGAATATTCAGAACTTCGCCTTTCAATTCTAAATCAAAATTTTCGATAAAGTCGTCTTTTGCCTTACCTTCAGGACTATTAAAAAAATACCATGCCAAGAGACCAAAGACAAAAACTCCCAATATGGCTAATATGGTCAAAACCTTATATCTTCTTTTCTTCATCTATCTAGTCTTTTTTCCATTCACTCCCCAATCCCGAGCCACCCAAAAATCGTGACATCGTTTGGTCAACATTCCATTCAAAATCAAATTTAACTCCCAATTTGGCCTCTCCACCGATTATCAACATTGATTCCATGTTGCCATCACCATTTGCATCTATCAATCTATTTGGATTGCCACTATTTCCAAAATTGCCTTGGAACCATTGGTTTTTACTATCTGTATTAAATAAAGAGAACTGTGCAAGATGAGCCCCTCCTGTTGCACCATTATCTTTTCCTAGACCAATGTCGAAGAAATTAAATTCTGCTTCGGAACTACCAATGGATACATCTTTATTGATTAATCCAATGTTTATTGATTCTCCTGACAATGAAAGTCCTACATCTTTATTTCCCAAAAATATACCCAAAGATCCACTAGGGCCTGTTAAATTCAGTTCATTATTGTTTTTGTCAAAGCTCAAACTGGCTAAAGAACCTTCTGCCGAAATGGTCGCCAAATTGCCAAGTTTAAAGTTTTTAACGCCCGCTCCAACATCAAAACCGACATTGTTGACATTGATGTCGTCGGGTTCGCTGAACTGGTTAAAAAATCCTTTTACGTCATTGTATATCTCCTTGACACTACTTTCAATAGACCTTGCAATGCCGTCACCGTTTATCGGTACAAATTCCAGCCCCTCCAACTCAAAGCCATCAATCACACGGTTTTCCGAGAAATTATAGGGCGATTGGTAGTTGTACTCCTCGGCCAGAGGGTCGATGCTCCAAAAACGTCCAATCGCTGGGTCACTAAAACGGAACTTCCATTCGTGTACATTTAAACCTAAATCTTCTGTAAATTCTTGGTCTTGATATTGATGCCTATTATTTACAGTTCCATTAATTACGTTATTATATCCTTTATGCAATAATCCAAACGGATAATAATTTCGCTCGTGTAAAATCTCTGTATTTGGGTCTATAGAACCGTTTCCGTCAAGGTCTGAATACGAGAGCCTTACATTTTCTATCTGGTCCTTGTATTGATAGACATAATCGTATCCTCCCGAACCATCAGGTTCAACGTACCCTTCGGCATGGTTGAAGAACTGCAAGGTGCCGTTCTCATAGACATAGTTGCCCGCATAGTCGGTGGTTGCCCCTGTGCTCACTGTTTTCCTCATTTTGGTTCCCGTTGCGTCGTAAATATACGAAATATTTCCCGTGGCAAAGGTAATCTGGGTGGGCAAATTCAAATGGCTGTACGCAATGGCAGTGATCCCCTTGTTGGCATCGGAGGTCATGTTGCCGTTTCCATCATAGGAATATTCGGTTGCCAGTTCGGCCCCGTCCACAAAGCCCTGCGCCGCACTTGCCGCGATATTGTCGTCAACGGCCTTGAGCTGGTTCCCGTTGTAGGAATAGGTCAGGTCGTCCATGGTGCCGAAGCCTGTATTGTTGGCCAACGAAGGGCTTGCAACGGTCCATCCCTCCCGTTTGAGGGTGAGGATGTTCCCGTTCCTGTCGTATGTTACGTTCGATAGGTTGTACTTTCCGGTATTGTCGGTGGCCGCCGTGATCCGGTTCAGGGGGTCGTAACCTTAATTAAGGCGTTTTTTTCTATTCCGGTCACGTTTTTCGGCCGGCCGGCCCAAAATTTATATCAAAGAACATCGGTTGGCTTAAAGATAGTGATTTCACTTGTCCGATAACCAACGCTTGAATATTCCCTTTATTACTTTGGTAGCTTCCTTTCCGCTTACCCTTAATGCCAATATTATCGTGGCTATGAACAATGCGGCCTGCCACCATGACCAACTTAACTGTATTTCCATTTTTCCCGTATTTCGTTACAATTTACCCGAAGGCCGTTTTACTTAAAAGGACAGCCCCTATCGAACCTTTCTCATGGGGCATGTTCATTGGGTTAATACAAAAAAAGAACATCAGCTCGACCTAGTCTGTAACACCAAATTTGTAGATCATTAGTTGCGTAAGAACTTTGGTTTAAGAAGTCCGCGCAGGGCAAGTCCATATTATTGCCCAAAAGCAACAAGCCTTTGTACTCGCCCTGCTCCCTTGCAGCCGCACAATGCTTTAGCCCCAATGTTCCCTACAACACTTTTTAAGTGGTTTAGGATTGATCTTCGGCAAGCTCGGTACAGGTTTTTCAGGGGTAAGAAAGAGTTGTAAAACGGGAACGGGCAAAAGCATTTTTCCCAAGCTATGTTTACATAATTGGGCATTATGGGTACATTCCCTTGATTCCTGCCCCATAATACAACTATGTAAAATAGCCGACCATTGCCCACGCTCGGTTCGGAACTTCGATTGCTATTTCCGTTATTGATTGTAAGAGATTATGGAGACTAACGCCCTGCGGTTGTTTCATTTTAAAAGCTGATGCAACTCCACGCTTTATTCCGCCTCTGTTACATCAACTTTTAAAACGTTTGATTCAGGTGCAAACGTTTTAAAAAGGCGAAGATTTACAGGCATTTAACTTGGGATTTGGCAACGGACTTCATCAATCTTCGGCTTTTTAAAATGATAGGCGAAGCGCCGATTGAGCGTCACGCAAAGGTGCTTTTTACAGTAAAAAAATGCCTGTTTTCGGGGCTTCCAAGGAGTTTTACTGTAAATTTCGTAAAAAACGGGTTTTGGAAGGTTTCGCCGACCCTTGGTTTTAAAGGGATTGGGGCAACGTAACATCGCCGTGCGTGTTACCCTCTTGCTCTGCCGTTTTCCAGCTTTTCCGTTAGGCACTATTTTAGTTTTAAGGTACTCAAAACACAACTTGCCATTTGTTTTTTACCGTTCCGATTTTTGGATGTTCCTTTTGTGTTCCAATGTTGGTTTTCAGTTCGGAAGTGGGCGTGGGAAGAGCGGATATTTTACATAATGGCGTTATAGGACCACCGCATTACGGTTCTTGATTTTCAGACGTAATTTTTTGCGGTTGCTCCTATAACAGACCGTTATGTAAACATAGCTTGGGGCAGGTTTTTATGCATAGCTTTCCCGTTGGCGTAGCTGATCGGAGTTGCGAGTGTGGGGGCAAGCTGCGATCTGCTGCAAGTGCGCTGGCGCATAAAAAGCTGCATCGGCGGCTGGCGGGGAAGGGCTAAAAGAACAGGGCGAGCCGTGAGTATGCGAGCGGCGTGGGCTTTTTGCCCTGGGGACTATTCGTTTCCCTTCAACAGCCTGTCGGGATTCTGCAACGTATCGAAGACCCTTAAGATGATGATCTTTCCCTTATCCTCCTTGTAGACCAGTTTGTAGTGCCTGACGACGATCCTTCTGTAACTGGGGTTGATGTCGTCCTTTTGGTATTGCCCGGAGTAGGCAACGCCCTTACTGGCCTCGATAAGGTCACGCTTTACGTTGGCCGCTCCCTGTGGGGTCTTTTTCTCGTACTTCAGGTAATCGTGTATCTGCTTCAATTGGGCCTTTGCCCTGTCCGTCCAAACGGTCCTGAGTTTTGCCATTACCAGTTGTCCGCTTCTTTTTCAAGGTCTTCGACCGCAACGGTCTCGCCCCTTTCGATCTCGGCCTCGGCATCCGACAGTTCTTGGTTGTACCGTTCCACGGTCAAGGGCTTTCCGTCAACGGTATAGGCCACTACATCGTCATTTTCATGGTAGTTTTCGGCCATGGCCTTGACGAGCCTCAAGAACCTGCTATCGGCCTTCTTAACGTATTCCAGTACGCTCTGTCTTAGATCCAAGGTTGCCATTTTCTTTCTGTTTTTGTTAAGGTAAAGGTACGATTTTCGTTCCATAGTTCTTATTTTAATCGCTTCGATAAGCTCAGCGCAGGGGATGAAAGGTGTTTATGATCTGCTGCAACTGTTTCAGGTCTTCCTGTACATATCTTTCGGTGGTGCTTATCCGTCGGTGCCCTGCCATGACCTGTACTTTTCTAAGGCTGTGTTTTTCCAGCCAGTTCACGATGACACTTGCCCGTATCTGATGGCCGTTCCTTACTTTTCGGTTGACCTTCCGAAGCTTTTTGATGATATGTGCAACGGTATCGGTAAGCCTTCCGTTGGTGACGGGGAACAGTTCTCCATCGGTGTTTTTTCTTCTTGCAAGTTGCGGCCAAGTGTCATTGAGGTACTCCACCAGTTCCATGACCTGCCACGGCATCAATGCCAGTTCCCTGCGCCCGCCGATTTTTCCGGACGGGATATAGACTTTCCCTTTCTGTGGTTCTACGTGTTCGGGCCTTAGGCGTTTCATGTCGGTGGTCGACAGGCCCTGATAGACCATAAGCCCCAACATCACCTTGTTGCGTTTGCCCGCCAATATGCTACTGGTTCTTTTATCGGTCCTGTTCTCGGTTTCGTAACTGTAATACAGGTCTTCGAGTTCATCGGCGGACAGGATATTCTGCAACATCTTCTTGGCCTTGTCTCCCTTGACCAATATTTCGGCAAAGGGGTTTTCAGATGCTTCGCACTTTTCCACAAGAAAGTTGAAGTACTGTCTCGTGGCGGCTATCTTGCCGTTGATGGTCCGGATGTTGGCATGCCGTTTTTGCAGATATGCAACGTAGTTGACCGCTTTTTTGTAATCGAAGTCTATAAATCCGTGACCGCTGCTTTCCGTCCACTCGATGAACTTTTCGGCTTGGAAGGTGTATGTTTTGATGCTGCTCTTGCTGAACCTTTCCTTTTCAAGATATTCTCTAAAACCCTTCAGCGGTGGGCCACCGCAGGCATTTAATTTACTCATGGTTTTCAACTAAGTGTGTATAGATTTGAGTTGTCCCCAACGAGGCATGCCCTAAAAATTGCTGGATGCCCTCCATCGGTGCGCCCTGCTCCAAAAGATGGGTGGCGATGCTATGGCGCAGGGTGTGCGGTGTAGGTCTTTTTTCTTGCAGTCCGCTATCGCCCGTAATCCTGACAAGAACATCCAAACGGTTGCCAAAACTTTGCGGCCCCAACCGCTTGCCCTGCTGCCCGATAAAAAAAGCCTCCGTCTGGTTCGCCCTGTGGAATATAGGGCGGGCATCGTATAGGTAATCTTCCAATATTTTCAGGTTCCTATAATTGACGGGGACATATCTTTCCTTATAGTTCTTGCCCTTTCGGACAAAGACCAGTTCCCTGTCAAAAAGGATGTCCTTCCGGTCGAGCGATACGGCCTCGTTGGCCCGCAGTCCGCAGCTGTACAATGCTACCAACATGGCCTTATCGCGCATACATACGTGGGGCATTACATAACTGTGTTCCGATGCCGCGAACAGCTTTTTTACTTCTTCTTGGGTAAGCACCGATCGATCGCCTTCCTCTTTTTTCGCTTCCGCCCGAAGGTGTACGGGCAAGGGTCCGGCGTTGTGCTTTTTCAGGTATTCGTTGAACTTCCGGAGTGCCTGTTGGTGCTGGTTCAAAGCTGCCTTGCTGAGTGCCCCGTTTGTTGTTTGATTGGGGCGTTCTTTCAGGTAGGAGTAATAATCTTTGATATTCGTGGCCGTAACGGTATGTAATCGGTCATGCCCTTTTTGCTCTATATGGTAAAGGAACTCACGCAGGTAACGGGGATAGTTTTCCTTGGCACTTCTGCTATAGCCCAACACCCCCAACCACGCCTTAAAGGCGATTAATAATTCTTTGTACGTTCGGTTTTCGAGTTTTAGTTTCTTCATAATTGCGTGTCGAGGCTCTCGACTTTTTTCATGGGTCGGTTGCATTTTCAGGATTTTGTGAACTACTTGGTTAAACGATTGGTTTTCAGATAGGCTATTGGTCCATTTTGGGCTTTGGACCATTATGGACCACTTTGAACCACCCGGCTAGGCTCGTGACAGGCTTCCAAACTTTTCAATGTTGAGTCCAATAGTATTTCTATCTGCTTATTGGTGTCCTCGTAATCGTCATAGCTGACCACTTCGTAATGATACCCTTTCCGTTTGTCGCCCTTGGCCTTTCGTACCAGGTCGGCCAGTTGCAGTTGTACCATGTACCTTTTTTGGTTGCTCGGGTTCAGTCTTAGGGTTCTACGGATTTCAGAGTTTGTAAACGTAGTTTGGTTTTCCTTTTGTAGATAGGCTTTTAGGTTTTCGAAAAAGCCTCTGCAAGCACCGTTGAGCAGATCACTTTTTCGCAATAAAACTTCTTGTATCAGTTCGTTCGCTTCCTGTATATCCTCGATGAAGGTTTCTATATATTCCTCGCCCGTCTGCTCGTCGTATTTCTTTTCCCGTTGACATTGTTTGAAGAAGGTAATCGCTTCTATGAACTGTAGATAATGGCTGTTGGTTCTTCTGGGCTTGAATACGGATTGCGGAAGCTCCAAGTACATGGCATACGGATTAATGACTTTTATGGGTTTAAGTACACGTTGTACATTCTGTAATAATTCCCTTGATTCGTGTTGCTCGTTTTCATTTACCTGTCCCGCCGACACGGCGCGTTGGTATTGCATGATGCGTTGGTCTTGTTCTGCCGATTCGTCTATGTAAAGTAAAAAATTTCGATTGCTGTTGTCCTCGTAGATACTTTCTTGGGTGGTACATCCCGCGACCGATACAGGGCCCTCGACGGTAAGATGGATGGTTTTCGTCGTTCCCTTGCTGTCCTTGTGTACCACGGTTTTCGTAATCCGCTTTTTCGATTGCAGTTCGCGTAACGGATAAAGTACGGATTCCGCTCCGTCCAGATCTTCTATCAATATCAATTTGTGCTGTAGTTCGGTTCTGTTGAAGTAGTAAAAGGCATTGGCGGATAGTACCGTGATTTCCACTTTGTCCTCTTCCGGGATGAGTTCCGATACTTTGGATTGCAGATGTGTTTTTCCCGTTCCGGAACTCCCCAAGCTGATACAGTGCAAGGGGCTGGCCGTTTTTCTGCTCGTAAAGATCAGGTACATCAAGAGACGGTTGGTATGTTCGCCGATCACGCCCGATCTGCCGATGAGTTCGTTGGTCTTTTCGAGCAGGTCCTTGGACCTTAGGAAGGTTTCGGCCTCCTTGGTCTCCCGTGCGGACAGTTCCTTTTTATAGGGTGCGTTGGCCGATGCCTCCTTTTCCGTTAACAAAAAACGGTGGTTCTCAAGTTCCCTTGTCAGGTCCTGCAATGTCCTTCGGGCAACGCCCGTACCTATCTCCAGGCGTTCAGCCACCGTTCGGGTAAATTTCTCCACTTGGTTGTCGTTGTACAGGTCGATGGAGTGCCGGACAACGGGGCCGTGGTTTTCTCCCCTTCGGGGAGATGCCGAAGGCAGGGGGGCTTTCTGTATCGATAGCGTTATGCGGAGGGTTTCCAGTCTGGTGGTCTTGATGCCCCCTAAAATATGTATCTCTAAATGGTTGGTGGTGTATTCGTAGTTGTTCGGGTTTGATGCGTTTAGTGCCATTTTAAAAAAAGTTAAAAAAATATTATTCCCATATTTGTCCCAAAAGTAACAATTATGAGAATGATGCACAAGACACTTTGTGGATTTTTTTAATTTATCTTGCTTATATTTGTCTAATATTCACTTTTTAGAGGAGTTTTTAATAAGTATTTCTCGATTATGACCATAGCGGAGCGCATAAGATTATACAGGCAACAAAAGAACCTATCCCAAGCGGAGCTTGCGGAGATTTCGGGCGTGAACAACAAAAGCCTTTCCCGTTACGAGTTGGGCACGAGTATACCGCCAGCTGATGCCTTAAAGGCTATCTCTGATGCGCTTGGTGTTTCTGCGGATTCTTTATTGAGTGATGATAATATTGCCATTAAGGATAAAGAACTCCTTAAACGTTTCCAAGCCATACAGGATATGGACAATGAGGATAAGGCAATGGTCGTAAAATTCCTTGACCTTGCCATTAGGGATGCCAAGGCCAAAAAAGCCTACGCTTAAAAAAACCACGACATTGCTGTCGTGGCCCTTATCTTCATTATTATTTATTTCCTACCCGGTACGGTACCGGTTGCTTCCGAGCTATCGGGACTGGCACTAGGGAAGGGTTTCTCTTTTCAAGGCCCATTTCAACTTATCGCTCAAATTATTATCGATTCTTATCATTTTACTTGATACGGTAAAGTCTATGCCTTTCATATAACTTGTCAAATATAAAGTGTCATTAATTATACTGTCTATTTTAACAAACAGATTATTGAAATCGGTAGAGTCCTTTTTGCGTATGGACTCCAACTGATATATTGAGTCACCCTGCCAGTATATCTTAAATAGCTCACTCCTACGCCCATCCATGGAATATTCAAGCTGATATTTATTGTTTCTTTCAATAATCATTTGCAGCCCTTCCTCAGGATAAAACTTAAACTTACCTTCTTTAAACATATCCTGCTCTGGGCCACATCCAAAGGTAATGGCAAAAAGAATAAAGATACATTTCTTCTTTAGCATTATTTCATTATTATAAGATAAATACCTGCTAATATCATAGCGAAACCTACAAAAAAACCTTGAAAAATTACGGATTTACCATAATCATCCTCCATGTTGAGCCGTTTATTAATTCTCTTAAAATTATAAATACTGTATATTATGCCCAAAATCAGTAGAATTACCCCAGGGTATATTGTATTACTCATCATCTCCTACTATGTGATCATATATGCGCATTAAAACATTCTTTGCTGCAGGTTTTGTTTCCTCAGGCATTGGACCATTTTTAACCACCTCTTCGGTAGTTTGATCAACAACCAAGTCGACAGCCTCATTTATAACTCCTTCCGAATCGCCCTCTGAAGCAAACAATGCCATCTTTACTATCGAGCCAAGGACATCAATAGCTCCAGTAACAGGCAATAACTTCTTTCCGATTCCTGCCATTGCAGTTGCGCCTATAACGTCATCTACGATTCCTACATCTTTTTTTGCCTGATCAGCTGCCTTAAAAGCAATTCCCTTCAAAGCTGGACCTGCACCTTCTTTGAATTCCGCAATAGCACTTTCAGTAATTATTTGTTTCTTCTGTTCATTATTAACTTCTACCAAAGGATCTTTTGACACACCATTTTGCAACTGCCTTTTTGCTTCTCCCGTAGTGAGGTTATTACCTAACTTTCCTAATGCAGCACTCGTTTTTCTAGTCCCTTCCTTCAGCATGTCATCAAAGTCGACTTTTTCCAACCCCTCAAGTTCCACTCCCATTCCCAGTTTATTCTCCTGGAACGCATATGTCGAGTTATAAGTATACTTTTCGGACAAGGGATCCACCTGCCAGAACCTACCTATGGCGGGGTCGCTCATCCTGAATTTCCATTCGTGAACATCAAGGCCCAAGTCCTTTGTAAACTCCTGCCCCTGATAGGTCTTCAGGTTGTTCTCCACGCCATATGCTATGCCATTGTAGCCCCTGTGCTCCAATCCGAAGGGGTAGTAGTTCTGCTCCCTCCTGATTTCGTTTGCGGGGTCGATTGACCCATCGCCGTTGTCGTCCGCATAGGTCAGCCTCGTGTTGCCCCATATGTCAACATAGCGATAAACATAATCATATCTGCCCTGTCCGTCAGGTTCGATATATCCCTCTGGGTGGGTTATCTGTTTCAGGTTCCCCCCTTCGTAAACGAAGTTTCCGATATAATCGGTGGTGGTTCCGTTGCTGTTTATCTTCCTGAGTTTTGTCCTGTCGGCGGCATAGACATAGTCCAATATACCTGCATTGCTGCCCGTCACCGTTATCTTGGTGGGCATGTTCAGGTGGTTGTACTCCACGGCCGTTATCTTCTTGTTGTCGTCACGGATGGTGTTGCCGTTCGCATCAAATTGATATTCCGTAGTACTCTCTGCCCCATCTATAAATCCGGTCACCGAACTTGCCGTACTCGCATCATCTATCGACTTCAATTGGTTTCCATTGTACTGATAGGTGAGATTGTCCATCAGCCCGAAAGTCGTCACGTTTATGTCCCTATGCCCGTTCCTGACAAGGTTCGTTATGTTGCCGTTCTTGTCATAGGACACGTTGGTGAGACTGTAGCGATTGTCGGCGGTATCGTCAAATGCAGACGTAATTCTGTTGAGCGGGTCGTAGGTATAGCTGTAGGATTTCAAAGAACTGTCGTCGTTGGCCGTGCGCCACTGGGATTGTGCAATGTTCCCGTTGTACAGCGGGTCCGCACCCGTGTTGTAGCCAAGGCTAAAGTTAAACAATTTTGTGGGAACCGCCTCCGTTACATCGTTTATTTTTGTGAGCCACCCCCGCACGTTGTAGGCGTAGTCCACGGTCTGCAGCCCTGCGGTGCCTTGGTAATCGCCCGCCGGTGCTACCGGCCCGCCGACTTTTTTGGCCCTTAATTGCCCTAGTTCGTCATAGTCGTTGTAAGCGATGAGCTCCCGTGCGCTGCCGTCGGTGATGGAAAGCGTTGTCCCCGGCAAAAGCGTCCCATTGGCCACCGTGATGCTGTTCGTGGCCCGTTGCAGGGTGGAGACGTTCCCGGTCAATGCCAGGTCAACGGGCAGGCTCTCGCCCGCGGGGCAGGTGTCGCCCATGGTTGCATCGCCAATGCATTGCGTCTGGGCCAACAACCTACCTACATGGTCGTAGGCAAAATTGTCCAGGGTGGTTATGGTCCCTTCGACTCCGCTCAGGGTCCGGATATGTGATGCCTTCACCTTTTCGGGCCTGCCCACAAAGTCCAATTTGGAGGCCACAATATCAGTGGTGCCCAGATATTCATTGTGGCTGTAGGTATGGACAGGTCTTCCCTTATCGTCATAATAGGTTACGGTGGTGGTCCATTTGGCCGGGGAAACATCCAAAACCTTTACCTTGGCCCCGGTGGGCAATCCTTTGACATTGGAAGCCGTGGCCTGTCCAAAAACGGGACCGGGACCGGTGCCCCCGGCAAGGTCAAAGGCATAGTTGTCGTAATAGTTGACGGTCAAAACCTCGGTCAATGTTGTGGTCGGGTATGCGGTGTTGCCGTAATGGACCTGGGCACCGCCAAAGCTCAACGGCGCCCCCGTTCTTTCGACCCACAATGCGGTGGCGAGGCCGTTGGCCTCTGCCTGTATTGCAATCCTCCCACGGCCATCCACGGCCTTGCCCGTATAGGCCACCCTGCCAAAGGCGTCGTACTTGGTAAAGAGCCATTCGTTGGCAAGCCTTTGGTTGGCATCCTGTGTCATGATGGGCTGGTCCAGTTTGTTGTAGACGATGTGCTCCCAGCCCTTGCCCGGTATCTTCTTCTCCACCACCCGGTTGCGGTGGTCATATACGTACTGGTAGCACAGCTCCGCAAGCTCGGTGGCCGAGATGCCGTCGGAGGTGTCCACCTTGGGCGGCAGCACATAGGCAAGGTTGCCAAAGTCGTCGTACACATAATAGGTGTCATAGGCCTCCGGGGTCCCCGAAGGGGGAGTGCCCGCGGAAGCGTAGGTGCGTTTCAGGACCACACGTCCCTGTTTGTCGATGAACTCCTCGGTGGAGTGGAGCTTGTCAGCCCCTTCCGGCTCCCCCAAAGGGGGAGTGCCCACGGAAGCGTGGTTCTCGTCATAGGTGATGTTCCTGAACAGTTCCCCGGCGGCGTAATAGGTGTTGCCGCCGCCGTCCAGCAAGGTGGGCGAATAGGTGTTGTCGGCAAAGGCCAGCCCCACGGTGAACAGCCGAACGCTGTCCGCCACCGTGTTGGCCGCATAGGTGAACCCGATCTCATGCCCGTTGCCCAGTTTCCAGTCGGCACCGGGGGCGGCCTGTTGCAATACCCTGTTCAGGGGCGAGGCCTCAAAGCGTTTTTGGGAGTAGGGGTTGCTGTCCGCCACCGGAACGCCGTTGAAATCACCCCCGAAATTCCCGTAGTAATAGGCCTTTGTCTCGGCCTCCAGGTCGGTGGCCCTGTAGCTGCCGGGGCCTCCAAGGGGCTCCGGCACGGGCAGCCAGTCTTTGTCCTGCCGCCCAAAACCGTCATAGGAGATGTGCGTAAGGATATCGGCCCGGGAGGGCGATGCGCCTATGGCGTTCTGCTGCACGGGCCTGCCCAGGCCGTCGAAATAGGTGACCTGCTGGACAAGGGCATCGTTTTGGGTGAAGAACTGCGGGTCCAGCACCGTTGTGTTCGGGACCTGGTAGGTGCGGGAGTAAACGTAGTTCTGGTCGGTAAGGCCGGGAGGGACCGGGTCCAAACATGCATTGGTAGGCGCATATATGCCGGGACAGAGATCGGTATTGTCCAAAACATAACCGGTGGGCTGGTTACACTGCAATAAAACATCGTTCGGATCACCAAGCCCGTCGCCATCGACAGTATCAGAGTACCAGATGGTGTTCGGGTGCAAGGACGCATTGCTGTCGTTGCAGTCCCCCAATGGCAGCACCGTTTGGGTATATCCTGTTCCGGGATTTGTACAGGAGACCATGGTGGATAGGGCAAAACCATCATTGTCGGCATCCAAATACCAGCTTTTCTGAAAACAGTCCTGTGAAAAAGTCCCGCCAATTCCCGGGCTTCCGCCATCCTGGCGTTTCCCGATGAGGATTATGTTCCTACTACCGGTCCCGGAATTCTGGGCAAAGGTAACGCTTATCTGTGTGCTCGAGGGCTGCGATACCGTTACCCATGGCGGGAGGTTCTGTTCGACCCCGTTGATGACCTCCTTGAAGGTGAAGAAAATGTTCGCCGGGCAGTAGGAATAGGAGAGCGTGTAGTTCTTGGTCTCGCCCACTGCCGCAAAGGTACTGCCGTTGAAACCGGATATGGTGCAGGATGGCGGCGGTGGCGGCGGTGGTGGTGTGTTCCTTTGGACACGGATCCCACCACCGGAATTTCCGTTGACCTGTATCGGGACGGTTACATCCTTTGCATCGGTACCGGGCTGGCACACAATGGTCAGGGATTGTCCGTTCAAGGTGATGCCCAGCCAGTTGTCCGCATTATCGGGGATGTTCCCCACACTGATTTTGTAGCCGGAAGTGCAGCCAAAATCCACCTGTGCCGTTTGGGTCCCCCCGCTACTGCCAAACTGAACAGTGTCCGGGCTTACCGAAAATGGCAGACAATCCTGATTGCATCCATTGGTCCCACTGGCGGGGTTGGCATAATCGGGGCACACATCCACAAGTGGTTGGGGGTCGGAGGTCCAACCCCCCGATGGCTTGGTGCATTGCTGCACCACCTGGCCGTTAGGGTCCGGGTACCCATCCCCATCGGTGTCCTGATGCCAAATAACAGGCTCAGTCACTATTATGGACCTGACCAATGTGGTAGAGGTGCCACATTCGCTGGTAACGTTTACTGTAATTGTCGCAGTGCCCGAAAAATCCGCATGCCAATTTACGGTTGCCGAGGTACCAGAACCGTTGATGGTGGAGTTCCCTGCGTTAGTTAATGTCCATGCGTATATACTGCTACCTGAACCATTGCTAACATTAAGGGGAGAAGTGCCTGTTCCCTTGCACCTTGTTGCTGGGTTACTTAATACTGGGCTGCCCAACCCAGATTTCTTGGTAATTACCAATGACCCGTAGGTAATGGAGCAATTGGGACTGTTTTGCCGGGTTGCACGAATTGAGTATGTACCTCCATCTGTAACATTCCATGCGATTCCACCTGGCCCACTCGGAGTAGTGGTTATTTCTGTTCCGGTTGCCGCACCTCCCTTGAGCAATTCATATTTGACATTGTTTTCCAATGGACCTAAGGTCAGTGTTGCCTGGCCACCATCACAGAATTCAGTGGTATTCGTTTGTAGACCCGGGGTGGAAACGGCTGTTACTGTAACACTTTTATTGATGTTTGTAGTCGTTCCACATTCGGAAGTGGCTGTAGATCTGACGGTTGCCGTACCAAAAAATCCGTTCCATGTAACAATCCCTGTGCTGGGATTTATCGTAGCTGTGCCACCATTTAATATTGACCACACATAAGTATTTGTAGGGGAACCGCCTGAAATATTAAAATCTGTTTGGGAGGTACCCGAACACAGCTGACTTGGGCCATTAATCAAAGGACTTCCCGGGCCGGCTTTTTGGGTTATCACTAAAGATCCATACGTAATGCTACAGTACGGAGTGGTTTGTTGTGTTGCGCGAATTGAGTAGTTTCCACCCGAGGTAATGGTCCATGTTTTACCGCCGGGTTGACCACTTGAATCAGTAATGACTTCAAACCCTGTTGCACTGCCATTTCGAAGTAATTCATATCTGACACTACTTTGTAATGGACCTAAGGTCAGTGTTGCCTGGCCACCATCACAGAATTCAGTGGTATTTGTTTGTAAGCCTGGAGTGGAAACAGCCGTTACTGTAACATTTCTGGTTGCTGTTGAACTACTATTATTAGGTCCATTGGCGGTTACCTGAACAGTTGCCGTACCAAAAAAACTACTGTTCCATGTTACCGTCCCATTATTATCAATCGTACCTGAACTCGTCGGAGCAATACTCCAAGAGTAGCTAGTTGCATTCGTTGCCGAGGCATTATAATCCGAAGTACCACTACCGGAACATCTCTGGGTCGATCCAGAGGTGATGCTAACTTGTCCTACTGTAACAATTCCAGCAGCTTGAGAAACTGAAAACACACCTATTTGGACCCCATTTTTCACAAGTGAAACATTGCCGCTCCGGGATGTCCCTGTGGTATTGGCCGATGCGGTGACACTGACGGAGTATGTACCGGACAGGAAAGCAACGACCCAACTCGGCTTTTGCCCTATTTGGTAATCAAGTGGGGATCCATCCGAGCATCCGCCCTGGATCGTAGAGTATTGGGTTCCACCGGATCCCGGAAAGGATAAATTGGTACCGGCGGCAAAACAACCGCTTTGTGCCATGCCATACGTTGATAGGCCCATTAAGAAACAAAGCAATATTGGTTTGGTGATTTTATATGATCTTTCCATTTTTCTTACTGTTTGCTGGTATAAATGTTTTTTGGAAACTGCCATCGCACCCTTATTTTAGGGTTGTGCCTGGCCTTTGTAATGGTACCTGTAATCGTTGACTAGGTTGCCGTCCGCATCGCGGACCTCCTTCAATCGGTTGAAACCGTCATAACTAAAGAACGTGGTGTAGCCCTTGGGGTCCGTGATGCTGGTGACCCCTACCAAGAGGTCGTAGGTGTAGGTGGTGACCATGGTCTCTGGCATAGTATTGCGAAGACTATTGAGTTCCCCTAGGTCGGTCTCGTCAAAACCCTTCAGTGCGGTTTCGGTCTGTTGTGATGCCCCCAATGAACAGACCATCAATGCAAGTGCCGTTAGAATTCTTGGGATCGGCTTTAATGTTCTTCTTGTTATCATATTGCTTATATTTTTTAGGTCTGACATTGTACCTGATTCTTCAATTTTCTATCGTTGTGTTCCAATCCTCTATTTGTGCAAGTCTTTTTGGGAGAGGGATGGGAATAGGATGTTTATACTTGCCATTGCATTGCGATCGGGACATCCAACTGTTCCATCATCCCCGGGATACCGTAAATAATATTAAAACGGATTGTCACAAGCGGTTGGCGAACAGGAGGGATGGTTGAAATTAGGGTTGCTGAATATCCTTGAAGCGGTCTGGGTTCCATCCGTGACAACCAACTTTATAAATATTTCGGTATCACAGCAAACTTCATATAAAAAGGACTTTTCCGTTCCCGAGGGAGTTAGGTCAAATTCGGCCGTATGGCCATTTGATCCATAACCTAGGTACCAAGCATATTGGTAATTGCCAAAACCGCCCTGAACATCTGCGTCTACGGCAAAGAACTGTACCGTATTGTTCATGGTGTTTATGTTCAATATCCTTAGTACGCTAAAACATTCCGAATATTCCTCTATCGGGTACAACTGGACGTCTGCCAATGCGTATTCATAGTCTTGCACTATGTTACTATCCTGATCGCGAATGGTCACCAACCTATTAAAATTATCGTAGGTGTATGAGGTTTCATAACCTCTGGTATCGCTTACAATTGTGGGACCGACCAACGGGTCATGATCATAATAACTTACCATGGCATTTTGTAGGCTTCGTAGGGATTCTTTCTGCACTTGACTTAAACCGGTGTTGCCAATTTCAAAACCGCTTCCAAAAGCGACCAGGTTTTCGATTTGCCCATAGCTTACATTCTCTATTTTTGCAACAATATATTGCCCATTATAACCCCATATTGCAGAAATGGGAATACCATTGCTCAGACGGTACTGGGTCAAATTACCATAGGAATCATAACGATCATACTGTACACGTAAATCCATGGATCCCAATCCCGTGTCCGATTTGGAAAAGTAAGCACCTATAGGTTTGGTCTTTCCAATAAAATCGGAATACTTGGTCAGTTCGTGACCAACGAGGGAGCCATTATTGTAATAGCGTTTATATAAGGGTGCATTGATTTGATTCAGAGAGCTTAGGTTTCCCGAAATCAGGAAAGAGTTCACACCGTAATCTGTGTCGTAAGGATAATAGAATTCCGTTCGGATCAGATCATTGGTACCCCGGGAACCAATTCGCTCA
This sequence comes from Aurantibrevibacter litoralis, assembly GCF_034651555.1. Lineage (NCBI taxonomy): Bacteria > Pseudomonadati > Bacteroidota > Flavobacteriia > Flavobacteriales > Flavobacteriaceae > Aurantibrevibacter > Aurantibrevibacter litoralis. Next base: position 147,649 of record NZ_JAYEEQ010000007.1, on the reverse strand, counting down.
GTGGAGCTTAATCTATCTTTTGCGTTATAAGTGTTAAAGGTACGTGATGTTAGTTCAACACCGTTCAAGTATTCCCTGGCCGTCGACTCTGTAAGTAATGCAATATATTTTCTGGGTGTAAAATGATAAAAATCAGTAACAAGCTTATTTGTGATTGGCACATCGGCAATCAATCCATTTATAAAACTATAAAAAACCTTGTACCCTATCGGAAAATCAATGGAGTCGTATCTATATGTATGATCTGTAACCTGCTTAAGAAAATTGCTTCCGTCCCATATCTCCTGTCTTGTGATTTTTCCATTCAAGTGCTCGGCAGTCATTGGATTGGTTTCAACGGCGAATTTTATGCCATTGCCTTCATCTCGCAAAGATTCATTGGGTTCATTGATAAAAAAGGAAACGACCTTTCCATTATTTGATAGACCATCGGCACTCTCGGATAACTCTACAACCCGGCCATAACCAATATGGGAGCCCATTGCTGACCCATTGGAGCCAAAAACGTTGCCACTGGAAATTATCAGGTTGGAAAGGACTTGTGCATTTTGGGAAACCTGAATAACCGACTTGTAATGTCCAATGGCATCCATGAGCCTACCTGAGGAAACAACGTCTCCATTTGATTTTTGTTCCTCATATAGGTATGATTTTTTCAGTAATGGATCGCCGTTGGAACCCAAATTAAGAATGGTATTAACCCTTAACCCACCTACGGGAACAATTTTCAGGTTTTGATTTACCATGCCCGATTTTGGGTAATCAGGTTCCAAATTATGTTGGAACAGATATGGGAAATTAAAATGATCGGCAGTAAGCTCTGTATTTCCAATATCCATGGTCACAGTGTTTTTTTCATATTCAAATATTGTTGTTCCTCCTGTTGGATACCTCACCTCGCGTAATGAACCTATCAAGGCATGTTCGTAACTACTGCCTTTAATTGCTCCGTCAATTTCAATATTGGAATTGATTACATCAGGGTTTTCAAGGGTACATACATCAGAATCAAATTTTACGTAAGGCACCCGCCTAGTGTTTTCATGCCCATTATAAAAGCCCCAAAAATCTGTGGACATGGAATGTTTTTCGGGCAAAGCGTCCGCACAATTATATTTAAAAGCGTATTGCTGGTCAAAAATCCTGAAGCCGTCGAGTTTTAACCTCAGATAGCTTTTATTGTTCAGATCGTTGATTTTGAATTCATCGAAATATGATTGTTGGAACTCGATCCTCTTTATTGATTTTCCTGCCAAGGAAATAACCTCGATTTCATGGAGTTTTTTCGGTATAGGATCATAATTGTTCCCATATCCGGAAAAACCGGCCAATGTAGTAGTGTTATTATATGAAAAAAGATCCAATCTAGGGCTGGTCTTAAATTTCCACTTATTTCCGGATGACTTATGTACTATCTCATCAAGCACCATTATCTCTTGGATAGTCCTACTGGCCGTAATATCGTCCAAATTTCCAAAATTAAATTCGTTACCTAAATTTCCACCGTTAAGCCGAAGGCATGTGGTTACCTTAGTGGAACCATAATAAATCGGATGGCTCAAAGTGACGTTGGGTTTCCCGTCGGACTCATATTCATATTTAAATTCAAGTTCCTCACCATCTGGCGAAGTGATACGGTCCACATACCATGAGGATGGAATAAAACGTTCATATTCATTATTATAATTGGTGTCACCAAATTGTCCCGTTATTTGTTCGGGCCGGTCTTCTTCGTACAAGGAAGACCCCGCAGGTTCGGACCAAGTAGTTGTATATTCTATATGTGTAAATTCATATACATAGCCATCTTCATCACGTATGGTAAAATTCTGGTTGTTTTCATTGAAGGTGACTATTGCGTTACTGTCATTTAAGATAAGAGCCTGTATATTACCTGTTTGTGTCTTTTGGGTAAGTTGAAACTGCACGGTGGATCCTATTAGGTTGGCAATGAATAAATCTGGCTGTGTGTCGGGTTCCCTATATGGGCCTATGTAGGCTCCGCTACTGACCCAACTAAAGTAATTCAGTTCCTCGGTTTCCGTTCCATTGGGTAATTTTGGTTCGTAACAATAACCAGTTGAAGGGTGGTCCTTATTGCCGATATCGCTTTTTTGGTTTATTTGGTGGGCAATTATGGGTATTCCAGTTAAATTCCAGCCCAATCCGACCCATGACGACTCTTGACTGACTCGGACTCCGCCTGTGTCGTAGGACAGGGAAAAAGGAATTTCTTTCCCAGCCAAGTTGATACTGAACATTGGGAAATTCAAGTCGGCTTTTCCTGTGTATTGATTTATTTTCGCTAATCCAAATCTGGGGATTTCATAGGAGTTCGGGTTCATCACCGCAAACTCTTGACTTCTTGTATAGTTCTGGGCATTCATGCAAAAAATCGTTATAAATGAAATGCATATTAGATTTATTAGATTCTTCATCTTACTTATTTTTTATGTTCTTTTCCAGTTTCCGGATCCTCTTTTCCTGCTCCAGGAGGTACAGGGTGAGCTCCTCTATCTTTGCCAATAGCAGCCGGTTCATCTCCCCCAGTTCGATGCCGTTGGTTTCCACTTCCGCGGCAGAGGGGATGTTGGGCAGGCGCCCTTTTTCCAGAATGTGCCTTTCCACTTCCTCCAGGGAGGGAAGGCCATAATCTTCGGCGAACACATAATCCGCCCAACCGACAAGGTCCACCTTTACCTCCTTGGCGTGGACGTTCCCGTTCACGGCCAGCCTGAAGGTGCCGGGATCGCTGGTGCCGATGCCCACGTTGCCGCCGTTGTAGAACACGGTGCTGCCCGAAAGGCTCCAGTTGCCCCCACCGCCGCCGGTGGAAGGATCCGTGGTAACGGGGAGCGCATTGCTGTCAAGGCTCTCATTGCCCGCGGCGTCCAGTGCCCTGACGGTGAACGAATAGGCCGTGGAAGGGGAAAGCCCCGTGACCTGATAGGTTCCCACGTTGCCCAGGGAGGCCTCCAATGCCCCGTCCCTGAACACCCTGTAGCCCGTTACCCCCACGTTGTCCGTGGCGCCGCTCCAGGCCAGGTCCACGGTAGTATCCGTTTTTGCCGTGGTGGATAGCGTGGGGGCTGTCGGCAGTTGGGTGTCACCCGTATTTTCCGTATAAGTGATATAAAGTGTTGGGCCGGCGTAAGTGGCATTCTCTTTTGAGGCCATGTCGAAATCGGAGGTGGTCGTATGGGCAAGTACCAAAGAATACAGATCCGTGCCCAAGGAAGATCCATCGATGGGGACCTGATATGTAGTGCCAATGGAGTAGCTTTGGTTTATACTGCCCACCAAGGCGCCTTGTCCAGGTTTATTCGTATCATTGATTGTGGTTTCCGTCCAATTGTTGCTTGTCCCCTTGAAGATTTCGCAAGTGCCGGAACCGGCATCCGAAGCTACCGTGAATTCCAGGTAAGCAGATGTGATGGTACCATTTATGCCGCTCAAATCATATTTCAGATATGCCGTTCTAACGCCGTATTCCAATCTGAGGTTTGTGTCGTTTCGCCATTTTACGCTGCTATTGCTGTCGTAGTGCACATCGTCCGTAGGGGCAAGGCTTGCCGTAACCTGTGCCGGTGCTGGTTCTGTTTTGTCGGGCGTATTTCCCTGTAGCCCTTGCCCAAATAGGACAAACGTGAGTATCGCGATTAGGTTTGTTTTTTTCACGAGAATGGTTTTTAGGTTGAACATATGTTTTTCGATTTTTAGTGACAAATCACGTCAAATGAGCCCGACTTCTTGCCGGAGGCAGGCCCTCCGTGAGGGTTTCACCTTTGGTTGTTTTTAACGAGCCAATCTATCCGCAGTTTTTGTTCCGTGTTCTCTTTTTTGAGCTGTAGTATATAAAGGGTCAGTTCCTCTATCTTCTCCAAGAGCAGTCTGTCCATTTGCCCCAGTTCAATACCTTCGGCCTTAACTTCCGCTGCCGAGGGAATATTAATCAAGTGCCCTTTTTCGAGAATGTGCCTCTCCACTTCCTCTAGGGATGGAAGGTCATAATCCTTTTCAAAAACATAATCCGCCCACCCGATCAGGTCCACCTTTACCTCTTTGGCATGGACGTTCCCGTTCACGGCCAGTCTGTAGGTGCCGGGATCGCTGGTGCCTATGCCCACGTTGCCGCCGTTGTAGTATGCGGTACTCCCACTGGTCGACCAAACGCCGGCACCGGACCCCCCGCTGCTGGGAGCAAAATCGGAAAATCCGAGGTTTTCATTGATCAACGTGTTTTGTTCTTCCGTAGTCAGGGCTCGGTTCCAGATCATCACATTGTCGGCTCTGCCAACAAAACTCCTAGTCTCAGACCCGGTGGTGGCGTCATTGGAGCCAATTGTTAAATTATTTGTACTGGCCACGCTTTGAGAACCGGAGTAACTTGCTGCATCGGAATTTGTCGAGGAATTAATTCTTATAATCTTTGGCTCGCCGGTTTTCCATACGCAGATAATTCTGGACCATGTGTTCAGGGGCGCACTGGTAGTACTGATAAAATCGCGCCGCGTGCCATTGATGAAATTTCGCCAACGTATTTTGTTAGAACTGTTGTACCCAATGGCATAAACATTGTCTCCACCCGAGTTATAGCCTTTTTGGACTATGACACCCACGTTGGCTTGCCCGTTGGCAGTTGGATAGATGTCCACCATAATCGTGATCTCGGTCCCGTCGATGTCCAGACTTGAAGAAGTGGGAATGACCGCCATACTGGCCTGGCTTCCCGTAAAGTTCAGGGCGCTTCCTATGTTGCCGTCCACTACCGTGGCTCCAACGACGGTCCCATTGTTCGCGTTCAATTCGTCGGGAAATGAGGACGCGCTCTCCATGGAGTACGCCGCGACCAGACCGTCTAAAAAATTGGTATGATCTTGTGATTGTAACTGAACACATGGGATAACTAGAATTAATGTAATAAGGACGGTAAATACGGATTTATTTTTCATAATATCAAGTTTGATGTTAATTTGAGTTATAGGAATTCGATTTATAATATCAATTCCTAAAAAAGTGAAGTTTTCTTATTTAATTTAAATGGCTATGGGTAACCCCACTTATTCCATTGTCTTTTTTTGTACTTGTCTCAGTCTGCTTGAGAAAACAAGAGTTCTCGTAGATTGTCCGAATGAAATAAAAATGACTCATATTAGTATAGGTTAAGGTTTGGAATTTTAAATAATAACAATACTATTCTTACTTTAATTTAACATTTCACAAGGCTAAACAACTAAAAAAAAATTAAAATTTTAAATTATTTTTAACATTTTCGATGAAATGCAATTCCTACATATTAATTAGGTTAATTCAACGTAATTATATAATAATCCCCTTTTTTGCAAGTTATTATAACACCTAAATCTATAGTAAAGTAACCTGCAATGATGAAGAATAAACTGAAACGCCTACCGGCCCTAAACCTCCAGGAAACCCTTATTGTACTGGCAATCATCGGTATTTTACTGCTGCTGGCATTGCCTAATTTAATGCCCTTGATCACCAAGGCAAAGAGCATTGAGGCGCAGACACAGTTGAAGGCCATCTACAATGCCCAGACCACACATCGTTATATGTACAGTAAGTTTAGTTCAGATTTAATTGAACTGGATTTTGAAGCGCCAAGGACGGTAAAGGAGAACGGCACGGCGAACTACCGCTACGAGATCATCAGTGCCACCGATGCCACCTTCAAGGCCCGGGCCGAAGCGGTGACCGATTTTGACGGGGACGGCATCTTCAACGTCTGGGAGATCGACGAACAAGGCAACCCCAAACAAATTGTGAAGGACTGATGGCGTTGCTTTCCATTTTGGCGATGGCCTGTTGTGGGTTGATCGCCGTTCAGGACTTTAGGGAACGTGCCGTGCTATGGTTCCTTTTTCCGCTATTGGGAATTCTCCTAGGACTCATGCACCTGTTGCAGACTGATGTAATTCAGTTTCTTTGGTTCACCGGAGCCAATGTGCTTTTGCTCACTGGGATCATCCTGATCCTTTTTTTGCACTCGACTTATATCCTTCGGAAAAAGTTTATCAATGTCAGTTTGGGTGCAGGGGACATCCTGTTTTTCTATGCCTTTGCCCTGGGCTTTCCCACCATGACCTTTATCATCCTTTTTACGGGCTCGGTCTTATTTTCGTTGGTATTGTTCTTTGTACTGAAGCGGATACGCCATATACATACGGTACCTCTGGCCGGATTGATGGGCCTTTTTCTGATAGCCGTTTTTATTATCGATACGTTTCCATTAACCCCTTCCTTATATCTCTTTTGATCATGCAAGAAAACTATCATATCTCCCCAAACTTATTACAAAAAATCACTCCGGAGCAGGCGTTTCACTACCGTATTGTACCTGTGGCCGATCAAGGCAAGCAGCTTCTTTTTAAGACGGATTGTGATTCCTTGGAAAAGCTGTTGTCCGAGCTCCGGATCGTGCTGGACAGGCCGGTTGGCCTTGAAAAATGCGAAGCCGACGAGCTCCAGCGCTATCTGGCCACCAATTACCGGCAACAGCGATCCGCAGACAACAAACTGCACTATACGGCCGATTTTCTGGATAAAATCCTGATCAGTGCCAAGAATACGGGCAGTAGTGATATTCACTTTGAACCCTATGAAAAGCGGTGCCGCATCCGGTTCCGGTTGGACGGAAAACTGGTGGAGCAATTCAGTATCCCTACGGAGGAATATCCCACGGTGATCAACAAGATAAAGATCAGGGCCGATCTGGATATTGCCGAAAAACGGCTTCCACAGGATGGACGAATCACCATTAAAATTGAAGGCACTGAATTTGATATCCGGGTATCTTCCCTGCCCACGTTACATGGGGAAAAACTGGTGCTGCGGATATTGGGAAAGGACACCACAGCCGTACATCTGGAAGGCCTAGGCTTTACGGATGAGGAATTGTCCATCTATAAAGAGGGGGTTCGCAAACCCAACGGCATAGTGCTCATCTCCGGCCCTACGGGGTCCGGAAAAACGACCACCCTATATGCCACCCTGAAGCACCTGAACGACGGGGAGACCAATATCCTGACCATTGAAGACCCCATCGAGTACACCTTGGAAGGGGTAAACCAGGTACAGCTCAAGGAAGGCATCGGCCTCGATTTTGCCAGTACGCTCCGCACTTTTTTACGACAGGACCCCAATATCATTATGGTGGGGGAGATACGCGACGTGGACACCGCCAATATGGCCATACGTGCCGCATTGACCGGCCATTTGGTGCTTTCCACCATCCACACGAATTCAGCTTGGGCAACCATCTCCAGATTGATAGATATGGGCGTGCCCCCTTTCTTGATTGCCAGTACCCTTAACATGAGTGCGGCACAGCGGTTGGTGCGTAAATTATGTGACCAATGCAAGGTCAAAAGCCCATTGGACCCGGCGGTTTTTCCTTCCAATTTTGACGTGCCTACAGACTTGCATTTCCATTACACAGCCATCGGATGCAACACTTGTCACCATACGGGTTATGCGGGAAGAAAGGCTGTTTATGAGCTTTTGCCCATAACCAAAACGTTAACAATTTCCATTAAGGAAAACCAATTGGACATTGATGCATACCTAAAAGAACATGGCATCACTACCCTTAAGGACAATGCCTTGGCGCTCATTCGGGAAGGGGTGACTTCCGTGGCTGAAGTATATGCCCTTTTAATCGACTAAACATGAAGCATTTTATAGTTGTTATATTGCTAATGTGTTGTTTTTCCGCTTTTGGGCAGGAGACCGCACGCATCCGCAACATTCAAAACCAATTGGAACTCCTGGCCACGGACTATCCGGAGCTGAACGAGAACCTGAAACTGGAGATCAATGTGTCCAATGTTACACTGTCCAATTTTCTGATTGCCGTATCCAAAGTGCATCAATTGAATATGAGCATTGCCCCGGAAGTGGGGAATACCACCATTGTCAATAATTTTTCCAATGTAACCGTGGCCGACTTATTGGTTTTTTTGTGCAAACAATACGCTTTGGATATTGATTTTACCGGAAACATTCTGGCAATTAAAAAATACCAGGCCCCACCGGCCGAAGTGTTGGAGAAGGAAATACAGGTGGGGTACAATACCCTCAATGACCAATTGTCTTTGGATCTGAAAAATGACTCCCTAGAGGCGGCCTTTCGGAAAATCATGGAGGTGTCCGGAAAAAATCTGCTGTATGCCAATGGAATGGCGTCCATGCCCCTGACCCTATTTATTTCCGGAGTTCCTTTTGATGTGGCACTGGAAAAATTGGCTGCGGTAAACGGGATGACCTATACGAAATCCAGAGATGGCTTTTATCTGTTCAATTCGATCAATGATGCGGATCCGGCATCGGGTCAACTGCGGCGTAGTCTGGGCTCTCGGGGCTTGAATTATGAAGTCTTGGATACGGTTAACAAACTATTGCGGGTGGACTTTAAAAACACCCCGATAGTCTCCATCATAACCTCCATGGGTGAAGATCTCCATTTGGATGTATATACGGCCAGCCCTTTGGAACAAGCCGGTAATGTTACCTTTAATGCCAAGCACATTGTTTTTGACGACCTTTTGGAATTGATGTTTGAAAGCAGTGAAAAAGGAACAAAAGCAGGGGAACAACCGACTGCCGGAGGCCATAATCAGGCCTTCCGACAAAATGCGCAACAGCCGAATCAGGGGTTCTCTACCCACTATAGTTATAAACGGGAAAATAACATCTACTTTTTTGGAACGGCAGACCAATTGAGCGTCCGACATGTAGAGGTGATACAGATGATGCACCGCTCGGTAGAATTATTGGGTGATCCGTCACAACGCCCTTCCCAGGGTAGAACGGCAGGTCGTACCAATACCGGGGGCATCAACTACTTTGGCAACAACGGTACCAACGGCAATATTGCGGGGGGACAGGATAATTCTTCCGGTTTTGGGGGAGCACGAAATGTAAATACCCGGGGGAGTAATTTCGACAACTATGACATTGGAGCCGAAGCACTGGTCAACATTCTCCCGGATGAATTAAAAAATGAACTGGATATTAGGGTGGATTTTGAACTCAACAGTTTTTTGGTTAGTGGTCCATCTTCCAAAATAGCCCGCTTCCGAAAGTTTATAGAAGAGATTGACAAACCGGTGCCAGTAGTGCTTATTGAGGTGATGATTATTGAGGTCAAACGTTCTTCCACAGTAGAGACCGGGATCAGTTGGGGCATCGGGGAGGCTCCCGTAGAAACTAGGGGAAAGCTGTTCCCCTCGACGGATCTTACCCTGGGAGCCAAGACCGTGAACAAGATCATAGGCGGCTTTGACGGCTTCGGCTCGTACAACATAGGGCAGGTGGTCCCGGAATTTTTTGCCACGATCAAGGCCATGGAGGCCAATGGGAACCTGAAGATACGCTCCACACCGAAACTGTCCACTCTGAACGGGCACAGAGCCAGCCTTTCCATCGGGGAGACCACCTATTACGTCATCACCAACCAGAGCTTTTTCGGGTCGCAGATCCCCACCTCTTCGGAGATCAGGAACTTTGCCCCCATAGACGCCGAACTGGCCGTGAGCATAAAGCCGCTGGTATCTGGCAACGGGCAGGTCACCCTGGACATCAACGTGGTCCAGTCGGATTTCAGCGGGGAACGCATTGAAGAAGACGCGCCCCCCGGGCTCACCTCCCGGGAGTTCAGTTCCATAATACGGATGCAGGATCAGGATCTTGCCATCTTGGGGGGACTGGAGGAAAAGGTAAAGAACGACACCGGTACCGGCGTGCCGCTGCTGGCCCGCATCCCCGTCATAAAATGGCTGTTCAGCCAAAGGAAAAGGGAGGACTCCAAACAAAAGTTGACCATACTCATCAAACCGACTGTAATTTACTAATGGTAAGCCGCTGGCTCACATATTTTTTGGAAGGAAGGGTATATGCCGCTATTGAGATGTACGACCATCAAGGTATTACATATTATACTACACTGGTACTAAAAAAGGAAAAAGGGGAACTTACCATACTAAGGGCAACCGAAGTTACGAAACTGGAAGAATTGAAAGACTGGATAGGCACCAAGGCATCACTGTTCCTAACCATCAATACCCATAATGTCCTAACCAAGCCTATAGCCGATATGGAGTTAAACTCACATGAAGCTAAGGTAAATCATACCTTTCCCAATCTAAATCTTGAGGCGTTTTATTACGATATATTTTTAGATGAATCTTACCCTATGGTGTCCATTGCCCGGATGGATGTGGTGGAAGAAGTCATAAATGCCCTAGGGGAAATAGGGATGCAACCCAGCGCTGTTCAATTGGGTCTGGCCGGATTGGGTTCGGTATTACCCCATTTGGAATCAGGATCCGTACAGGGTTCCAATTTTGGATTGGACATTGAACTGAGCCGGATTCGAGAGGTATATCCGCAGTCGTCCGCCGAGGATACTTACAGACTGAACGGATTGGAATTGCAGGGCAGGCACCTTCTGGGATTTGCGCATATTCTTGGTCATCTGGAGGGACGGATTTCGGTTACCAATTTAACCGAAATCAATGATAGTCTGAGTTATACGTTTAAAAATAAGCGCATTTTTACTACGGTTGCCAAATCGGCACTCGTGTTCTTTTTGATCCTGTTATTGGTGAACTTTTTTGTATTTGATCATTATTATACCAAGGTACAGGAGACAAAGACTTCCTCAGAGCTACATAGTAGTCAGGTCAAACAGTTTAAGGCGCTCAGCACATTGGTAACGGAGAAACAGGAACGAGTGGATCTACTCAACCGGTCGGGGAACTCAAGGGCAACGCACTATTTAGATCAATTGGCCATCAACGTTCCGTCGACGGTATTTTTGGGAGAAATGCAATTCCAATCTTTAAAAAAACCTTTTAGGGAGGGAAAATCCCTTGATATAGAAGAAGGGGTCTTAAAGGTCTCCGGCATTTCTTCGGAAAGTGCTGCCTTTTCTATGTGGATTGCGTTATTGGAGGAACAAAAGTGGATTCAGAGTGTTGAAATCCTTGGTTATGATTTTGTGACGAAGGAAAATTCGGAATTCGCTATTAAAATAGTACTTGAGGAATAACGGTAACAGGAGTTGATTTTGTGAGTGGGTAGCGCAAAGCAGCTATTGCATGAATATACAGATACATATGATTACTAATTTTCTGAAATGAAACATCCATGGCCATAAACTTCGACCCAAATCGGAGCGACGATATGGATGTTATTTTTAAGCATTAAAAAATTATAAATACCTAAAACATGAAATTGGACCTTAAAAACAAATTGTTACTTGGAAGTATCCTATTGATGCTCTTTTGCAGTTATAAAATGGCATTGCAGAAGACCGTTACGGTTTGGCACGAGTATAAAGATTTGGAAATGCAGGTGGCTTCTGTACAACACATCCCTGAGCAAATGATCCGATTGACGCAAAAGGAGATCTACTATGATTCTTTATTAGCACGAAGGGAATTTGGGAGTCATTCGTTTCAGCACAATTTGCTGAAAACGCTTAACGAGGAGGTCCAAAGAAATGGAGTTCAGGTCTTGGATTTTAAACAACCTTTAATTGCAGAAAAGGACGCAACTTTTACAGAGACGTATCGATTTGGTTTACGAGGAGGATATACCGCTATCTTAAAAACCCTGTATCATCTGGAGCAAAAAGGCAGCTACGGTGCGATTGTGCATATCGGATTTAAAAAGGAGAAAAGCCTACAGCGGAGGCAGGAAAACCTAGAGGCTGTTGTTTTTTTGCAGCATCAGCAATAGGTAAAAATGCATAGGTACAACAATTTATAATTTTATTCTCATGTTCTATTTATGTAGAAAAGATTCCTCTTTAAACAAAAAGATAGTTTATATTTATACTGTCAGAAAGTAAAGCACTTCACTTTAAGTACATTTTTATTCTGTCAACAATTCGGCTAACAGGTGAGGTTTTGGATTCTTTAACTGATTGATATATAGGCTAATAATAGTATATGGTTGGCTTCCTGCCACCCCGACTTTTTAGGGTATCAATTAGAACCAAATCCCTGTTAATCGTATGATTTTCAGGGATTTTTGTTTTTTAGGATAGTAAACAAAACCAATTGATCCTAAATAAAACGTCAACAAATAGGATTACAAATTCATTTTAACAGTTGTGTTATCCTATAATACTTCTAATAATCTAAAATTGAGGTATAGCTTTTCTTTCCCAACTTGTTCACTTTTAAGGAAGCCATTACTTTCTAATTCTTTTAAATAATTACCAACTGTTTTTAAATTTCCCAAACCTGCTTTTTCTAACTGGTTTCGTTTGGTATAGGGTAATTTAAACAACACTTCCAATAAATCTTTTGTGTACATTCCCGGTAATTTTTCTTGAATTTCTGCCCCTATTTCATTCATTAATTTTTCTATTTCTGCTATTTGTTTCCTTCCTCTAGATGCTGTTTGCTCTACCATATCCAACATGTATAAAATCCAATCTTTCCAATTTCCATCCTCGGTTACTTTACGAAGGTTAGCATAGTATTGGTCTTTGTGTTCTATAATGTATATGCTTAAATAGAGTGCGGGTAAATCTAATAAATCGGTAAACTTCAGATATAGTAAAAGTATGATTCTACCTGTACGGCCATTACCATCAAAAAATGGGTGTATTGCTTCAAATTGATAATGAATAATTGCCATTTTTACCAAAGGGTCTATATCATCTTCAGCGTGAATAAAATCTTCTAGGTTTTTTAATTTTTCTCTAATTACATTTTCTCCTTCTGGTGGGGTATATACCACTTTATTTGTTGCTGGATTTTTTAACTGGGTACCAGGAGCATTTCTAATACCAGACCCATTCTCTTTGAGTATACGCATTATTTCTATAAAGAGATTTGTAGTAAGTAGTGGTCTTTTCTTTATTTGCTCTAGTCCATACCATAATGCATCCTTGTAATGAATCACTTCCTTTGTGGCAGGGTTATGATTTTTTTTATCAGCAATAGAGGCTTTAAAAAGCTCATCTTGTGTTGTAATAATATTTTCTATTGCAGAACTTGCCCGTGCTTCTTGTAAGTTGATCGTATCAATAAAGAGTCTTGGGTTTGGTAGATTGGTTATCGCTCCTTTTAACTCTGATAAAGCCCTACTTGCCGTAATTGTTTTTTTAAGTATTGCCGTGCTCTCTACTTCCTTGGGTGGAGGCAATAGGGGTAAATCATTGTACGGTATCTCTGGGTTGTACATTATTTCACTATTTAATTTATTATAGAGGGCACAAAACGCCTTCGATATTAATACGAGTGTAAATATATCAAAAAATTACTCTCGTATTAAATACGAGAGTAAAAATTGCCCTTGTATATGATTTTAATGATACTTCCTTCCGTGCTATCGAAAGACTTTAACTTAAAATATTGATGAATGATATCAATTAGTATCAAATCCCTGTTAATCGTATGATTTTCAGGGATTTTTGTTTTTACACATTAGTTACACCCTACTACCCTAACCAACCTTCTCTATCCAAACTGCGATACTGTATGGCTTCTGCGATATGAGTGCCACTAATTTCTGAGGATTGTTCTAAGTCGGCTATGGTACGGGCTACCTTTAAAATACGGTCGTAGGCTCGGGCAGAAAGGTTTAAGCGCTCCATAGCATTTTTGAGCAACTGAAGGGAAGCCTCGTCCAGTTTACAATATTGTCTAATTTGTTTGGTACTCATTTGGGCATTATAGTGTACATTTTCTAATGCCGCAAAACGATGCGTTTGCAATTCTCTGGCAGCGGTTACCCGCCTACGAATTTCAAGACTGCCCTCCCCTTTTCGTTCTTCGGATAGTTTTTCGAAAGGCACCGGAGTCACTTCGATATGTATATCGATACGATCTAACAAGGGACCCGAAATTTTCCCCAAATAGCGTTGCATTTCGGCCGGAGAGGATGTTACAGGTGCATCAGGATCATTAAAATAGCCTCCCGGACTGGGATTCATACTTGCTACTAACATAAAACTACTCGGGTAGGTTACGGTAAACTTAGCCCGCGAAATGGTCACTTCTCTGTCTTCCAAAGGTTGCCGCATTACTTCCAAAACCCCACGCTTAAATTCCGGTAATTCGTCTAAAAATAACACGCCGTTATGGGAAAGCGAAATCTCTCCCGGCTGGGGGTACGCTCCCCCACCGACCAAGGCTACATCGGATATGGTATGGTGTGGACTCCGAAACGGGCGCTGACTCATGATTCCCATATTTTTTATCTTACCCACCACACTGTGAATTTTAGTGGTTTCCAAGGCTTCTTGTAAGGTCATTGGAGGTAAAATGGAGGGTAATCTTTTGGCTAACATGGTTTTACCCGAACCAGGAGGCCCAATTAATATAATATTATGTCCGCCGGCAGCGGCAATTTCCATGCAACGTTTGATGCTTTCCTGACCTTTAACATCGGAAAAATCGAACTCAGGGAAATCCAGACTTTTGTAGAACTCTGTTTTAATGTCTACAACGGTTCGTTCTAATGGTGTTCCCCTATCAAAAAAATGGATGACTTCTGTAATATTCTCAATACCATAGACTTCAAAATCTTCCACGATAGCGGCTTCCTTGGCATTCTCTTTGGGTAAAATAAAACCCTTAAACCCCTCTTGCTGTGCTTTTATTGCAATGGGCAATGCTCCTTTTATGGGCTGTAGACTGCCATCCAAAGACAACTCACCCATTATAATGTATTGCGCTATGTTTTCTGACTTTATTTGCTCTGAAGCCATCAAAATCCCCAATGCCAGCGTAAGATCGTAAGCAGATCCTTCCTTTCGCATATCTGCAGGCGCCATGTTTATAGTTATTTTTTTACCGGGAATTTTATAGCCGTTGTTTTGCAAAGCGGCCGCAATACGGAAATTACTTTCTTTTATGGCGTTGTCAGGAAGTCCTACTAAATGATACCCTATCCCTTTATCTACATTTACCTCAACGGTAATAGTGGCTGCCTCCACTCCAAAAACAGCACTTCCGAAAACTTTTGTAAGCATAACCTTATGAATTGCGTTAAATTTAAAGTTTTTTTCTAAACTTTAATCCTAACAACAAAATGAATTTACCCCATGCACTTCATTACTCTTTAGAGCACTTGTGCAGTAACATAGCTGCTACACCTGCATGACATTAAAAAGTATCAACAAAAACTAGCAGTAATAACGTCTTTACTATATTTAAAAATATAAATTATTTTTTAGATTGAAAGCGCAGAAGGTTGGGCGAAGTGCGTTTAATTTCTTCCTTGTTGAGCATCATTTTACGAAATTCACCATTGATGTACATCGTTGCCTGATCCTTGTAGTGGGGACTAAAAGGATTCCCCGACTGCCCGGTAGGTAAGATGCTAATACTATTTTCGATATCGGAAAAATCAACAATTCTTCGCGTAGATGGCCCAGAATTTACCCTATACCTGCCAGTGGCATCATACGGAAAACCTAAATTATTGATAACTTCTCTTGCCCCATTTATAGGAAACGGACCTACATTAAAAAAGGAACGTAAGGCGTCTATTTGACCAATGGGATGTGCATGCTCTAGCGTATGCACCTTTCCCCAATTCCAATTGGACATTTGACCTCCAAAATCCTTTTCTAACGAGGCAATAGCCTCCCCGAAAGACCTGTTTACAATATCTTTTTTAGTTTCTATCACGTTTTCCGTAGTTACATCATCCCACCAAATAGAATACTCTTTATCAGCCATAGGAGCAATCAATCGCTTTAAGAAATGCGTATTTAACATTTGTTGAAATCGATCTTCTCCTAATTCGTCTTCAAAGGTGTATTTCAGATAAAAATAAATCCATCGATTATAAATCGTTGCTTCCGAACTTTCTAAATTGTATTCACCGCCCCATTGGTTCAATTTATCCAACTCCTCAATTTGCATGGGCGATAGGCGTTTTACGTCTATGGAGCGCGCTAAATCATCTACAACCATAGGATCTACCGTTGAAACCACATCGGTGATCATAATACGACTTGCCTCCATATCCCAACTGCAATTTGATTCGATGAGTTCTACAGTGCGTTTTGCCCTATTCTCCGGAAGATAATACCCCGGATAGAGACGACCCGCAATAGTATCGGGCTGATTATTGGCTGAGTACACATAATGCCAAGGAGGATTAACAGCTTTTGGATTATAAGAAAAATCTAAAAATTCTAAGGCTTCCTGTGTGCCACTGCTACCGTCCAAAATAAATTTCGTATGCACGCTATCGGGCATCCGGTATAATTGTGCTGCTGCATACCAAGCTACATTACCTTCTGCATCACCATACATAATATTTAGCCCTGGCGCATGAATCTGTGGCATGGCATTTTGAAATTCGTGTAAGGTATTGGCATGACTCATACCATACATCGCCTCCATAACCTTATTGTCCAACTTCGTATACATCCAAGACATGGTGATGGGTCGCTCTCCTTCAATCTGATTTGCAATGCCATTAAGTACCGCCCCGCGCTCTGTTTTTTTAAATGTGAACACCACGTCGGCTGCGTCCTTCACTTTTATGGTTTTAGAAATTACTTCAAACGAAGCCCATCCGTTGGGCGTGGCATACTGGGTGCTGTCTTTGGGATTTATAGTCTCATAGTAGAAATCGACATCGTCATTTTCAAACATCGTAAGACCATAGGCCAATTTGCGATCATGTGCTAATAAAGGGAATGGAATTCCTGCCAAATGGTATCCGTATTTCTCATACGTTGGGGTGCTTAAATGAGCCTCATACCATACCGATGGCTGTGCAAAACCAATATGGGGATCGTTGGCAAAAATAACCTTCCCGTTTTTGGTTTTTTCAGGGCCAATTACCCAACCGTTACTTCCTTCTAACAGAGGTACAGGAAGCGGTGCCAATACCTCGGTTATTAATTTTTCTATGGCGGTATTAGACAAACTATCGTTTTGTTTATCAAAACTTTGGATATAGGTGGTATTGGGATCTGAATCTACTTCCAAATCTTTAAGATAGTCCGGTCCTAATATATCCTTTATGGATGTCAATAAAGGATCGGTCTTATGAGCCATCGCAAAGCTGAAGGCCATATAGCCCACCGCATTATAGATATCGGTAAGGACAAAGGGCTTCTTTTTAAGCCCCGTTAGGTAGAACTCAATGGGCGTTGGTCCTGTGGCAATAAATTCATTAACACCACTGAGATAGCTTTCCGCCATGATCGCGGTTGGACTACTTGGATCTAAAGCCGCTACTGCTTTTTGAGACGCATCATCAATGCCCAAGGTTAATAAAAATTGATCTGTCTGTACTAAATCTGCCCCAAACACTTCAGAAAGTCCGCCACTTCCCACCCTCCGTAATAATTCCATTTGCCATAAGCGATCTTGGGCATGTACATAACCCAACGCTTTAAACGCATCCACTTCTGTTGAAGCGTAAATATGAGGAATTCCGTAGGTATCAAAATATACCTCCACCTCATCAGAGAGGTTTTGTAGTTGTTTTTTGCCGTTATACGAGGGTTTCAGTGAGTTTATAAAAATAAACAAACCCCCAACAACCAAGATTATTAGGGCTAGAAGTAGCCATCCTATTTTCTTTATTCGTTTCACAAGATCACTTTTAAAGCTAAAGGTAATGGAAATTTAGGGTATAAAAAACAAGCTGAAAAGGATGTTTTGATACAGATAAAACAAAAAAGCTCTTTTGGAATTTTAAGAAGCGCTAAAAACGAGTACGCCGAGGGATCTTGCTATTTAAAATTAGACAAACCTACCTCCAGCCATTCTTTGTAGGTATCCCGATCTACATATTGTATGGCTGTGTTAAGGATTTCCAAATCTGGGGAAAGCAATACATAATACGGTTGTGAGGCCGCATTGAAGTTCAACGTTTGAAAAGTACCCCATTTTTCCCCAACTGTTTTTATTTTTTTGATGCGCCCCGAATCATATTTAAAGTTGAACTGAGCCTCTACCGGTAACGCCTTTCGATCATCAATATACAATGAAATAAGTACATAATTATCTTTAATTATAGGGTAAATATCGGGTTCACTCCAGACGGTCTCCTCCATTTTTCTACAGTTGACGCAAGCCCATCCTGTAAAATCGAGTAATATTGGTTTCTGTTGTTCCTTGGCGTAGGCCAAGCCCATTTCAAAGTCTTTAAAACATTGAATCCCTAAAGGGCAGTCATTTTCCTGTGCTGTTATACTGTAAAAATCGGGCGGCGGAAAACCACTCAACAATTTTAAATCGGAAAATTTAAACAAGCCCGAGAGCATATATATGGCAAACAACGCCGATAAAACACCTAAACCTTTTCGAGGCCACGATAGTTTTTGTTGCGGATTATCGTGCGGAAATCGGATCATACCAAAAAGGTACAAGGCCATAAGAAGAAAAAGGAGAATCCATATACCTAAAAATAACTCTCTTTTTAAGAAGCCCCAATTCCCTACTAAGTCGGCATTTGAAAGGAACTTTAGGGCAAGTGCCAATTCCAGAAAACCGAGTACCACTTTTACGGTGGTCATCCAACCGCCCGACTTGGGAAGCGAATTTAGCCATGCCGGAAATAAGGCAAAAAGTGCGAATGGCAGTGCCAATGCCAAACCAAAACCGAGCATTCCGGCCGATAAATTATTTGCTACATCGCCATCAGATAAGGTGGTACTGCCCAGAAGACCGCCCAAAATAGGTCCCGTACAGGAAAAGGATACGATGGCCAAGGTAACCGCCATAAAAAAGATGCCCAAGGCTCCTCCTATTTTACCGGAGGCAGCATCCATTTTATTGGCCCATGAACTAGGCAATGTTAACTCATAATACCCAAAAAAGGAAAATGCAAAAAACACAAAAATGAGAAAGAAGAATACATTGAGCCAGACATTGGTTGCTATGGTATTTAAAATCTGAGAATCTATAGAATCGAACAAATGAAAGGGAAGGCTCAATAAAAAATATATGAGTACTATAAAAAACCCATATAACAATGCATTCGAAATCCCTTTGGCTCTAGTCCCCGATTGTTTTGTAAAAAAAGAAACAGTAAGCGGAATCATGGGGAACACGCAAGGCGTTAAAAGCGCAATAAGGCCACCCAAAAATCCCAATCCAAAAATTACCCAAAGGCCTGATTTGCCTTTGTTATCAGTTCCTGAACCAGCGGCATTAAGATCTTGTTTATTCTTTAAATCCAGAACAAGAGCTTTGCTTAGGGCGGCACTTCGGGCATCGACTTGTTTGTCTTCAACGACTACTGTCTCGCCCTTCAACGAAATCGTAAAAACCTCGTCTTTTGGAATACAGACCTCTTTACAGACTTGATAAAAAAGTTCTACAGTAACGATGTCTACTTCAGGGTTTAGTACTTTTATGCGTTGCCGGAATTCGGCAAGGTCTTTAAAAAAAGTTTCTTCAACTTCAAAAATATCGCTGTACTCGGTTATGGTTTCGCTCTCTAGTGTTTCTCCGATCAACTCATAATCCTCTCCAGCTTTTTCAAAAGTGAACTCACTTGGGAGTGATCCTCCTTCTGCGGTATGTAAAGAATACACATGCCAATCTTTAAGAATATCGCCCTTAAAAATTAACTCGTATTCGTTCTCAGATATCTGTTGCACCTCATGCGACCAGGCGACCGGATTTTCTTCCGATTGGGCATATCCAACTAAACTATACGCAAGAAGCAGGGAAAAACAAATAAGTTTTTTCATTCTATACAGGTAATTTTCATAATTTTTAACGTGTCTTTTGTAACCTTAAAACGATCATCACTACGGCGTCCTATAATCCAAACAATTTTGTTTTCTGAGCACAAAAGCCACTGCCGTTCTTTATCAAAAACACTAAATTTTTCATCCTTAAAAAATTTGGAAAGCTTCTTTTTATGACGCATTCCATGAGGATAAAAATAGTCGCCTCTTTGCCATTTTCTTACAGACAGGGGATACTTTAACGCTTTTTGATCTACATAAAGTGTATCATCGGAAAAATTATGTAAAGACGCTACTTCAGAAATTTGAAGTTTTACAGGGAATTCTACATGAGATTGTCCTTCTTCTACATAATAGATTTGATTTTGTACAGGCTTAATTTCTGCTAAGAGTAGCACATGCCGGTCTCTAATTAAACGATGGGTTTTGGAATGTACTTCTTTACCACTACTGCTACTTAGAAGACCAATAACATCCTTCCATGCCGTGAACCCGTACGGTTTAAAAAGTTGGTAAATATACGCATCCAAAGGTTCTAATTTTTCTAAGGACGCAATGGAAATTTTAACACAGTGAGCCTCAATTTGCCAAAGCGCATTTCGAAGATCTTGTATATGTTTTTCTACAATGATGTGCGTCTGAACTAAATAATGCCGGGTTTTGTCCACATTCTCCAAAAAGCTCGGATGTAGTTCTTTAAGGTTTGGAATAATTTCGTGCCTTATTTTGTTTCTTACATAGACCGTTTTGTCATTACTGCTATCTTCCCGCCAAGAAATATGATGCGCCTTGGCATAGGCTGCAATTGCTGCTCTTGAAAATTTTAGCAGCGGGCGACTAATACGTGCCGTGCGCTGCGGTATTCCTATTAGTCCCTGAATTCCCGTGCCTCGCGACAAATTAATGAGAAAGGTCTCCAGATCATCATCGGCTTGATGAGCCGTAACCAATGTTTTAAATCCATGTTCTTCCATGATTTTGTAGAACCAGGCGTAGCGCAATTCGCGGGCAGCCACCATCACAGAGACCTTGTTTTGTTGCATATACTCAACTGTATTGCAATGTGTTACATAAATTGGCGTAGTTAGATTCTTTGCTAAAGTTTTTACAAATGCCTCATCGGCATTGCTTTCGGAGTCTCTTAATCCAAAATTGCAATGTGCAATCGCAAATTTTAAGTGCATTTTAGCGCACAAATGAGCCAACACCACACTATCTATACCCCCGCTACAGGCTAACAGAAAGGTGTTTTCTTGCAATTCCGGAAATTGCGATTGTATATGGTTTTCAAATTCTTCCGTCACGCTACAAAAGTACGTAAAGTTGGTTGTAATTTATCGGGGTAAAGACAGCGCTATTCATTCTCGAGCACTTCGCGCATGGCCTTGGCTTTTAGCAAGCATTCTTCGTATTCTTTTTCCGGCGAAGCCATGGCTGTTATGGCACTTCCTACCGAAAAGGATACATATTTTGTAGCGGCATTATACAATATACTTCGGATAACTACATTAAAATCAAAATCGCCTTCCGGGCTAAAATAGCCGATTGCCCCACTGTATAATCCCCTTTTAAAAGATTCCTGAGCTTCAATAATTTGCATTGCCGAAATTTTTGGCGCTCCGGTCATGCTTCCCATGGGAAATGTGTGTTTTAGTATGTCTATTGGATTTATTTGAGGTGATACTATAGCGGAAACAGTAGAAACCATTTGGTGCACTTGTTTATAGGTACGTACGGTGCAGAGCTCATCTACTTTTACGCTTCCCTTTAAGGCACTTTTAGAAAAATCGTGACGCACCAAATCTACAATCATGATATTTTCTGTACGCTCTTTAAGATCGGACTCTAAGGTGCGCTTCATTATGCGATCTTGCATGAGGTTATCACTCCTCCTAGCAGTTCCTTTTATAGGTTGAGATAGCACTAAGTCGTGCTTTTTTTTTAAATACCGCTCCGGTGAAGCACAAAGCACAAAATGCTGATTTATTTTTACATAACTCGCCATAGGTGTCTGGGAAATGGCGTTTAATTTTTTAAATGTTTTCAAAGGATCTATTGCCGTATTCTCGGCATAAAATTCTTGGCAAAAGGTAAGCTCATAAATATCGCCTCTATGAATATGAGCAAGAATTTTTTCTACTCTTTTAAAGTACTCCTCTTTAAAAATTCTCAGCTTAATTTTAATGGCCTTCGCAGGTTGTTTTTTCTTGTTTGGTTGGGTATCCATAACCTCGATACCACAAATAGCTTTAAAATCCCGTACTATCTCTATTGTATCGTCTTTCAAATACTGAAAAATAACCGTATTCCCTTTTAGAAGTATAAGTCGTTTGGGCTGAAAAAAGCAGAGGCTCGGAAATTGAAGACCGTCGAAATTTTTTGAAGTAAGTGCTTCCAAATCATTTTTAAGATCATAGGTGAGATAGCCAAAAATCCAATCGTTGACCCTATTTTTGTAGGCCTCTAGCTGGGTAAATCCACCTTGCGCTTCTGCCAAACTATAGCTCTCGGCATCGGCAGCTAAAAGGGCATCAAACGAACTATAGTTGTCTTTA
The DNA here is from genome assembly GCF_034651555.1 of Aurantibrevibacter litoralis. Taxonomy (NCBI): domain Bacteria; kingdom Pseudomonadati; phylum Bacteroidota; class Flavobacteriia; order Flavobacteriales; family Flavobacteriaceae; genus Aurantibrevibacter; species Aurantibrevibacter litoralis. Next base: position 125,383 of record NZ_JAYEEQ010000007.1, on the reverse strand, counting down.
TGGCTGTTACTATCTAACCAAACTACATGGGTAAATTGCGTACTCCAGCGTAGCAATTGCTGTTTAAACTTATCAATATCATCTACCGCAAAGGAACCAATAACCCGCAAACCACTATGTTATATTTGTAAGAAATAGGGCTACCCCTCTTTTGTGCTCATGTGCTAATGTACGATCTATAATGCCTTTATCGGGGTCAAAATTGGTGTTAAAGGAAGGTAATGAAAAAGTGGTAACAATTCGTGCGCCAAAATGGGTTAACATCTTTTTTGCGACTTCCAAAGCATTGGACCCTCCTTGTTTTCCGGGAGAAGTGGCCATTAAAAAAATCGGTTTTCCCTCCAAGAAATTTTTATCTAATCTCGAAAGCCAATCCACTACATTTTTAAAATAGGCCGACGGATTTCCATTGTGCTCATTTACAGAAAGTACCAAAGCACTAGCGGCTGTAATATCCTCTTTAAGAGCAACAATAACCTCAGGAAAACCCTCATTTTTTTCGACATCTGCACTGTACATAGGCACCGAAAATTGAGCCATATCTTTACGTTTTACCTGATGTGGCTGAAGTAACGTTGTAGTGAATTTTAACAGTTTATAGTTTATGGAAGTTAAAGAATTACTTCCGGCAAAAGCAAGAATGTGTGCCATGGACTGAGGTATCATAATATTTAACGAAAATAACCCAAAAAAGATTGATTTCCAGCGATTTTGATTAATTTTGCGGCTTCAAACATCCAAAAAGACTGTTAAACAAGTATATAGGGTAGTTTATTTTCACTATGGAGCGAACCAATTACCGATTATATTTTATCGATGCCATGAGAGCTTGGGCCATCCTAATGATGCTTCAAGGGCATTTTGTAGATGGTCTTTTAGATAATGCCTTTAGGGATAATACCAATCTTACCTTTGCCATTTGGAAATACTTTAGAGGTATTACGGCTCCTGTTTTCTTTACGGTTTCGGGTTTTATTTTTACTTATTTGTTGGTAAAAGGCGATAAAATAGGAATGGATAACCCAAGAGTAGAAAAGGGTATTAAAAGAGGACTTCAGTTGCTTTTTATTGGGTACTTACTCCGTTTAAACTTTACCGGACTGCTGCAAGGGCAGCTTTATAATGCCTTTTATTTAGTTGATGTCTTGCATTGTATTGGTCTCTCAATTTTAGGAATAGTAGCGCTATATGTCTTAACTATTACTAGGAAGAATAAATCCCTTTTTCCGATTGTGTTAGTTGGTATCACTATAGTGTTATTTGTTTTAGAACCTTTTTACAAGACTTTTTCTCATTCGTATTTGCCTCAGTTAATTGCCAATTATTTTACAAAGGCCAATGGCTCTGTATTTACCATAATTCCTTGGTTTGGTTACGCCAGTTTTGGCGCCTTCTTATCCTTAGGTTTTACAAAATATAAAGAGTATCGTTATCTGTATCCAGCTGCTATTGCCGGCTTTAGTGCACTTGGTGGTCTTCTTATCTATTATTCTTCGGGATTCTTTTTGGGACTGTCCCAAATTACAGGACTAAGCCTATTTTCTGAGGTGTATTACAACAACTACCTCTTTATTCGCTTAGGCAACGTGCTGATCGTCTTTGCAGTATTTATGCTACTTAACCGCTTGTTAATGAACCGTACTTTGCTAAAAATAGGGCAAAGCACGCTTTCTATCTACGTGATCCATTTTATGTTGCTGTATGGTAGTTTCACCGGATTAGGGTTATATCGATTCTTTAACCACTCCTTATCCCCTTCCTTCGTAATTCCGGGTGCCTTCGTTTTTATTGTACTTAGCACCTATAGCGCATTGCAATTTGAAAAAAACAAAGACACCCTGAAAGGGCATATCTCCTTGGCGCTAAAACAAAGTTGGATTTTAGTCGAGCCTTGGTATCACTTCACTTTGGTACTATGTAAAGAACAGTTACTTAAATTGAGGCTAACCTTGATGCGATTATTTGGTATTGCAGAAAACTAAACCTTTCAATTTTAGGTACCCGGTAATTTTTAAATCCACTTAGAAGTTAATCAACTGTTTTCGTGGTCTTTTTTCGTGTTGCTTTAACAAGTCAGGAAAATATTCAACCCTATCATTTAGTTGCTTCTAGGCTTACTACATCTAAAATTTGCGATGTCTATAGTAGAACCACTAAGAGATATTGTACGTATATAAAATTTTAGTCTTCACATAAGGAACCAACGAAATGTAAGGTTTTTTAAACTAGTCTTTATAAATGGTTAAATCCATTAAAAATAGTTGCGTTTATATTCCATAGCCCACGGTTTAAACCGTGGGCTATGAGGCAAATTGCCAAAAACCAAAATCAGGTTCCGTTGTGCTCTAAATAAGAAATGTTAATTTCTTGCATTTATCAAAGCGAATGCTTAGATTTGATCATGCCGCGAAAAAAACAATTTGAAGAACACGAGGTGATCCAAAAGGCCATGCATACTTTTTGGTTGCACGGGTATGAAGGCACTTCGGTGCGTCAATTGGAAACGGACATGGGTATTAATCAGTTCTCTATTTACGCTACTTTTGGAAGTAAAAAAGGCCTTTTTTTAAAAGTCTTAGACCACTATAAATTTCAAATTAAATCCATTTTTCTATCTCATTTAGTGCAGTCGGAAGGTGCTTTAGAAGATATACGTCATTTTTTCAATGCCTTTATACAGTCCGTAAAGACGGGTAAAACACCCAATGGATGTTTGATGGCTAATACGGCGATGGACATGGGGACAACGGACAAAGAGGTGCGCCGGGCCCTGCAATTATTTTTTACAATGTTAAAGGATGCCTTTCTGCAACTACTCCATAAAAGTAAGGAACGTGGCGAACTCAGCCAAAACGCCGATGTTGTTCGCTATGCCAATTATCTTGTAGGTTGTACCGAAGGATTGGCCGTTACCACCAAAATTTTGGACGAATCCCAATTGCAAGATTTTGTAGATGTTGCCATGAAATCGATTCAATGACCATTCCACGTCAACCACATTAAATAGTAACTTTTAAAAACAATTATATGGCACGCGTAAAATTAGTAGAATTTGAAGAAGCCTCACCCGAATTGCAGGCAAGCTACACCAAATCAACCGAACGTTTTGAAATGTTATTGAACATTTTCAAAGCTTGGGGTGTAGTGCCCAATCTGTGTATTCCTATGACCGATTTTATTATGGAAATCCTTCAGGATGGGTATGTAGATTGGAAAACTAAGGAGTTGGTCATCCTAAAATCGACTCTCGAAAATGAGTGCGAGTACTGTGTTACGCAACACGAAGTAGTATCCAGACGATTGGGTATTCCCGATGAAAAAGTAGCCGATTTAAAAGGACTTACGTACCAAACCAGTCCGCATTTTAATGAGGGGGAAAGGGCAATCTTAGATCTAACACTACAAATTCGCGACGATGCCAACAGAGTAAGCGAAGATTTATGGAAAAGATTAAAAGCACACTGGACCGAGCAACAAATTGTAGAAATTGTCTACACCATTACAGCCTACATTATGGTGAGCAAATTTGGTGATGCACTGCATGTGGAACTGGAACCGGTATTTGCCGATTTAAAAACACAACTGATTTAGAACTTTAGCAACCTTCCTTAAAAAAGCATGTCTAAGGTTACACTTGGAGATGCTTTTTTTGTTGTAGCTCTTGCCAGATGTGTAGCAATTGTGTATCGTACCGGGTTTTGTTGAAAGCCCATTTCTGTAATTAATTCAAATTCCGTACTTTTAAAACTAAACACATAAAATTCGGATTCATGCGCAAAACTTGCTTTCAGTCTTTACGTTTTTCAATAGGTGCATTCTTTTTCGGTGCGCTCCTCATGGCGCAAGGGTATCGCCCCCTAAACACTCCTGTTTGGCCAGAATCTGACAAAGACAGTCTTTGGTATACTGTAAAAGGCGAGCGGCATGGGGTCAGCTTTTTTAAGCAACACAAGCACCCGGAAGTCACCTATTTACCCAGTGAAAAGCTTACATTTGACACCTACCATACCGTAGATGTGATGTACTATTGGTATCGGCATTGGGCAGAAAAATACCCAGAGATTGTAGATCTTTATCAAGTTGCCGAAAGTTTTGAAGGCAGACCCATATTACAAATGACCATCACCAACAAAAAAACAGGGAAAGATACTGATAAACCGGCTGCTTTTTTTGAAGGAGGACGACACAGTGGGGAAATAACCGGAAGCGAGTCCGTGTTATGGCTCACGCAGCATCTGCTGGAAAACTACGGAAAAGATAAAAAAATTACCGAGCTTATAGATACTAAAACCATTTATCTACGTCCGCAAAACAATCCCGACGGATCTAATTTATACTTGCACACTGCACAGATGAATCGTAGCACCGTAAGGCCTCACGACAATGATAATGATAGCTTATTCGACGAAGATGAGGCTGAAGATTTAGATGGTGATGGTATTATTTATCAGATTCGCAGAAAACCAAATGAAAGTGAAGAGGCAACTCATATTTTAGACCCAAGAGACCCTTCGGGTCGGTTAATGAAACGAGTGCCTGAAGGCGGAGACTGGATCGTTCATACTGAAGGTATTGACAATGACGGCGATGGAAAGTACAACGAAGATGGTATTGGCGGACTGGATTTACATCGGAATTATCTTGAAAATTGGCGACCAGATAAGGGTGGCGATCTTACCGGCAGAGGCTACACTCAAAATGGTGCCGGAGCGTATCCTCTAAGCGAACCCGAATCCAAATCGGTGGTCATGTGGATGTTAACACATCCCAATATCTCCGTAGCCAATTCTATGGATACACGGATCCCTATGCATCTGCGACCACCATCCACATCCAAAAGCACCGATAGAATGTATCCGGAAGATTTGGAACTCTATAAAAAATACGACAAAATTGGATTGAGTTTTACCGGATATCCCTGGGCCGGCGATGTGTATGAAACCTATAACACCCGTTTTAAAATTAATCGATACACCGGTGATCCTTCCAAACCAAGTCCATTATTTGGCCATGGGCCTGATTTTGGGTATTTCTATCTTGGAGCAATTTGGTATGGCGACGAACTATGGAATAATGGTGCCATGAAAGATTATAACAACGATGGGGAATATGACGATTATGACGCCCTGCAATGGGACGATGCCGAAAATGACGGTAAAGGCTTCAGGGAATGGGAAGCCTTTGATCATCCCACCTTAGGTAACGTTGAACTGGGAGGATTTCATCCTAAATTCTTTGGTCAAAACGGACCTCCTTGGCAACTGGAAAATTGGGCAAAAAAACAGGCTCTATTCAATTTAGCCATGGCGTTCGATTTACCCCAAATTACTCTGGACAACCTAGCTATCAAAAAGAAAGATAAAAACACCTATACCATTCAGGTAAAAATAACCAACACCGGAAAACTTCCTGTAGCACTGAAACAGGCACAACTTGTAAAAATAGTACAAGAAGACCGCTTACAATTAGAATTTGACAAAGACCTCGCAAAAGGTGGTTCCACAGCTAAAATAAAAATCACCTCCCCTGCCCTATTCGACAAAACACTTTATTTAGGCTACACCAATCCCGGGGAGTCGAAAGAAGCGAGCTTCGAGGTGCAATTAAATGGTATTTCGGGTGCTAAAGGAAAATTAAAAGTGCTATCTACCCGTGGTGGTTATATTGAAAAAGAAGTTATTTTGGGCGATGTTAGTTCCGATTAAAAGCACTGATTGGTAGTTGGGAATTTTGTGTATCCGTCTGGTATTGAATTTATTATTTTAAAAACGGTCTAAAAAACAGTATATTTATCTAAGCCTTTGGCCTATAGATCCTAAAAACGCATTAAATGAAACGCCTTGCTCCTGTTGTACTCTGCATAGTAATATGCCTTTCCTGTAAAGAAAACAAACCGCATAAGGCCTATTTGGGCGTTGTAGCTATTGAAATTAGCGGTAAAGCCTCAGCGCTACCTCTTTTTGAAAAAGGGCTGTTGCTCCTACATTCGTTTGAATATCAGGATGCCCGAGAAGCCTTTAAAGCTGCCCAAGAAGAAGATCCCCAAATGGCTATGGCGTATTGGGGCGAAGCCATGACCCATAACCATCCGTTATGGTCCGAACAAGATTATGAAGAAGGCGTAGCGGCTTTAATGCCACTAGAGGCCATAGATCTTAACACCCAAACCACGGAATTAGAAAGGGATTTAATACGAGCCGTGCACTTTCTATACCAGCCCAACACCCCCAAAACCGATAGGGATGTTGCCTATGCCAATTTTATGGAAGAACTATCCCTAAAATATCCTTCTAACCATGAAGTTACGGCCTTTTATGCCCTTTCCCTGTTGGGTTCAGTGCCAGAGGGTAGAGACGATGAGCGCTACGGAAAAGGTGCTTTAATCGCCCAAAGTATCATTAAAGAAAATCCCAATCACCCCGGGGCATTACACTATCTTATTCATTCCTATGACGACCCGGAGCATGCCACGCTGGCTTTAGATGCAGCAGATGCCTATGCCAAAGTAGCACCGGATGCCAGTCATGCACTACACATGCCCTCTCATATTTACGTAGCTATGGGTATGTGGGACGAGGTGGTATCTTCAAATATCAATTCGTACCAAGCGAGTTTAAACCGTATGGAACGAAAAAAATTAGACAACGATGCCCGTGGTTACCATGCTTTTCATTGGTTAGAATACGGGTACTTGCAAAAAGGAAATGCCCAAGAAGCACAACAAATGGTGAGAGAAATGACCCAATACGCTTCAGAAAAACCTTCAAAAAGAGGCCGATCTCATTTGGTGTTTCTAAAAGGTACCTATTTGGTAGAAACCAATGAATGGCAGAGCGAGATAGCCGATATCCCAGTAGATATTATGGATCTAAATGTATCCATCCGTTCACAATATCTTTTTTTAGAGGGATTTAAAGCCTACGCTAAAGGAAATGCCACTCAGTTAGATAGTATTATAACCACCATGGAACAAGATTACAAAAGGGAATCCTACATCGTTTCTAATACCGGAGTAAAACTCTGTTCGGCCTTAAGTCGCGATGAAGCTACACAAACAGATCTAATAGAATCCCAAATTCGCCAACACCAACTACAAGCGTTACAGGCTTCACTGCAAAAAAATTCAGAATTGGCGGAAACACATTTCCTAGAATCCATTGCGCTGGAAGAAAGCATCAGTTATAGTTATGGGCCTCCGCACATTCAAAAACCACCACGCGAACTATATGCCGAATGGTTACTACAAAATAATAGAAAAACGGAAGCCATGACGCAATACAAGTTCACCTTGGCAAAAAATCCGAAAAGAGCACTTACGCTACAAGGTTTGGCCAATGCTGAGCGGTTGTAAAGAAATACGGAACCTAAATTCTTTTGTACAGTATTATTTTAGGAAAAACGACCTCGGTATAAGCCACCTAGGTACTAAAAAGAACTTAACATTAAGTTTCGAAAACTGCTTAGCCATTCCTGCCGGTACATTCGGGAAGAGCAATGACAAGCAAGTATGGGCGTTTTTATATCTCGATTATTGAGTAAAAATTTCGTCTTTTGCAAAAAGTATTCCGTTACCGTTTTTATAGAATCACCAAAACCAACCAACCATGTTAAAACGCTTCCCCAACCTGCCTCTCCGGCCGGAAATCATCCTTAAAAAATTCCTTGAACAAGGCAAGACCGTTGTATGTCCCATTAGGGACAAAACATGGGTAGCAACAAACAATGAGGCATTACACCCTCGTGCATTTAGGTACGAGATATATAATGTACCTAAAGGCACAATCAAACAACACCAAACATATCTGCTACCAAGATAAAGTCCCTAACGGGACAATTAAAATAGAATTACAATGCTAAAAATCTTCCGTAATATCCGCAAAAAACTCCTTTCTCAAAATCGGTTCACTCAATATCTGGCGTATGCCATAGGTGAAATCCTGTTGGTTGTCATTGGGATTTTGATTGCATTGCAGATCAATACTTGGAATCAAAATAGGGCAAACACTACTAAAGAACATGAATATCTTGTTGGTATTAAAAATGATTTAGAGACACAGATAGAACAATTCAAAAACAGTAGTAGAATTTATGAAATGATAATTGACAAAGGCGAAGCCATTTTGGTAGACTTCGGTAAAAAGGGCAATTTACTGGATATAGATAGTATTAATACAAAATTGAGTTTTATGATGTATTCGATACCTTTCCCAAGTGTTACTACTACTTTCAACGAATTAAACTCAACTGGGCAATTCAATTTGATTAAAGAAAAATCGCTTAGATCAGACATTATTAAATACTATCAAAACGCTGAAGCCAGTAAGGAAGCGGTAAAAAGTAATAATCATGAAGTTTTTTACAGGCATATTTTTCCATTTATTAAGTCTTCATTAATCATCCAACAAGAAAACTTTTTTATGAAATCAGAAAAAGTAAACTACGAACTTATTGAAGCCCAATTAAGCTCAACCTTCAAAAATAATTTAGCTATTCCTTCAAAAGAATATGAAATAGTCAATGCAGTTACTTTAAGAATTATTGAGGCAAAAACAAACAAATTTACTATTCAAACAGATACTAATAGCGCAGAATTGCTATTGCATGAAATTAACTTGCAATTAAATACGAATTGACATGTTAAAACGCTTCCCCAACCTGCCTCTCCGGCCGGAAATCATCCTCAAAAAATTCCTTGAACAAGGCAAGACCGTTGTATGTCCCATTAGGGACAAAACATGGGTAGCAACAAACAATGAGGCATTACACCCTCGTGCATTTAGGTACGAGATATATAATGTACCTAAAGGCACAATCAAACAACACCAAACATATCTGCTACCAAGATAAAGTCCCTAACGGGACAATTAAAATTGAAAACAATGATCAAATTATTTCGTAACATTCGTCAAAACTTAATTATGGAAAACAAAACATCCAAATATTTTAAATACGCCTTTGACCAAATTGTTTTAGTATTTATAGGTATTTTGATTGCCGAAAACCTTGCCCCAACCCTAAAGCCTACCTGCCGGACAGGCAGGGGTGGGTTTTCTAAAGATAATATGCACAATTTAAGCGTAGACACCAGCCTTTGGCGGGCTAGGGCGAGCGTGGTATAATACCTGAAATATGATCAAACTCTTTAGAAACATCCGCAAAAAACTCCTTTCTCAAAATCGGTTCACTCAATATCTGGCGTATGCCATTGGTGAAATAGTGCTTGTTGTGATAGGTATTTTGATCGCTTTACAAATCAATAATTGGAATGAAAACAGAAAAGAACGCTTCATTGAACAAAAAATTCTTCAAGCAATTAATAACGATTTGAAAACAGATATTGTAGCCATAAATCGAATGTTAGAAACGGAAGCCGCAGCCGTTGCATCCAATCAACAATTAATTACCATTTTAAAGGACAGTGCATCTAATTACCTACCAGAATACAGTAAAAAGTTTAAAGACATTAATAGATACGATCTCTTTTTTCCAAAGAAAATGGGTTACCGAGCCTTAATGTCCAAAGGTCTTGAAATCATCCAAAACGACAACTTAAAATCACAAATTGTTTTCTTGTACGATTTTGAGTATGCCACAACAGCCGAAATGATGGATTTGAAAAAACAAATGTTTTTAGATTCAAATGTCGTTTTTAATGCGTTTTTAGAAACCTTAGAAGACGGTTCCAGAATACCCAATAATTTTAATGAAATTAAAAATTCTGCTTTATTCTTAAATCACCTAACCCATATAACTGCTGAAAAAACCATTTTTATTAATTTCAGTAGAGCAACTCTAAAAGTAATGGAAAACACAAATACAACTATTGAAAAAGAACTCCTCCAATGATAAAACTCTTCCGCAACATCCGAGAAAAACTTATAGATCAAAACAAAGTTAGCAACTACTTCTTCTACGCTATCGGCGAAATCCTCTTGGTGGTCATTGGTATTTTGATTGCCCTACAAATCAATACCTGGAATGAATCTTCAAAAAATAAAAATTATGAAATTTACCTTCTCGCGGAGCTGCGCAACAATTTAATAGAAGATAAGTCTATCATTGATGAGATCATTCAAAAAAGGAGAAAAGCTGCTATTGCCATTAATGGCATACTATCTTACGTGCCTGAGGGCACTATGCATGAAGATAGCATCAGTATCCATCTTGCCTGGGCGTTCACTTTTGAAAGGTATTATCCAATAGGAAATGCCTACGAAATGCTTAAGTTTTCTTCGCTGCAACTCTCCAACAGAGAATTAAGTACCCAGCTCTCCAGATATTATGAATATGAACAGAATAAAGCACAACATAGCATTAAGGATATAGAATCATTTTTCATTAATATTTTTGAAGGTGCACCAAGACTGAAAAGACATTTTAAAATGCTGGATAAAGAAGTAAAGGTTATTGTAAAAGACATTCACGATCCTGCTTTTAAAGATGATTTATTGACCGAATTGATCCCATTTCGAGATAATAATATAGGTACGTTAAAAACACTGTCCTCATTTAGCACAACTAACCTAAAGTTACTAGAAGCTGTAGATCGAGAATTAAATGATCTAAAATAGATTATACTATGTTAAAATTCTTCCGCAACATCCGACAAAAATTGCTTGAACAAGGGAAGACTACCAATCCTTCCTTCGCAAAAGCTTCGGCAGGCACGTACCTTAAATATGGCGTTGGCGAAATTGTGCTTGTGGTAATTGACAGAACCATTTTATGTCCCGTTAGGGACATAAAATGGTTAGAAACAAACAAGGATGCATTACATCTTCGTGCCTTTAGGTACGAAATATAAACACGCAATAATGGCAAACACTTATACACAAATACATATCCAAACCGTTTTTGCGGTGCAAGACAGGCAAAGTCTCATTAAAAATGAATGGAAGGACGAACTGTTTAAGTACATCACGGGCATCATCCAAAACCACGACCATAAAGTATTGCAGATAAACGGAATGCCAGACCATATTCACATTCTTTTTGGGATGCGGCTCACACAATCGCTTTCCGATTTGATGAAGCAAATAAAACAAGATTCTTCAAAATGGATCAACAGCAAAAAAATTGTACCCGGAAAATTTTCGTGGCAATCGGGGTTTGGTGCATTTTCATATTCCAAAGTAGAAGTTCCTTACGTAATTAATTACATCAAAAACCAGGAGCTTCATCATAAATCCAAAACATTTCAAGAGGAATATTTACAATTATTGAAAGAATTCCATATTGAATTTGATGAACGTTATATATTTAAACCAATTGAATGATTTTATCATGTACCTAAAGGCACAAAAACATTTTAACACACCAAAAAGCTACCAATATAAAGTCCCTAACGGGACAAATAAAATTGAAAATCATGTTAAAATTCTTCCGCAACATCCTCAAAAAACTCCTTGAACAAGGCAAGACCGTTGTATGTCCCGTTAGGGACAAAACATGGGTAGAAACAAACAATGAGGCATTACACCCTCGTGCCTTTAGGTACGAGATATATAATGTACCTAAAGGCACAATCAAACAACACCAAACATATTTGCTACCAAGATAAAGTCCCTAACGGGACAATTAAAATTGAAAATCATGTTAAAATTCTTCCGCAACATCCTCAAAAAACTCCTTGAACAAGGCAAAACCGTTGTATGTCCCGTTAGGGACAAAATATGGGTAGCAACAAGCAATGATGCATTACACCCTCGTGCCTTTAGGTACGAGATATATAATGTACCTAAAGGCACAATCAAACAACACCAAACATATTTGCTACCAAGATAAAGTCCCTAACGGGACAATTAAAATAGAAAACAATGATCAAATTCTTTCGTAACATTCGCAAAAAACTCCTTCAGCAAAATAAGGTGACACGCTATTTAGCCTATGCCATTGGAGAAATAATATTAGTCGTCATTGGGATTCTGATTGCCTTGCAAGTGAATACCTGGAATGAGGTTAAGAAAAACAAGGTGTTTGAAAACGAGATTCTAACACAGATCAAGGAAAACCTACTACAGGATAAAAAAGCATTGGTAACGATAGCCGGAAACTTTGAAATGGCGTATAATTCATCTAATAAGCTCATTATAGTAGCGCATAGGAACTCTTTTCCAGACAGTATTCCGTATTGGTTGGGTCATGTGGCACAGTTTGATCGTTTTCAGCCCATAACCAACTCCTACGAGGTACTGAAGTCCAAGGGACTGGATATTGTTTCTGACACCGAATTAAGGCATCAACTGGGCCAGTATTATGACGATAAAATAAATCATACGGTAAAGGCAATGGGGGATATTGAGCTGTCCTTTAACGAAGAATGGTTGCCCCTAATGAGGGATCATATTACCGATTTCAAATTTAAAACGTACGTAAAAGTAACTTCCATGGATCACTTTTTTGAACACACCAATGTAGTCCGGATTTTAATTTTAAACAGGGACAATTATAACGCGGCCCGAAATTATGTAAAAAGCGTTATTGTTCAAATCGATGAACTGGTGGCTTTAATTCCATAAGAAAGGTAATAACCTTATATGAAAACCTTATACGGCATCCGTAAAAAACTTCTTGAACAAGGTAAAACCGTTGTATGTCCCGTTAGGGACAAAACATGGGTAGAAACAAACAATGATGCATTACACCCTCGTGCCTTTAGGTACGAAATATATAATGTACCTAAAGGCACATTCAAACAACACCAAACATATTTGCTACCAAGATAAAGTCCCTAACGGGACAATTAAAATTGAAAATCATGTTAAATTCTTTTCAAAAACCCGACAAAAATCGCTTGAACAAGGGAAAACCGCAAATCCCGCCTTCGCAAAAGCCTTGTTAGGCACGTACCTTAAATATGGCGTTGGCGAAATTGTGCTTGTGGTAATTGACAGAACCATTTTATGTCCCGTTAGGGACAAAACATGGGTAGAAACAAACAATGAGGCATTACACCCTCGTGCCTTTAGGTACGAAATATATAATGTACCCAAAGGCACATGCAAACAACACAATTCCCATTTGCTACCAAGATAAAGTCCATAACGGGACAATTAAAATTGAAAATCATGTTAAATTCTTTTGAAAAATCCGACAAAAATCGCTTGAACAAGGGAAAACCGCAAATCCCGCCTTCGCAAAAACTTCGGTAGGCACGTGCCTTAAATACACCATCTGTGAAATTTTCTTCGCAGTTACCGGGATTTTGATGACCAAGAACCTTGCCCCAACCCTAAAGCCTGCCTGCCGGACAGGCAAGAGCGGGTTTTCTACATTGGAGTTAGGATAGCCTAGGATAGATTTTGACGCCATTTGTAGGTGTAGTACGAGGCAAGATCATACCATCGAACTGGGTTTTTATGTTATGCCTTCGGTAAATAAAAAAGGGGTTTGGGATAGAAATCGCAGTGATTCGTCCTTAATTCAGTTCAAATTTATGTAATTCTGAGTTACTTCGTTTGGAATTTTAGAATGACGTGAATGGCCTAACCCCTCGTCATTACATTATGAGAAAACCAGTTGTATGATCGTAGTAAAACCAAATAAGAATTGGTACCTTGTGCTAAACCAAGGATCTTAGTATAAATAGCACCCCCAAAACAACCATCGGCAGCAAGAATCCTATTTTGACCTAAACACCAATGAAAAAAGAGAAGCAGCAATCAATGATTAACACCTATCGGCAATTTAGGGAAATTGGCTTAAATAACGATGATTCCGGTGTAGTACACCAAATTTTGGATGAGAAGATCACGGGATTTGGAACCGCCATCGATGAAAAGATTCAGGGTATTAATGGAGTTATCGATTTGCTCAAAATTCAAAAGGAACAAACCAAGGGGCTTGCTATTACATGGCATATAGATTCGGTGTCTCAGTTTATTTCTGATGACGAAAATACCGCTGTGTTTTCGGATGATGTGTTTATGAATATAACCACCGCGGACGAAACCCTAACCATGTATATGCGACTCTCTGTGGTTTTACACTACCAAAACAATCAATGGAAGGTGATTCATTGGCATGCATCAAAACCCGAACACGTAGAAAGCGAAAAGGATACCTGGGGCATTGAGAGCTGGAAGCAAAAGGCGGAAGAATTGGAAGCCTTGGTTGCAGAAAAAACGGCGCACCTGATAGAAAAAAACCGGGAACTAGAGGTGGAAGCGGCACTGGAACGGGTCAGGGCCATTACCATGGCCATGCACAGTAGCGCAGATGTGGGCAAGTGTGTCGTTAAGATGTTTAGTGAACTCACTGCTTTAGGTGTGGATGAAGGCACCCGTTTTGGTATCGGCATTCTGAACCATGAAAATGAAAACAATCAGCTTTGGACGGCACGCAAAACCGGAGCAGAAGTCAACATGCATATCGGTTACCTGAAAATGAACTGGCATCCGTTGCTGAAAAGTGCCCGTAAGGCTTGGAAAGCGCAGGTACCCTTCCACAAGTATGTATTGGAAGGGGAAGATTTGCTGAATTACTACCAAATGCTCAATACTGCGCCTGACTATAAAATTCAGATTCCTTTAGAACAATTACCCGAAAGAGAAATACAACACTGTTTCATTTTCGAGCATGGATTTTTTTATGCGTTTAGTCCAGGAGAATTTACACCTGAATTGATTCATATTACCAAGCGGTTCAGCGCACTATTTGAACAAACCTATACCCGCTTCCTGGACCTCCAAAAAGCCGAGGCACAAGCCAGAGAAGCGCAGATTCAACTCGCTTTGGAGCGCGTCCGCGCCCGCACCATGGCCATGCAAAGCAGTGAAGAATTGGCAGAAGTATCCTACCTGCTCAACAAGCAGGTGGTGGACTTGGGGATTCCTACGCGAGGCTGCGCTTTCAACATTTACAACGAGCATGATTCTACCGAATGGTTTAGCAACTTGGAAGGCACGCTACCTGCTTACAAAACCCCAAGGGAAAATATCTTTCTAAAATACTATGAAGCGGGACAACGAGGCGAAACCTTGTGGATTGAGGAGTTTGGAAAGGAACGGATAAAACAGCATTATGATTACCTGCATTCGCTCCGTATTCTTGGGGACGATGAAGAAGTGGTAGAAAAATTACGACAAGTAGATTTCCAGATAGACCATGTAGCCTATTTCAAATACGGATACCTCCTATTCATTACACTCGTCCCCGCACCAGAAGCGCATGAGGTGTTCCAGCGTTTTGCTAAAGAATTTGAGCAGACCTACACCCGCTTTCTCGACCTCCAAAAAGCCGAAGCACAGGCAAGGGAAGCACAGATTGAGGCGGCTTTGGAACGTGTAAGAGCACGATCTATGGGAATGCACAAAAGTGATGATCTGATCGATGTAGTCAGGGAAATCGGAAAAGGAATTCATGAACTGGGTATACAGCTCCACTACTCTCAAATTTATACTGACTATATTTATGACCGGAAAACAGGATTAAATATCTGGCTGGATGTTGAGGGGCAAGATTACCTCGAAAAATTTCATCTGCCCTATATCGACCATACCATCACCTTAAATTATCACAACGCACTGAACGAAGGTCTGGATTATTTCAGTGAGCGCTATTCAAAGGCGGAAAAAGACTCCTATTTCAAGCTGCTGTTTAAATACTCTGACCTCAAAAGAATACCCAAAAAGAGAAAAGAGCTGATCCTCAATGCTTCCGGATGGGCACGATTTACAGTGATCTTAAATGAAGCCACTTTAAATTTTGGCCGATACAACCTGGATGAATTCACAGATGAAGAACACGAGATTTTCATACGATTTGCAACGGTTTTTGGCCAGGCCTACACCCGTTTTCTGGATCTCAAGAAAGCAGAAGAACAGGCACGGGAAGCACAGATTGAAACGGCATTGGAACGAGTCCGATCCCGAACCATGGCCATGCAATCCAGCGATGAATTGGCTGAAGCTGCATCGGAGATGTTCGGTCAAATCGAGGGTCTGGGTCTTAACCCTTGGAGTTGTGGTTTTAATATTTTTAATCATAACAAAACGGTCATTTCACAATGGGTGAGTTCAGGAGATGGAAGACCCATTGAGCCATTTGATACACCTGCCGATAAAGATATTTTTAAACGCTTTACAGCGAAATCAAATACTAGTGAGCCTCTATATATAGAAAAACAAGAGGGTAAAAAATTGGAGGATATGTATAGCTATATGGCCTCCCTCCCTGGACTTGACAAGATATTTGATGAGTTAAAGGTAGCTGGCATAGCGTTACCCAAAAAGCAAGTTAATCACGCCGCTTATTTCAAACAAGGTTATCTGTTGTTCATTACTTATGATGAAACACCTGAGTTTCATTCCATCTTTAAGCGCTTTGCCAAAGTATTCGAACAAACCTATACCCGTTTCCTAGACCTCAAAAAAGCAGAGGCGCAAGCGCGGGAGGCCAAAATAGAAGCAGCCCTTGAAAAAGTACGTTCGCGTACCATGGCGATGCAAAATAGTAACGAATTACCTGAGGCAGCCAACAACCTTTTTCTCCAAGTACAAGAATTGGGCATTCCAGCTTGGAGTGCCGGCTATTGTATTTGGAAAGAAGACCAAAAAAGTGCCACTGCTTTTATGAGTAGCGAAGGGGTTATTCAAAAACCATTTGTACTGCCTACAATTGGGATAGGGTATGATTTTTCTGAACCCTTTAAAAAAGGAGAAGTTTTTCATGTAGAAGAGCTAGGTGGTAAACTCATTCATAAACATTACGAGTTTATGCGCACCCTTCCCATCTTTGGAGAAGTCATCGATGGTATCCTAGAAGCAGGACATCCGCTACCCACTTTTCAAATATTCCATATTTGCTATTTCAAATATGGTTATGTGATGTTTATTACTTATGAAACCGTTCCAAAAGCACACAACATTTTTAAGCGCTTCGCCAAAGTCTTCGAACAAACCTACACCCGTTTCCTAGACCTCAAAAAAGCAGAAGCTCAGGCAAGAGAAGCCCAGATTGAAGCAGCTCTGGAAAAAGTACGATCCAGATCTCTGGCCATGCAAAGTCCCAACGAACTCATCGAAGTGGCGCAATTACTACGAGAAGAAATGGGCGCTTTGGGTGTGGAAGCATTAGAAACCAGTTCTATTTATATTCACGATCAAGAGAACGACACCACACAGTGTTGGTTTACCATCAAAAACGAGAAAGATGGTAAATCTGTTTCCGATCAAATGACTATTGATTTAAAGGCCACATGGGTAGGTAGAAAAATGCAATCGTTTTACAAATCATCATCACCAAGTACTTCTATTGTGATGACAGGAAAGCATCGCGTAGAATGGATACAATATTGCGAAAAACAATCAACACATTTTTCAACCAGTAAATTTTATGGTGACACCATCCCAACCCGTACTTATCACCTCAACAAATTTTCTGATGGCTTTATAGGCGCTGCCGCTCCCGGGGACATTTCAGAAGAAAGCTGGGACCTGTTAAAGAGAGCTACGGCAGTATTTTCATTTGCCTACACCCGTTTTCGCGATTTGCAAAACGCTGAAATGCGTGCCCGTGAAGCCCAAATTGAAATGGCACTTGAAAAGGTAAGATCCAGAACCATGACCATGGCACACAGTTCTGAATTGGCAGATACCTCTGTCATTGTTTTTAAAGAACTCTTAAATTTGGGCATTGCCCCTAATCGTTTATTTATTGGAATTATTAAAGACAAGGGTAAGGCTATTGAAGCATGGGCCACTAATGAAGATGGCAGTAAAATTGAAAAACATTTTCAACTCTATCCTTCAGAAAACAAATCCATTCAAAAGATGGTTGATGCCTGGAAACAAGAAAAAAAATCTACCATTATTGACATGAGCGGTAAAGAACTCAAAGACTATTTTTATTATTTAAACACGGTCATGCAGATACCATTTATTCATGGTTTACAGCAAAAAAGACGCGTTCAGACCATTGCTTATTTTTCGGGAGGTTTAATTGGCATGGCGGCACCCGAAGAACAACCCCAAGAAACCATAGACCTATTAGAGCGGTTTGCCGCGGTATTTAATTTAACCTATACGCGTTTTAACGATTTAAAAATTGCAGAAAAACAAGCGGTACAAGCCGAAAAAGACTTGATAGCCATTAAACAAGCCCGGGAAAAAGCCGAAGCTGCACTTAAAGAACTGCAAGCCACCCAATCCCAACTTGTACAACAGGAAAAGCTCGCCTCACTTGGCCAACTTACCGCCGGCATCGCCCACGAAATAAAGAACCCCCTGAACTTTGTTACTAATTTTTCAGACCTCAGCAGAGAACTGATCGATGAGGTTTTTGAGGCTCTCGATGAGCCCAACAATCCGGAAAACTCCGATGAAATTAGGGAGTTGCTCACTGTAGTAAAATCCAATCTCGAAAAAATATACCAACACGGCACTCGTGCCGATAGCATCGTAAAATCCATGTTGCAGCATAGTCGGGGCGGAAGTGGAAAAATGGAACCCACAGATTTGAATGCACTGGTACAGGAATACGTTAATCTGGCATTCCACGGCATGCGGGCCGGAAAAAAGCCCATCAATGTAGCCATAGACCTGCAACTGGATCCAAACATTGCAAAGATATCCCTCATCGGTGAAGATTTCAGCCGAGTGATCCTTAATCTTTGCAACAATGCCTTTGACGCCATGCGCACTCATGGGGATAGATGTCGGGAGATGGGTACAGCGTATAACGCACAACTCAAGGTTTGCACAACCTCTGAAAACGGCTTAATTCGGATTAAAGTGACGGATAATGGTTGCGGCATCCCGGACGACATCAAAGACAAAATCCTGCAACCCTTCTTCACTACCAAAAAAGGCACGGAAGGAACTGGACTTGGGTTAAGTATTACCCACGATATAGTAAAAGCGCATGGGGGGTCGCTAACCGTAATTTCGTTAGAAGGAAAGGGATCTGAATTTTCATTGACTTTACCAGCTTTGGCGTAACAAATAAAGAGTTAAAAAGAGGGTTAAAAACACATTTATGATAAGAAAAAAACAATTAACATCAAGCGATACGGGACAGACGAATACTATCAATTCTGCATTCTCTTTTAATCATTCGCTTTTTACCTTAGTATTAATCTTCACCATTTTAATTCTATCTGTACCCTGTAGCGCACAGATAGAAAACGACCTTAAAGTTCCCAAATTATTAAGTGAGGCTCCAGTGCTGCGTTTTGAGAAATTGGGTGTCCAAGATGGACTAACCCAAGGAGACGTGAGCAGCATCTTTCAGGATAAAAAAGGATTTATCTGGATAGGTACGCAAACTGGGTTGCACCGGTATGATGGACATGAATTCAAGGTGTTTACTTCCAGTCCGTTCGATTCTACTTCCATAGTATCTGGTGCTATAAATTCCATTAATGAATCGCAAAATGGTGATCTTTGGGTGGCTACCACCGGCGGTCTTAATCGCTTGAATCCAGCCACTGGTAAAGCTGTTCATTATCAATATGATCAGGATAATCCTACCAGCATTTCTACAAATAATGCCAAGAAAGTAGTTGAAGGCAGTAATGGGGATCTCTGGGTAAGTTCATATGGTTCTGGGCTAAATCGCATGCGGATGGGCGAAGAAGGAGTGTTCACAAGATATCTGCATAAGCCTGAAGAGCCTGCTTCCATTCTTTCAGATGTAGTCTTAGATATAAAAGAAGACCAGAACGGTTATATCTGGGCAGGAACGCCCAATGGGCTGAGTAGAATTGACCCTAAATCTAATTCAATTGAAAATTATTTACACGTTTCAGGGCGAGCCAGCTTTCAGGGAGATTCGTTGGTTATAAACGCGCTTCACATCCCAGATGATGGTCAAGAAATCATGTGGTTAGGGACCAGTTACGGACTCGTTCGTTTTAACCGAAAAACTAAGAAATACCAGCGATTTCTTATCCAACCCGAGGAAAAAGTCGAAAATCAAAGAAATTCATTTCATGATATCGCTCCAGATCCAAATGACCCAAACGTTCTTTGGCTCGTGAGAGGCAGGCTTGGTGGTATTGCACGTTTTGATATGCGAACCGAACAATTCACCAATTATGTTCACAATCCCGAGGACAATAATAGTTTGAGTTCAAATTCTATTTATACCCTATTTTTAGATCGTTCGGGAATGATGTGGGCAGGAACAACCTTAAAGGGTGTTAATAAATTCAATCCCGGGGCTGTGAATTTTAAACATTTAAAAAACATCCCTGATAATCCTTCGAGCCTGGCTCCGGGATTTGTCTGGGGTATCTATGAAGATAGTGAAGGCTCCTTATGGGTAGCAACTGTTGAAGACCCCTTTTATTTGACGCAATTTGACGCTAATAGTGATAAAATTACCCGGTATTCTCATGACCCTAATGATCCCAATACACTTCTTAACAGGAGATTTAATGTTTTTGCAGAAGACGACCAAGGAGGGTTCTGGGTAGGCGGATCGGGTGGTCTTAACCTGCTTAATCGTACTACCGGAAAAGTGAAACGCTTTCTTCGTGATACACCTGAAGAAAACACAGGCCGTGATAATATTTGGGCACTGGAACCAATGGTGAGAGATTCGAGTAAGCTTTATGTAGGTAGTGCAGGAGGGCTACATTTGCTGGATACACGCAACGGTGTCTTTTCACCTATTCCACTCACAGATAATACTACAGATCAGGCGCCAAGGGTTTATTCTCTTTTGCAAGACACCCAGGGGTCGCTTTGGGTTAGTACTTCCATTGGTTTAGTAGAATTTACTGCATCCGGAGAAAGAAAACTTAAGTCAGTCCACAATGTAAAAGATACCACTTCAATTAGTAGTAACAGGATGCAATGCATACTTGAACGGAGGAAAGAGCCTGGTATTCTATGGTTAGCGAGTTATCAATCTGGGTTAGATCGGCTTGATGTCAGCACCGGTCTAGTATCTCATTTAACGATGGAAAACGGACTTCCTGATAATATTATTTACGGCATTCTTGAAGATGATCAAGGTACACTTTGGATGAGTACAAACAATGGTATTTCTAATTATAATCCGGATACTAAACAGATAAGGAACTATGGTTTTAGTGAAGGATTATTGGCACTTGAATATAATCAGTTCTCCTTTGCCAAAGGAAAAGATGGTAGGATGTATTTTGGTAATGTAGAAGGCGTCACCGTATTTACACCGGCACAACTTATTACAAATGAAAGACCCCCTCAAGTTGTTATTTCCGATGTTAAACTGTTTAATAAATCTATTACGTCTGGTGTCGAGGTACCTTATCTGAACCCATCTCCTAACAGGGAAAGACTTACCCTTGAATATGATGAGAATGAATTGACCATTGACTTTGTGGCGCTACATTTCGGCAATCCTGAAAAAAACCAGTATGCCTACCAATTGGAAGGCTTTGATGCTAACTGGATTGACGCAGGCAACAAACGATCTGCTACCTACACAAATTTACCGCATGGTAATTTCACGTTTAAGGTGAGAGCGGCAAATGCCGATGGGGTATGGAACCAAGAAGGGGCTTCTTTTTTGCTGACGGTCTTGCCTCCTTGGTACCGAACATGGTGGGCATACTCCATATTTGGATTGCTATTTATTACAGGAATTTATGCTGTAGGTCAAATTCAACGGACAAGATTGTTACAAAAAGAGCGGAAAAGAACTCAGGAAAAGGAATTGGCACAGGCCCGAGAAATAGAGAAGGCTTATAATCAACTCAAATCGACCCAAGCCCAACTCATCCAATCCGAAAAAATGGCAAGCCTTGGAGAACTCACAGCAGGTATTGCCCACGAGATACAAAACCCCTTAAACTTCGTCAACAACTTTAGTGAAGTAAGTAATGAATTGATTGACGAAATGAACGAAGAATTAGATAAAGGTGATTTTGAAGAAGCAAAGGCTATCTCTTTGGATATCAAACAAAACCTGGAAAAAATAAACCATCATGGTAAACGCGCCGATAATATCGTGAAAGGAATGCTGCAACACAGCAGAAATAGCAGTGGCAAAAAAGAACCTACGGACATCAATGCCTTAGCGGATGAGTATTTACGCCTCGCCTACCACGGACTCAGAGCCAAAGACAAATCCTTCAATGCAACCTTACTCACCGATTTTGATGAATCACTGGAAAAAGTTGAAATTATTCCACAAGATATCGGAAGGGTTATTCTTAATCTCATTACTAACGGCTTCTACGCAGTTAACGAAAAAAAGAAACAACAACCGGAAAATTATGAACCCACAGTTACGGTACGCACCAAAAAATTAAATAATAAGTTATATATTTCTGTGAAAGACAACGGCATGGGGATTCCGGAGGCAATTCAGAAAAAAATATTTCAACCGTTCTTTACTACCAAACCCACCGGACAGGGAACCGGTTTAGGATTGAGTATGAGCTATGATATTATTACCAAAGGTCATAATGGCGAGTTAAAAGTGGAGACGAGGGAAGGAGAGGGTAGTGAGTTTTTAATTGTATTGCCTATGTGATGAATATAGATGTTCCCTGCCTACGGCACTCGTTCATAGTTCGGTTTCGTTGTGCCACGGATAAAAATCCGTGGTTACAAAATACGCCGAGCCTAACGGCTCTAAAATGGGAACGGGGACATCAAATAAAGAGGCAGCGCCTCGACCAATATTGTAACAACGGACTTCAGTCCGTTGTACAAGCGAAACAACA
Organism: Aurantibrevibacter litoralis; assembly: GCF_034651555.1. NCBI lineage: Bacteria > Pseudomonadati > Bacteroidota > Flavobacteriia > Flavobacteriales > Flavobacteriaceae > Aurantibrevibacter > Aurantibrevibacter litoralis. The sequence continues at coordinate 102,726 of NZ_JAYEEQ010000007.1, read as the reverse complement.
AAACGGAGAGCCGGAGGCTCGGAACATATAAATCAAGGAAAATGGAAAATACCTAACTGTAATGTTCGGGGAGGCACAAAAAGAGGCAGCGCCTCGGTCAATGTCATAGCAACGGACTTTAGTTCGTTGAAAAAGAAAAACAACGAAATACAGAGCCGTAGGCTCGACCAATAGTGTAACAGCGGACTTCAGTCCGTCGGAAGAAGGCAAAGAGTACAAAAAAGAGCCGTAGGCTCGCAACATATAAACCACTGGAAACGAGGAATGAAAATTACTATAGTGTTCTTATAATACATATGAATATAGATGTTCCCTGCCTACGGCACTCGTTCATAGTTCGGTTTGTTTGTGCCACGGATAAAAATCCGTGGTTACAAAATACACCGAGCCTAGCGGCTCTAAAATAGGAACGGGGACATCAAACAAAGAGGCAGCGCCTCGACTAATAGTGTAACAACGGACTTCAGTCCGTTGTACAAGCGAAACAACAAAAAGGAGAGCCGGAGGCTCGGAACATATAAATCAAGGAAAATGGAAAATACCGACCTGTAATGTTCGGGGAGGTACAAAAAGAGGCAGTGTCTCGGTCAATGTCATAGCAACCGACTTCAGTCCGTTGAAAAAGAAAAACAACGAAATAAAGAGCCGTAGGCTCGACCAATAGTGTAACAGCGGACTTCAGTCCGTTGGAAGAAGGTAAAGAGTACAAATAAGAGCCGTAGGCTCGTAACATATAAACCACCGGAAACGAAGGATGATGCTAAATATATTGTTATTATTATGGGTATGAATAAAGATGTTCCGTGCCTACGGCACTCGTTTACAGGTAGATTGTTTGTTATGCCACGGATAAAAATCCGTGGTTACAAAATACACCGAGCCTAGCGGCTCTAAAATAGGAACGAGAAGATTTAGAAACACAAAAAAGAGAGGCAGTGTCTCGGTCAATGTCATAGCAACCGACTTCAGTCCGTTGAAAAAGAAAAACAACGAAATAAAGAGCCGTAGGCTCGACCAATATTATAACAGCGGACTTCAGTCCGTTGGAAGAAGGCAAAGAGTACAAATAAGAGTCGTAGGCTCGCAACATATAAACCACTGGAAACGAGGAATGAAAATTACTATAGTGTTCTTATAATACATATGAATGTAGATGTACCCTGCCTACGGCACTCGTTCATAGTTCGGTTTCGTTGTGCCACGGATAAAAATCCGTGGTTACAAGATACGCCGAGCCTAGCGGCTCTAAAATAGGAACGGGGACATCAAACAAAGAGGCAGCGCCTCGACTAATAGTGTAACAACGGACTTCAGTCCGTTGTACAAGCGAAACAACAAAAAGGAGAGCCGGAGGCTCGGAACATATAAATCAAGGAAAATGGAAAATACCGACCTGTAATGTTCGGGGAGGTACAAAAAGAGGCAGCGCCTCGGTCAATGTCATAGCAACGGACTTCAGTCCGTTGAAAAAGAGAAACAACGAAATAAAGAGCCGTAGGCTCGACCAATAGTGTAACAACGGACTTCAGTCCGTTGGAAGAAGGCAAAGAGTACAAATAAGAGCCGTAGGCTCGAAACATATAATCGGAACGAAATGGCCAATACGTATCATCAAATCTACATCCAAACCATCTTTGCAGTTAAGCATCGGAAAGCCGTACTGGATAAGGCATGGAGAACTCAACTTTTTGGCGTAATCGGTAATTTAATCAACGAAGCTAATTGTAAAACCATTATTGTAAATGGTGTGGAGGATCATGTACATTGTTTTTTTGGGTTAAAACCTGTTATATCTGTCTCGGAATTAATGAAGACTGTGAAGGCTAAATCCTCTAAATACATCAATGATCATAGACTAACTTCTGAAAGATTTGAATGGCAGGAGGGTTATGGTGTGTTTTCATACCACTATTCGATGGTGGATACCATTTTCAAATATATCAAGAATCAGGAGCAACGCCACAGATTTGTAACATTTGGTGAGGAATATCTGAGCCTGTTGAAAGAATTTAAAGTGGAATATGATGAAAGATATATTTTTCAGAATCTGTTATAGTACAATGACCAAAAAAATTGAACAATAAGTTGTATATTTCCGTAGAAGACAACGGCATGGGGATTCCGGAGGTAATTAAAAAAAATATTTCAACCGTTCTTTACTACCAAACCTACCGGACAGGGAACCGGTTTGGGATTGAGCTTAAGCTATGATATTGTAAAGGCACATGGAGGAACCTTGAAAATGGTCAGTGAAATTGGTTTAGGGACTGTCTTTAAACTTGTTTTACCACTAACGCTTTAAATAACGCCTATAATACCTTTGCATGAGCTATTAATATAGAACCAACGAGATGAAACCAAACCACCACAAAAACAAATCCCTAAAAAGCCAAATCCTTTCCTTCCTGTTCATTGCAACGGCACCCATTTGTTGTACCCTACATGCGCAAATAAACGCCTCTCAAGGGATTCCGAGCTTTACCAATTATTCGGCAGGTGGCAATCTAAGGCTTGCCAGCCAGCAAATATGGAACGTAAATCATGATCGATTTGGATTTCTCTACACAGGTACAAGTAGTGGTCTGCATAAATTTGATGGTGCGCAATGGGAATTGCTCACTTCCCCCGTTCAGGAGTTCAATACCAATGTGCGCACTACGCTGCTTGCCGCATCCGGTACTTTTTATTACGGAGCTTTGGGCGACTTCGGTTATGTTGCTCAAGATTCGATAGGGAATACCCAAATGAAATCGTTGGCCATTAACCTGCCTAAGAATGTGCTTTTCAATGATATTTGGTCTATAAGAGAAGTAGCTGGAACAATCTACTTCCAATCGCGAGAAGCTATTTTCGTGTATTCGCCCAACACCGAAGACCCAGACAACAATATCCGTATTTGGAAACCGGATACGCAATTTATGTATGCGTTTTCGCTCAATGACACCTACTACGTCCATCAAATTGACTTAGGCTTATTTCAGGAAACTCAAGGCAGCCTAACCCTTATCAACGGCAGCGAATTTCTTGGTGAAAACAGAGTACAGGTGATGTTACCCTACAAAAAACAAGGGGAGTTTTTAGTGGGGGCTTTTTCAGGTGGACTCTATCACTATGATGGAATGGCATTTCATCCTTTCCCAACCGAAATTGATCATCTTCTTGAAGACCGTAGTTTATACAAGGCCTTGGCACTACCCGATAACACCTACGCTTTGAGTGTATTGGCGCACGGATTTTACATCATAGACCAAAGTGGCAAGGTAAAATCTCACTTTCATATCAAAAATTCCATCCCCGATCAAAGCGTTTACGCCTTTCATTTGGATACTTATGGAAATTTATGGGTAGGCACCAACAACGGACTGTCTAAAATTGAAATTTTTTCGCCTGTTACCCGCTTCAATTCTGACGCGCACGAAGTGGGCAATGTCCTTTCTTTAGGCGCGTATGATGATAATCTGTATATCGGAACCTCCACCAATATACTCTATGTGGATAAGGTCGATGGGGAAATAAAGCAAATAGAAGGATTTGCCAATTCGCAGGTATTTGATTTGGAGCCCGATGGGGATCAGGTATTGGCTAGTGGCGAAGGTGTTTATAAAATTCAAGGGAATAAAGCAACTTTAATTGAGGAAACCGAAAACTACAATATCACAGAAATCCTTATTTCCAAAAAGCACTCTGGTTACGTTTTTACCGGTGGAGGTATGGGAATACATGTCTTTAAGCGGTATCGCATACCTCGTGGAGATTATAAATATGACTTCATTGGCTCTGTTCCTGGCGTAGATCGCTCTGTATATTCCCTCGTAGAAGACAGCGAAGGTGAGATTTGGGCAGGTACGCAGGCCGGAATCATATCCAGAGTGGTTTTTCCTAAAACAGCCTCCGGCAATTTAGATGTTCCTAATGTGAGCGTAACAAACTACAGTAAAGACGATGGCATACGAGGGTTATCTGGAGTGGCAGTTAACGTAAACGGTAAAATTTACAGTTCCGGTGTTAGCGGATTCTATTTCTTCGATAAACCTACGGAACGCTTTGTAAGAGATACAGTTTTTAGTTTCTCGGACGAAATCGCTTCTGTTAACTTGGATGTGTATGGTTTGGGATCTAACCAATTTGGGGATGTTTCTCTAAACTTTAAAGGTGAAAAAAGACTGGCCAAACTGCAACCCGATGGTTCATACATTTTGCAGTCCTACCCCTTAAATTTAATCGCCTCTAATACCACCACAGCTGGCTATACAGAACCTAATGGGGTGTATTGGTTTGGTACCGATGAAGGTCTATTACGGTTAGATCCTAACAAAGAATACAAAATAGATCATGAAGTACCCTTATATTTTGAATCTGTATTTTCGGGGGAAAGCCATTTAAAACTGCCGGAATATTTTCAAGATCAGGAGCCGGAATTAGCGTATAAAAGCAACTTAATAAACTTTAATTACATTGCGCCGTTTTTCATAAAGGAAACTTTGATTACCTACCAGACCTTACTTGAAGGCTTTGACCAAGACTGGTCTACCTGGGAAAACAAATCTTTTAGGGAGTTTACCAACTTGCCTCATGGCACCTATACCTTTCGGGTTCGCGCCAAAAACACCTTTGGTACGGTCTCCAAGGAAATTGCCTACACTTTTACGGTGCTCCCGCCATGGTATGCCACCTGGTGGGCATATCTCCTTTATGTACTTATTTTTGGGCTATTGGTGTATGCCTTAGTAAAAATGCAGACCGGTCGGTTGGTCGCTCGCGAAAAGGAAAGAACTAGGGAAAAAGAGTTGGCACAGGCCCATGAAATAGAGAAAGCCTATGAAAACCTCAAGGCCACCCAAGCGCAACTGATACAATCGGAAAAATTGGCCTCCCTAGGGCAATTGGCAGCCGGCATTGCCCATGAGATTAAAAACCCCATGAACTTTATCAATAATTTTTCGGAACTCAGTTTGGAATATTTGGATGAAATACGACAAGAATTAACAAAATTGGATAAAAATGAATCCACAGAAGAAATAGGCTCCTTACTTAATGATGTAGAAGAAAACCTAAAAAAGGTGCACCATCACGGCACTAGAGCCGACAATATTGTAAAGTCGATGCTTATGCACTCTCGTGGTGGCAGCGGTCTTATGGAACCTACAAATTTGAATGAACTCATTAAAGAGTATGTGAATCTGGCCTTTCATGGCATGCGTGCAGGAAAAACGGCTATTAATGTAAAAATAGAACTCGATTTGGAAGAGACCTTGCCTCTTGTAGAACTCAATGCCGAGGATTTTAGCAGGGTCATTCTTAACCTATGCAAAAATGCCTTCGATGCCATGCGCACCAAAGGCCTGCAGCCCGAACAGAAAGACTACAAGCCGGTGCTAAAAGTGCAAACCAAGAGTCAAAACAACGGCATGGCAGCTATAGACATAGAGGATAATGGTCCCGGTGTAGCAGAGGCTATTAAAAACAAATTGTTTCAACCTTTCTTTACCACTAAAAAAGGAACAGAAGGCACCGGGCTGGGCCTTAGTATAACCCACGATATCATCAGTAAACACAAAGGCACCATTACCATAGCGTCCGAAGAAAATACCTTTACCCGATTTGAAATACGATTACCCATAACCACCAAAAAAGGAACCTCATGAGAATACTCGTTGTAGATGATGAGAAAGATGTAGAAATGCTTTTTCGTCAAAAATTCAGAAAAGAAGTAAAAACCAAAAATTTGGACTTGCTGTTTGCATTTTCGGGACAGGAAGCCTTAGAACTGCTCGAAAAAAATACACCTCCCGATGTGATGTATATTTTTTCTGATATTAATATGCCCGGAATGACAGGACTTGAATTGTTAGAGATCATAAAAATGAAATACCCGCAAATAAAAATCAGTATGATTTCGGCCTATGGAGACAGCGAAAATTACAATAAAGCGATACAGTCCGGTGCCAAGGAATTTTTCACAAAACCTATCGATTTTGATTCACTTAAAGGGGAAATAAGTGCCTTACTAAATTAGGCTAAAATAAGAACCATGATGACTAAAATACTTGTTGTAGATGATGAAGATGATTTAAAGGTGTTGATAAAGCAGCGTTTCCGACAAAAGATTCGTGAAAATGAATACGAATTTATTTTTGCCGAAAATGGAAGACATGCCCTTGAACAGCTTTTGGCGCATACGGATGTAGATTTGGTATTAAGCGATATCAACATGCCTGAAATGGACGGTCTTACGCTGTTGAGTAGGATCAGCGAGCAAAATCAATTGTTAAAATCTGTCATTATTTCGGCTTATGGTGATATGAATAACATACGCACGGCAATGAATAGAGGGGCTTTTGATTTTATTACCAAACCTATCGACTTTAAAGATTTGGAAATCACTATAGAAAAAACCATTGCACATGTTACGATTTTAAAAAAAACCCTACAGGCCGTTAAAGAAAATAACATTTTGCGGATGTATGTAGATGATACGGTCCTCAATTTTATGGGCAGTCGCGAATATGAAAGCAGTCTTATGATCAATGAAACCGTAGAAGGCACAGTAGTTTTTATAGACGTGTGCGGATTTACCAGTATAAGCGAAACAGAGCCTCCCGACAAAGTGGTGGCACTTATTAATACCTATTTTGATATTATGGTAAAAGAAATTATGGCGCAAGAAGGTTTTATTGATAAGTTTATAGGCGATGCCGTAATGGCCGTTTTTAGAGGAGAATATCATTTAGATCGCGCCATCGATGCCGCTTTGGCTGTGCGTAGGGCGATCAATAATTTGCCGGTTACAGAGGGAACTATATCTTTTTTACCTAAGGTTTCTATTGGTATTAAAAGTGGTGAAATGATATCCGGGAATATTGGGTCTGCCAGTTTAAAACGTTTAGATTATACGGTCATTGGCGATACAGTAAACACGGCAGCGCGTATACAGGCAGCGGCAAAAGAGAATCAAATTCTTATTTCGGAAACCTGTTACGAAAGGGTAAAAGAATCCTTTCAATGTAAAAAATTAGATGTTATCACCATGAAAAACAAAGCGAAACCCCTAGTAGTTTATGAAGTTTTGGAATAAATTTAGGCTACAAACCACATCGTAACCCTTTAAGGCACCACCTACACTATGACATCATCTAAAGACGAAACTACAACAGATCCTTTAAAAAAACAGCTCAAAAAACCCGTAAAAAAGAGTAGAGCCTCTCACGTAGAGGATATGGTAGACCATTATTGGGGTAGTATCAACTACATCATGAGCCTCATTCAAGCATCCGAATTAAAAGCGGGGCTACTTCTTTCATTCTATGGCATTTTGTTAAACTTTATGTATCAAAAAATGGAGGAGATTTTTACCATTTTCCCAAACAACATTCCTTTATATATTCTTTTGGGTCTTTGGTTTGCATGCACTGTTGTCTCCATTTTCTATTGCATCCGTTGTTTTATCCCCAGAATAGAAGCCAAATACGATAAAAATATTTTTTTCTTTGGTGATGTCATTACTAAATTTGGAGGTATTAAGGACTTTTCCAGAACGTTTTATGAAACAAGCCTAGACGAAGAACAGTTGTTTGACCAGTTGGGACAGCAGATATTTATAATCTCCAAAATAACGGCTCGTAAGTTCAAGAATGTCAATAAAGCGCTTCGGTTTTTGGCATGGGGCATTTTGGTACTTTTAATAACCATTGTATATTATGCCGTGTTAATGGCGCTTTAATTTTTTAATTTCTTGTACCTTATCACAAACAACAGACTATAAAATCAACTATAAAAAAGCATGGACGCCGTTGGTATTGTTACCCTCATTGCTATAATTCTCTTTGCAAGGTTAGGCCTTCGTCTATATGCCAAATATAAAAAATTGAAAAACAAGGATGATGTAAAGTTCCTCTTTGTTAGAAAACATCGTAAATCCAAATCAAAAATGAAAAAAATTATTTCCGTAGGGAAATTCATAGGGTGTTTTGTCGTAGTAGTGATCTATGGATATTCATGCCAAACCAATAAAAAACCTATTGATCTTCTTATCCAAAATATCACCATCATTGATGTGGTTCATAACACCACCATACCCAATCGATATATCGCCATACACCAGGATCGAATTCTGGCGGTTGGAGGATCCGAGATCCTGGATTCTTATCGCTCAGATAGTCGCTTTGATGGGGACTCCCAATTTATCATGCCCGGTCTTTGGGACAATCATATCCATTTTGGTGGTGCCGATTATGTAGATGAAAACGAACAATTACTACCCCTGTATTTGGCTTTGGGGGTAACCACGGTTCGTGATGCGGCTGGAGATATTAGCGAAAGCGTATTGCAATGGCGCAATGAGATTGAAAACGGAAAACGTAATGGCCCACGAATTTTTACCTCAGGCCCAAAAATTGAGGGCATTGGATCCATTTGGCCGGGCGATTTGGAGGTAGGATCTCCAGAAGAATTACAAAAGGCGTTCGACTCTTTAGATCAATTGAACGTAGATTTTATTAAAATTACCGATAATACACTATCACCGGAACTTTTTCTGGAGGCCGTAAAAGAGGCTGTGAAAAGAGGGTATCCGGTTTCCGGACATTTGCCCGCTACCCTAAGCCTTAAAGAACTTTCAGAGGCCAAACTTACGACTATTGAACATCTTGGGTATGCCTTAAAAGGCGTGAGTCCGAACGAGGCCGAAATTTTGGAGGCACTTAAAAAAAAGGAAATCAACAATGCAGAAGCAACACGGATGCGCATAGAAAGCTTTGACAAGAATACCGCCTTGGAGCATTTTGGGCAATTAGCTTCCAACGACACCCGCATTGTGCCTACTTTGTCTATCAGTAAAACCATAGCCTATTTGGATAAAGACACCCATGAAGATGACGAATTTTTGAAATATTTGGGACCAAAACTAAAGGCTTCCTATCAATGGCGTGTGGAAAGGGCTGCGAAGGATAGCCCTGAAGAAATAGTTTTGCGACACCACCGGTTTGAGCAAACCGCATCCCTCCTACCGCTCTTAGTGGCCTCCGGCGTCAAAATCATTGCCGGTACCGATGCGGGGTACCTAAATTCCTATGATTATCCGGGCTTGGCCATTCACCTCGAATTACAAACTATGGTCGATTATGGACTTAGCCCACAGCAAGCCTTATTGGCGAGTATTTGGAATGGCCCTGACTATTTTGGGCTTTTACATGATTACGGCAGTGTTGAAAATGGAAAAATAGCCGATCTCTTAATCCTTCGGGGCAATCCACTAAAAACGATTCGTGAAACCCAAAATATTGAAGCGGTTATTCGAAAAGGAAACCTTATGGATCGAACATATCTGGATAGTGCCTTAAAAAATATCGAAGATTGGGTACAGCAAAAAGAAGCTACTTCGCATTAAGTCCTTATATTTATTCTGCCAACACCAACAAAGGCACCATTAGGATGCGAGTACGCCCGTGGGCTTCTAGGCGCTTTTAAAAAATTGTAAGCCCTACGCTAAAAAAATATAGATTGATGTGGAACGCATGCGTGTCAAAAAAAAGATTTAAACCCCGTATTACAGTATCGTAAAATGAACAAATTGCTATTCCTTTGTTTTGTGGTTGCCATCTTTGGTTTGGCCTCCTGTACTACATCACCCAAAATTAAAGTGGACGTAGTACTGCTAAATGCTCAAGTAGTAGATGTTGTTTCGGGACACATTACGCCGGCTCAATTCATTGCAATACGGGGCGATAGTATTGCTATGGTAGGTCCTATGAATCAAAATAGCGACTACAGAGCTACGGAAACCACTGATGTAAAGAATGCCTATGTCATGCCCGGCTTATGGGATAACCATGTTCATTTTCGTGGTGGCGATTCCCTTATTCACGAAAACCAAAATATGCTACCCCTATTCTTGGCGTATGGCATTACCACGGTTCGTGACGCAGGCGGTGATATAAGCCCGGCGGTTATGGAATGGCGCAAGGCTATAACGCATAATACGCTGCAGGGGCCAACCATTTTTACTTCGGGTCCCAAATTGGATGGTAGTCAACCTGCATGGGCTGGCTCCCTACACGTTGAAAATGAAGAAGACATTACTGCAGCCCTAGACGCGTTGCAAGGCCTTGGTGTAGATTACGTAAAAATGTACGATGGTAATTTAAGTGCAACGGCATTTTATGCTATTATTACTGCTGCCGAAAAAAGAGGACTTAAAACAACCGGACATATGCCACTGTCTGCTGATATTTTGAAGGCTGTTGCCATGGGTTTAGACGGCTCCGAACATTTATATTATGTACTAAAAGCTTGTTCATCCAAAGCAGATAGCCTTACCGCTCTCGGCATTGGTTATGGCATGATCGCATCGCTCATTGATACCTATGACCCCAATCAGGCTGCTTTGGTTTTTAAGGATTTGGCCAAAAATAATGTCTATATTACGCCTACGCTACACATTGGATCGGTTTTGGCGCATGTGCTAGATGTAGATCACAGCAAAGACACCTTACTCCCCTACATCGGTAAAGGAATTCAAAAGACATATGAAGGTCGGGTTTCGGGGGCTAAAAGAGCGCGTGAAGCAGGAAACAATACACGCTTACGAACCGAGACAAAATTTAAGGAAATGGTCTTGCCGATGTATACGGCAGGGGTACCCTTGTTGGCCGGATCAGATTGTGGAGCCTTTAATTCTTTTGTATATCCCGGAGAATCCTTACTCCAGGAATTAAAAGCAATGGTAGATGCCGGATTGTCCCCAAAAGAGGCCTTAGAAACTTCAGTCATCAATGGCCCTAAATTCTTTGGTTTAGAAAATCACTATGGACAGGTAGCCGCCAATAGAAAAGCAGATTTACTCGTTCTTACTAAAAATCCTTTGGAACGTATAGACCACTTAAACTCCCTTTCCTATCTTATACACCAAGGCAAAATAAGAGATAAAAGCGCATTAGATATTCTGCTCAAAGAAGTGGGTTTAGATTAGGATATAATCGCTAATCGTTGGGTGTAAAAAGATAAAAAAGTGTACCTTTAATACCCAATTTAAATTCCATTTAAAAATGAAAAAACCACTTATGTCCGCCATTGCTGTTTTCACAGTTATTGCAGGAATTGCACAACAAGAGGATACCCGATATTACGAACTGCGAACCTATCATACCAATGAAGGAAAACGTCCGGAACTTATTCAGCGTTTTCAAAACCATACCTTGGCTCTTTTTGAGGAGAGTGGTATGGAGAATATTGCTTATTTCCTGCCTTTGGATTCGGAAAATCAGACTTTAGTCTATTTTTTAGCCTATCCGGACAAGGCCTCCCGAGAAGTCATGTGGAAGAAATTTTTGGAAAATCCGAAATGGAAAGCAGCGTATCAAAAATCGATTGAAAACGGTAAACTCGTTGCGAAAATTGATGAGGTATATCTCAGAATAGCACCGGAGCTAAACCACGAATTACCTGCGCAACAGGCTAAGGATGATACCGTTTTTGAACTGCGCACGTATTATTGTTTGCCGGATAAATTAGATGATTTACATGCGCGTTTTAGAGATCATACCCTAAAATTATTTGAAAAACACGGAATGGCAAATATAGTGTACTGGCTTACCGATGAAAAGGATGGCGCACAATCCAAATTAGTATATCTTTTGGCACACCAAAGTATGGATGCTGCAAAAGCCTCTTGGGAAAATTTCCGTACAGACCCGGAATGGATTCGTGCCCGGGATGCTTCTGAAGTTGATGGTAAGATTGTAGAAAAAGTAGAATCCTTGTATTTAAAGGCACTTCCGTTTTCTGCCATCAAATAATTTGATTATGTATCAATGTAATAATGCTAGTGATTTGAGGATTTGTTAATTTGTTGATCTGGAAATGGAGCAATTTGTTAATTTGAGGATTTGCTAATTTGTTGATGTGAAAATGGAATAATGTGAAAATGGAGCAATTTGAGGATTTGGTGATTTGTTGATCTGAAAAATGGAACAATGTGAAAATGGAGTAATTTGTTAATTTGAGGATTTGATGATTTGTTGATCTGAAAACGGAACAATGTGAAAATGGAGCAATTTGAGGATTTGCTAATTTGTTGATCTGAAAGTGAAACAATGTGATCTGCGAAATAAAGAATTTCATGAAACAAACCAACCACGAGCAACCCTATACTAAGAACTAATAGCTATTATCTATGAGAATATCCCTGTTGTACCTCTTACTACTCCTATTTCTACTACCATTCGTAACCGTATCGCAACTTAGATCTAAGCTGGAACCCACGGATATTTTTAATTTGGAAATGGTCACCGATCCCCAAATTTCTCCGGATGGTAGTACAATTGTCTTTGTTCGGAATTTTAAAGATATAATGACCGATAAGGATTATTCCAATTTATGGATAATACATAGCGATGGAGCACAACAACAACCTCTTACACAAGGTAATCAGCGGGATTATGCGCCAAAATGGTCTCATGACGGCAAAAAATTGGCCTACCTTTCTAACCAACAAGATGACAAAGTAAAACTATATGTGTTTGATGTAGCCACTAAAATTTCGATTGCGCTTACCAACAGTGCGCAAGCGCCCGGAAGCATTTCATGGTCTACTGACAACAGGCAATTGGCTTTTACGCAATTTGTTCCTGAGACTAAAAAATCCCCATTACAATTGCCTGAAAAACCCGAAGGCGCCAATTGGAATGATGCCCCAATCTACATCGACGAAATGATCTATAGAAAAGACGGGCAAGGCTATAGTAAACCGGGCAATACACAACTATTTACCATCGGATTGAACGGTGGTACAGCGCGCCAATGGACTTTCACCAAACACAACTATGGAAATCCTGTATGGACAAAAGATGATAAAAGCCTTCTCTTTTCGGCTAATTTACATGACAATCACGAATTAGAACCTTTAAATTCCGAAATTTATCAATTAAATTTTGATGATGGAACGGTTAAAATGCTTACATCTCGTTTTGGTCCGGACAGTGACATTGCCCTTTCTCCGGACGGAAAACGAATCGCTTTTACCGGTTTCGATGATACCTTTCAAGGCTATCAGGTGCGCCAACTTTATGTGATGAACATAGACGGTAGTGTGGCTAAAAGTTTGACCTCGACCCTCGATCGAAGTGTTTCAAACCCGCAATGGGAAGGAAACGGAAAAGGGATCTACTTTCAATACAACGAAAGAGGAGATACCAAGGTTGGCCATGTAGCGCTCACTGGGAAAATTAGAACTATAACCGAAGGTTTGGGAGGATTAGACCTAGGAAGACCTTATAATTCTGGTACCTATACCGTTTCTACAACAAATAAACTGGCCTTTACCGCAGGCGGTACGCAACAACCGGCCGATCTAGGAGTTTGGATAAACGGTGAAAACAAAAGACTTACCCAACTTAATGAGGACTTATTTTCGTTTCGCACATTAGGCAAGGTTCAAGAATTATGGTGGGATTCGTCGTTTGATCAAAAAAAGATTCAAGGTTGGGTAGTAACACCACCCGATTTTGATCCCAGCAAAAAATATCCCTTTATTTTAGAAATTCATGGCGGCCCCTTTGCCATGTACGGCGCATCTTTTTCGTACGAAGTACAACAATACGCCGCCGCCGGTTATGTAGTGTTATACGCCAATCCCAGAGGCAGTACAGGATACGGTGAAGAGTTTGGGAACGCCATTCATCACAATTATCCCAACCATGATTACGACGATTTAATTTCGGGGGTAGATGCGGTAATTGCAAAGGGCTATATTGATACCCAAAATTTATTTGTTACAGGAGGTAGCGGCGGTGGCGTACTTACGGCATGGATAATAGGGAAAACGAATCGCTTTATAGCTGCCGTAGTTGCTAAACCCGTTATTAACTGGTATAGTCATGCCCTTTATGCAGATAATCCGGCATTTTTTACCAAGTATTGGTTTCCAGGAAAACCATGGGAAGCCACCGAAAATTATATGAAACGCTCGCCCATTTCTCTTGTAGGGAATGTAAAAACGCCCACCATGTTACTTACAGGAGAACAAGATTATAGAACACCAATGAGCGAATCGGAGCAATATTATGCTGCCTTGAAGCTACAAGGAGTAGAAACGGCATTAGTTAAAATTCCTAATGCCTCCCATGGCTTAGCAAACCAACCTAGCATGCTGATGCATAAAACGGCGTCCATTTTAAGTTGGTTTAATCACTATAAAAACAAGGAATAATTTGATTATGTATCAATGTAATAATGCTAGCGATTTGAGGATTTGTTAATTTGTTGATCTGAAAAATGGAACAATGTGAAAATGGAGTAATTTGAGGATTTGATGATTAAAAAATAGGAAGACAGCGTATTATCTTATAAATTCTTGCGGTCTATGTAGCTAGGCACAACTTCGAAAGAAATTAAAATAGAAGCGGTCTGGATCAAAATTAGTAGAATAAAAACCAATAACGACCCGAATGGTACTGGCAGGGTAACCATTTAAAAAGTGAGCCAATACTAACCGATACATACAAGTAATATCGGGTGATTTGTAAGTATATAAATTGATGAAAAAAAATAAACCAACTCTTATACGCGGGATACTCCTGATTTGTTTAGTTTGCACCACGCCACTGTTTGCACAGACCAAAGTGCTATCGTACAACATTAAATACGACGCCAAATCTGATAAAATAAATAACTGGGAACTTCGCAAAGAGGAGATGGTGCGTTTGCTTACACATTACGACCCTGCTTTCATTGGCCTGCAAGAAGCGCTACACAACCAACTAACCTACCTCAATGAGGCCCTGCCAACCTATAATTACATTGGTGTGGGTCGGGATGATGGGAAGCAAAAAGGAGAATACGCGGCCATTTTATACGATAGTACACTTTATAAGGTACTACAATCCAATACGTTTTGGCTTTCCAAAACACCTGAAAAAATATCTAAGGGTTGGGATGCCGCCCTAGAACGTATCTGTACTTACGGTCTTTTTGAACACCGCCAGACCAAAGAACGAATTTGGGTATTTAATACCCATTTTGACCATGTTGGAGTACTGGCACGGGAAAATTCCGCCCAATTAATTATCGATAAAATAAAAACCCTCGCCACAGATACTAGCCCAGTTATCCTTATGGGCGATTTTAATTTAACTCCGGAAACCAAAGGCATTTCTATCATTAGAGACTATCTTGAAGACGGGAAACGCAGCACACTAAAGCCTTTCTATGGGCCACGTGGCACCTTTAATGGTTTTGATCCTAGTCTAAATCTAGATCGGCGCATCGATTATATTTTTGTGAAAAATAGAAAGGTAAAAGCGTATATCCATATCGATGATCGTATGGAAAATAATAGGCACATTTCGGATCATTTGCCCGTATATGCTATTATTGAATAAACCGTACGGCATTTAAAACATAACGCACCTACTTGTTTAAAATTTTAATATTCAATTATTTCTAACTATTTTAAGACATGAAAATCAATATTCTCCTTTTCGCACTCATGCTTGGTAGTGCCCTATCTGCCCAGCGACCTTCTGCTTTGGATAATGGGAAATTTATCGTAAAAGACCAGCAACAACTGCTCTACGGTGGCTCCGAAGAGGAACATTTTAAAATTGACAATCTCGACCTAAAAAAGGAACAATTTCATTATGGATTAGGGCGCGAGCGGTTTCCTGCCCTATTAGAACCCAATTTTGAATCGGTTACGGAAGCCAACAGGCATTGGAAGGATGAAGATCGCTTTTTGGTGGCTAAAAAAGGAAATACCGTAAAAGCCTATTCTGTAAAAGACCTTACAAGACACGAAGTAGTTAACGATGTTTTAGAAGGAGAACCCATTTTTGCAGCCTATTGTATTTTGGCCGATTTAGGAGCCGTATATAAGCGCACGTATAACGACAAAGTTTTTACCTTTGCTGTAAGTGGTTATACCTATTTTGACCCCAAGGTATGGGATGGTTTAGATGGATTTATACTTTGGGATAGAGAAACCGAAAGCCTTTGGTGGCCTTTAATTGACAAGGCCGTATCCGGAGATCTTAAAGGAGTTCCCTTATTGAAGTTAGAGGATTTGTATTGGGAGGATACCACTTGGAAGTCCGTTAAAAATAAGTATCCGAAAGCGGAGGTACTCATTACGGGACAAGATTTTGAGCGACCTAAGTCGTGGAGGTCCTATGACAATGTATCGGATGTGGTAAAAAATTATACTCAAAAATAAGCTAGGAACTACATTATACCATTCCTGATAAGAACATTTAAGCGAACCTTATGTACATTCCGTCTTACTACAAGAATGAAAATCTTAGCGAAGTTAAAGATTTCCTTGTAAAGCACAGCTTTGGAATTCTAGTAAACAACGTTGATGGAAAACCGTGGGCTACCCATATTCCTTTGGAATTAAATAAAGATTCGGACGGGAATGACATTTTGGTGGGTCATATCTCCAAGGCTAATCCGCAGTGGCACTATTTTAAACCTACAGAAGAAGTGCTCTGCATTTTTAACGGGCCTCATAGTTACATTTCTTCGTCTTGGTATAAGGAAGAGGAAGTACCCACATGGAACTATATTGCGGTACATGTCTATGGAAAACTTAGCATACAGGATGAAACTCATGTCCTAAAATCGATGCATAAATTGGTAGATAAATACGAGAAGAATGTTAAAGACCCTATCTCAGTACACCACATGTCTCCCTCTACGATACAGCAAGTAAAAGGTGTGGTAGGTTTTGAGATTACTATTACAAGCATACAGGCTAGCTACAAACTTTCACAAACCAGACCACAAGATCATGCTAAAATTATACAAGAATTAAAGGAAACTAGAGATCCGGGAGCACATGCCATTGCCCAAGCCATAAAAAAAAGTGGCAGTGAACCTAATGTAGATTCTTGACTCCTTGCTTTAAAAAATCCAATTATGACGATTAGGTGTATCCCACTTTTAGTGCTGCTATTACTTTCCTTTGGATGTAAAGACATTAAAAAAACTACCAAAGAAATTACCTCTGGCAACCCCATTTTTCACGGATGGTATGCCGATCCGGAGGTGGTTGTTTTTGATAATGAATATTGGATTTATCCTACTTTCTCCGCTGCTTTTGATAAGCAGGTTTTTATGGATGCCTTTTCATCCAAAGATCTTATCACATGGAAAAAATATCCTTCTATCATTGATACTACACTCATCAAATGGGCGAAACAAGCCCTGTGGGCACCTTCTGCGATTGAAAATGATGGGAAGTACTATTTGTTTTTCTCTGCGAACGATATTCAACGACCGGGAAGACCCTCCTGGGACGAAAACAATCCCATTAACCATTTTGGTGGCATTGGTATTGCCGTAGCCGATGCCCCCGGTGGACCTTTTACAGATTATTTGGGAACGCCGCTTATTTCAGATTTTTATAATGATGCCCAACCCATTGACCAATTTGTTTTTAAAGATGATGATGGTACTTTTTACATGTTTTACGGAGGTTGGGGTCACTGCAATATCGGTGTATTAAATGAGGACTTTACAGGTTTTATTCCTAATTCTGAGGGTAACTTAGTTACAGAAATAACGCCAGAAGGATATGTTGAAGGCCCATTTGTGTTTAAGCGTTTGGGTACTTACTATTTTATGTGGTCCGAAGGAAATTGGACGGATGGCTCGTACAAAGTGGCCTACGCCATGTCCGATAACGTTACCGGACCATATACACGTATCGGAACCATTTTACAAGCAGATCCTGAGGTAGCCACAGGCGCCGGACACAATTCTGTATTGCACATTCCCGGAACAGATCAATGGTACATCGTATACCACCGAAGACCCATACCCAATGAAGACAGAGATCACAGAGTAACCTGCATAGACAAACTAGAATTTAATGCGGATGGTACGTTAAAAGATGTGGTCATGACTTTTGAGGGCGTGGCACCAAACGCTTTAGCCCGCTAAACGGCCATGGAGCAATCCAACGAGACCCTAATAGAAACATGTACCTTATGTTTCTATGTGCCTGCCGGGCAACAACGCATCCTTTTCGGTGCTTTCACAAAAAACAAGATGAGAAAAGGGTTATGAGAAAGGGGGTTGAATATAAATTGAGGTTTTTTAATACACTGTTCCTATCGGATTTTCATTCAACAAAGATCTGTTTTGTAACGAATCGAACTCACGGTATAGTACAAGGCTTTAAAGGAAAAAACCGGATCTAAGCCCTGTTGCCGTGTTGAACACCATCCCCTTCGCTTTGTTTATCCCTTGCTTAGATCGCATTTAATAACGCTTATCCTTTTTTCCTTGTGGGGTTGTCTATTCTTTTGCGCAAATTCGGTATGGTAGCGATGCGCTTCAAGGAATTTTATTTGCATCCTATTCCACTGTTCCCTTGTAGACAGCACCGAAAATAGTTTTAATTCCTGAAAAAGTTTCTCGCTAATTTCCGGAAAATCCATTCTTCCCAAGTAATCTAAATCCGCATCACAAATAATTTTTTCTAAATGGGTTTTTGGGGATTGAGGTATTTTTGTTGCCAAAATCAATCCCTTCACCGTATCAATATCCGGTTGCGAAAAATTATATTTTTGCATCATTTGTTGCGCTATTTCAGCACCTATTTGTTCATGGTCAATGTGCGAAACCGTAAAACCGATGTCGTGCAAAAGAGCTCCAATTCTTAGGAGTTTGGCTGTTCTGGAATCGATTTTTTCACGCGTAATGTATTGGTTGCACACCTTCAGTACATCTAAGGTATGAGACAAAGCATGATAGGTTAATTTAGGAGATAGTTTTTTCTTTAAAACTTCCAAAATCTCCTTTCTAAGTTTGATGTATCCTTTCATCTATTCTTCCTTAAAATCCAAGCTGAATAAGCCATACCAAAACGATAAGTAGTGCAATGGCAAAACTCAGGGCGAAGAAGGTAATCGATTTTTTAACACTAACGAATTTCTTATCTATGATTATACTTTCAATGTGTATTTGATGTCCTAATTGTGTATACAACTCCTTTTCGCTCTCGCAGACTTCGGTTAATTTTTGGGTATATTCGTCAATAGTTCCAAAACTATGTGCCGCATCTTTAAAGAAAAATACATTTTTATCATATTTGAGTTCCATGTGAGGCATAAAGCAAACAAAACAGAAGTATATAGAAATGAGGACAGCAATGATCCATATAACGGCTAAAACCACTAAAAAATTACTTTCTAGAAAAATTGGTTTAAAGAAGTCTAACCTATCAATAAAAAGACCCAGTACTAGGCTATGGAACGAAAACACCACTCCAGCCTTGAGCTCCGAAGCCCTTATAAGCTTTTCTAACCGTTCTAGTTGTTCCCAATAATTATTTGGATCTTTGGTCATTATCGTATTTAATTGATTTTTAAATGCGCTATATACTATCCGCTATGTATCAAATATAATTAAATTTAAAGTAAGCGTTTTTTTTTAAATAGGATCTGTATTTGACCCATCTTTTACAGAATTCACAAAATACATGCTCATATTTCCTTTGTTCTTCACATAGACTTCTCCCCTAAATTCGCAATCAAATTTATGCTTTACCAGCTGAAAGGTATTTTCTGATATATTTACTTTTCCGGGTTCGGACATGGTTTCCATTCGAGCTGCTACATTCACAGCATCACCCCAAATATCATATGCAAATTTTTTAGTGCCCACTACCCCGGCTACCACCGTCCCCGTATTGATGCCAATGCGAATCTCAAAATTCATTATTTCGGCCTGAGGATTATCTCTGGCTGTTTTCATCACTTCTAAAATCTCAAATGCTGCATTGATCATTTTAAACGGATGGTTTTGGGTATCTGCAGAAAGTCCACCGGCACACATATACGCATCGCCAATAGTCTTTATTTTTTCTAAACCATATTTTTCAACAATAGCATCGAATTTAGAAAAATAATAGTCTACAGTTTTCACCAAAATTTCTGGGGATAGATTCTGGGACTCTAACGTAAACCCTTTAAAATCAGTAAACATTACCGTAACTAAGTCATACTTTTTCGCTTTTACTTTACCATTTTCTTTTAGTTCAGTAGCGATTTCCTTTGGAAGGATATTGCGCAACAAATCTTCCGATCTGCGTCTTTCTTCTCCTATGATTTGGTTGGTTTTTTTCTCAAAACGATACCTACTAAAGGATCCTATAGCCAAGACAAGCACAAGGGTTAGTAAAAGTACTGTACCGTATATAATATACGTTTGCCTTTTGGCCTGTAGTTCTGTAATTTCCGCTTCTTTTTGAAGTAACCCAATCTCGTCCTGTTTGTTTTCTAAATCAAAATCGAATTGGAGACCTCTAATCTTATCGTCGGTTTCTAGATTAAAGATCAAGTCTTTCAATTCTATATATTTATTTTGATACCTAAAGGCATTCCTATAATCGCCCAAAGCCTCAAATGCCAATGACATCCCTTGATATATATCTCTGAGTTCTTCATTGATTTTCAATTCCAAGGCCAGCGCTTCGGCTTCCTGATACGCTTTTAGTGCTTTTCTTTGATTCGTTTGCTGATACACATCACCCAAAACTGTAAGTGTTTGTACCTGATCTAAGGGTAATTCAGAATTTCGGGCTGTTTCCAAAGCCTTGTTGAGATATTCTATAGCCGCTACCCTATTTCCCTGTTTAAACTCTTCCTTTCCTAACATACTCAGGTTGTGGGCGTAATCTGGCGTTCCTGCATTAATGACCAAGGCTTCTTTGTAATATCGCTTTGCTTTTTCATGATCGCCCATATGTCCGTAGACTTCGCCTAATCCAATTAAGTACTTCGCTTTTAAACTAGGCTTGTCTAAAAGCGGTAAAAATTCCTCAATTTCATGAAAAGAAGCCAGTGCCTTGTCATAGTCTTTTAGTTGACTATAAACCCCACCTATATTTAGGAGTGCCGAAGTGATTAAAATGGGATCCTTTACTTTTTTAGAGAAACTCAGCGACTTAAAGTAATAATCTAATGCTTTGGCATGACTTCCTTGATCGTAATAGATGACCCCTAGATTGCTAGACAAGGTGGCGATACCCAATGTATCACCCATTATTTCATAAGTTTCAAGGGACTTTGTCCAATTTTCGAAAACATCCAAATAATCGCCCTTATAGTACGTTCCAATCCCTTTGTTTTTGAATGCAAGCGCTTTTCCAGACTCAAAATTAATCCTATCGGCTAAGAAAAGAGCTTCATTGGCATAATCTATACCTTCGGAATAATTACCGTTTTGAGATAGGTGATAGCTCAATGCATTTAAAGCGTTGACATATGCGGTATCCTTGTTCTGTATTTTTAAAAGATTTTTTAAACTATCTATTGTACCATCTTGCGCCTGTACTACGCAAATTGCACCACATAGCCATGCGAACCACCAAAATTTGAAAGTTGATTTTAACTTTCTAACCATATTATTTTCTCAACTACGCTTTAACAAGGGTAAATACGTTTACATCGGACTTTCCGGTGATTCTAACCAAATATAACCCAGGTCTATACGATGACATTTCTATTTGAATCGTTTGAGGTGTTTTTAAATTGTAAGTATTCCTGCTGTACAAAACACCATACATATCAAACACATCCACAGTAATCGCATCTATTACATTTAATTCAATATACAAAATATCTTCAACGGGATTGGGATAAAGTACATAACCGGAAACGAGACCGTTATCGTCTAAAAGAACACTATTACATCTGCCGGAAGTAGCACTGGCTGAAGAAGAGGTGGCCGATTTGCGATTACTTTCAAAAGTGGTAAGGTTCCATTGCATCGCATTACCATCGAAACGAATTTTAAATTTTTCTTGTCCAGGCAAGAACACTACCGGAAGTTCTCCTTCATACCTTCCATTGGCGTCTATAAAGTTGTCCGGACCCTGCAATACAAAAATTGGTTGTGCATTAGGGTTCTCATATCTAAAATTTGCTGTATAAAATAAACCATCTGAGGCGTTGGGATCGTATTCTACACAATCAAGAAAGGTTTTTATTTTTCGTAATCCATCCCCCGAAGGGTTCACAAATAACTTACCCATCTGAGAATAGGTAATCCTATAATTTTGGGGCTCCCGAATTTTTATAAAAAACACCCCTGTATCACCGGCAGTGTATTCTTTTTCGTTGCTATCCACAAAGAAATACGGTATGCCCTCTGGAAATACATCCAAAGCCGTCTCGTTAAATACAAAACCCGATATGCTGGTGGCAATGAGAGATGTATCTATGGCATCCCCTTGTGCAATTAAAAGATCTCCTGTACTTGCAGTAAGGACAGCAGGGGTAACGGCAAGTCTACCGGAATTATACGTTGTATTAAAATTTGAAGCCATGGCTGCCAAAAATGCACCCGGAAATATAAAATGCCGATCTTCAAGAGTACCTGTAACCTCTAATCCGGTAATTAAGTTCATGGCCTGCAACTTATCTATAGTTCGCTCTTCGGTATCGGTAGAAGCATCTTCTGCATCAATCACGGCGAAGACGGACGAATAGTCGTTGGTATCGTTCTCATCTCCTAAACCACTGCTATTGATGGCGGCACGCAGTTTATTCTCAATAACCAGATCAATGCGATTGTCCAAAAGGTCTCTCGCATTTACTACTGCCCGCAATTTATTTATAGCGGCTCTGATCTTATTGGTTATCGGATCTACTTCTGCATTGAAAAAATCCTCAAAATTTTCGGGTTCAAGATCTATCAGATTCATGCCATTAATGGCGGCACGCAACTTATTTTGTATCGTTCTTTCGCTGGTCATCCAACTTCCTGTTTTCAAAGCATTTAAAATTTCCTGTTGATTAATAGCGGCTCTTAATTTATTGATGAAAATAAGAGTATTTTCAAAATAAAAATCGGAATTATGAGCGTTTTTAATGGCGTTCAAAAAAGCTATATTGTCTGAGATGCCTGTTGTATTATACGTATAAGTCAGGTCTACTTCTACCGATTCACCATAGTCTACTGTGGCATCTAATGGACGTATCAACACGTCTTTTTTGGTGACACTTAAGAGGCCATTATTAAAATTAACCTGAAACGCTTCTTGCTGCGCCGGCGTAAGTTCTTTGCTAAATCGGGGTACAATCGTATAATTATTGACATCGGGAAAAGGAAAAACAGCCGGACTACTAAACTCAATCTCAGGAAGTCCCAAACTTTCAAACGTTACGTCATCGGGTAGACCTTGTACCGTATAGGTAAATGATACGTCTTGCCCGAACTCAACGGTAGTGTCATTGGCTCGAATGGCAAGGGCAATCTTTTCTCCTTCAAAAAAGAATAATTCATTAGAATTTCCGCCATCAGTACCGCCCGGAGTAATGGCGCTTGTCTGAACAACTAGTGCCGGATTACCAGTAAACACACCTACCAACGCTCTTATTTCGGTATTACTCTTAAAGGTAATTTCTAGCTCCTGACCATCAAATAGTACTTTTGGGTCTTCTGGAAAAAATTCGCCCAAAATAGTGACTTCAAAGGGTTCTGCACTAGGATTTTTACCGTCTTCAACCCTTAAACTAGTTAGATTTGCCGTCTGCGCCGCAATGAGTCTAAAGGTATTTGCCGTATTTATGAAGCCCGCTCCTCCCCTTTCCGATGGCCCCGCTGCACTAGAAGCGTCTTTAAACAATTGCGATATTTGATCGGACAGTAAATTAGAAGTAACTGTCACTGAAGTAGGCAAACCTTCCGGATACCAAGATGGTAAAGCCGACATCATTAACGCATAAGCGGCAGCGGCATGTGGTGCAGCTGCGGAGGTCCCAAAAAAGTTAGGAAAATTATCATCGTCCGCAGCGATATCCTGACCTACAGAAGCTACATTAGTATTCCCGCCGTCCGGGGCAGCAAAATCGATTTCCAGCACCGTATTATTTGCCAAACTGCCCCCATAGGATGAAAATGCTTGCGGCTCAGGACTGTCCGCCTTCCTATAATCAACCGCAGCCACAGTTTGCGCTTGTGGCGTCATGGCATGCCCTGTTACGGTAGGGGCACCTCCATATTCCAAAAACTCGAGGCCATCGGCTCTAAAAGCGATATAACGCAATGCCAATCCTGGTGGTGGTGTTCCGTTAGCACTCGTAATTAAAATATTCGCTTCACCTGTGGCCAAAACCCTAAACACGATAAACTCTGTTGGATCCCCTGCCAGATTCACCCTATTGTTTCCAACGATAAGATTGCCTTGATCGTCTACCACATAAATATCTAAATCTGTGGTGGCACCTTGGCTATTGAATTGTGAAGCTAACCCCTCGTCCCATTGTAATACAAGCATATACACCCCGGGCACCACTTTTATTTTCTGAAGCACATCTTGACTCCCGTTAGCGTTCGTTCCAAAAACATGAGCCCTAGCAATGTTGCCGGTGGGTAAAAAATTGGTTGTTGGGGCAGCCGAAGACGCCCTAAATACATTTTGATACCCCGAGTTTGCAAAGTTTCCTGCGGACGTAAAATAAGATTTTCCAGGCTTACTGGTATATTCCTTTATAGCCTGAGCAATTCTACCATCTCCGAACATAGGTTCTCCGGTAAATGTAATATCATCTACAATAATATCGCAGCCGGCATTGTCCAAATTCCGTACCGCCATTTCAAAATCTCTAGGCGACAAAACACCAGTATTAAAAGCCAATTGGGCTCCAGGTGCCACATCGTGCACAATCTGCAACATTGCTCTGCCCTCATCAGAAGCCACACCAAATGGAAAGTCCTTTATCACATCCACAGGCACATCAAATCCATTGGGATTTCCTGCCCCAGGCAGATCTCCATTTTCTACATCTACCGTAGCTCTCGATTTTTCTGTAAACGGTTGGGCATCATAACTATCCGATATCACACCTATTTTTATTCCGGTGCCGTTTACCGGAACGATAGCATCATCTCTTACGGAACGAAAGGTCTGGCGAACAATATCAGATGCCTGAGCCTTATCGCCTTGAGAAGTTACGATACCCGAATTTTGAATGGGTTTGTAGAGCGGTCTTGCAAAATTAATAATTTGAGGATGTGTATTAAGTTCACTCAACCTATTAATTGGGAAAAAAACATCTATAGTAGATACAATGTTTGCAGGATTAAGAATAAAATCTGATAGCAAGGGAGAATTCGAATATTGTAATCCAAACGCAGTGGTAAGGAGATTTATAGCTGCTTGCATTTTTCCGGACTGAGGTACAATTTCTATGAGCACCTTCTGGCTGGCATTAATTTGAAAAATGATATCTGAGGGAGTGTCTCCGGCGTTTCCATTGGCTAAAGACGTAAGTTCGGATCCGATTAAGGTGGTAGCCTTGCCATTTCCTTGCCCAAATACAGGAACTATAAATCCGGATTCTGTTTCCGGGCAGTGTACCGAATTTGCATTGGCGGTTATTGTAAAAACCTTTCCACTGGGATTTAACACCGTCCACTCCACGGATTCCTTCGCATTAAATTCTAGGGTAAAGGCGCGGTTTACGGAACCCGGTTGAAAACTGCGGGGCCCCTTGGATTTGCTTTTGCCGTTGCCAACAATTACAAAACTATCATCTTGACTGGCAAGCGTTATTTCCTTTTTGTTGGGGTTGTCGTACCCGAAGGTAACACGGATTAACCCATTGCCAATATCTTGTGTACAAGCACGCACCACAATGTCCTTACTAGCATTACCGCCTTTTTGTGCGTTGGCCGAAAATGCAATGCAGCATACTAATAAAGGAATACACATCCTTCTAAAAGAAATCACTTGAGAAATAAAACTAGGAAAACGAATTGAAAAAAAACGGCAGGTGGTCATTTGTGGGTTGGTTTATGGTTAATTTATTGGTACTGTACGCTCTAAATAAAACCATAAACTTATAAGAATCTAAATCTAAGTACCTGCTGTTTTTAAAAGTAAAAAACTATAGAACACTTCTTGTACAACAGCAAAATTTATGAATAAAAATTGGGGTCTTTATTACCTATAAATATATTAATTATTTTAACGAAAAACACAATTTCACAACCTTAATATGATAAATGTCATAAAATTACGTTGAGCGGGCTAGAAACCTGTAACTAGTACATTTTTAAACGTTTAAATAATGGCGTTTTACGGTCTATTCCCTGCATTTCATCTTCATGAATTCGCGCTTTACACGGCATAAATAAAGAGGTATCCTATCTATTAGGATACCCTTGGCAACGAAAATTTTTAAATTTCTGCCTTTCTCACCCAACAAACATCAATAATTCCCTAAGAGCATAGTTATTATTGATGATTTTTATAACTTTATCGGTATAAACTATAGTGAATGACAATTACGCAGTTACAATATGTACTGGCCGTTGCAGAATACCAAAATTTTACTCTGGCTGCAGAAAAAAGCTTTGTTACGCAACCAACATTAAGCATGCAAGTACAAAAGTTAGAAGACGAGCTAAATGTGCTGCTTTTTGATCGGAGTAAAAAACCGATCACGGTTACGGAGGTGGGTAAAAAAATAGTAGCACAGGCCAAGAATATTGTAAATGAAGCAGAACGCATCAAAGATATCGTAGATCAAGAAAAAGGGTATATTGGAGGCGTGTATACCTTAGGAATCATACCTACCGTAATGCCTACTTTACTCCCCATGTTTTTAAAAACATTTGTAACCCGCTATCCCAAAGTAAACCTCATCTTAAAAGAACAAAGCACCGAAAATTTGATACGCAACATCCAAGATGGCCATATCGATGCCGGTATTGCCGCTACACCTTTGGAAATAGAATTTATAAAGGAACGCCCTTTGTATTACGAACCTTTTGTGGGCTATATCCCTAAAAGCCATAGCTTAAATGCACTTGATAAACTAAATCCGGAAGATTTGGATGCCGGCAATATCCTTTTATTGGAAGATGGGCATTGTTTTAGAGAAGGAGTCCTAAATTTATGTAAATCGTCTAAAAATAACAAGAACGAACATTTTCAGCTTGAAAGTGGCAGTTTTGAAACGCTCATCAATTTATCTAACGAAGGTCTGGGGATGACCTTATTGCCGTATTTAAATACCTTGGAATTGGATGAAAACAAAAAACAGTGCCTGAAGTATTTTAACAGTCCGCCACCGGCACGTGAAATAAGTCTCATTTATCACAAAAACGAACTTAAAATTCAAATTACACAAGCCCTTAGAGATGTAATCGCTGCTATTGTAAGAGGTGCTATTGCGTTTCAGGATGTAAAGATCGTTAGTCCTTTGGCTAAATAGGCTATCCCTGTCTTCTGTATCGAAAACTACATTCTTCAATACAAGTAACGCCATTTAAAATAAGTTCATTAGATGTTAGTTGGTAACCGAAGCGTTGTATTATTTCACTTTCGTCATCGGATCCGGATTTCAACGTAATCAAATTTTCGTCGGCAGTAAAACTTCCGGATAGTGCACCATCCGGTAAAAATTCACTCTCCCATAAAAAGGAGCCATCACTTTGAAAAGTAAGGATGTCGATGCTTGTAGTAGGTGTCCAAGATACCGCACCTCCCGGACTTATTCGTGTGGCAGTAAGTTCCCAAACCCCTGTAAGTTTAGCTGCAGATGCAGGAATAGGTTCCTCGTTGGAATCATTAGTACAACTACATACAAAACAGACAAAAAGGTATCCTAAAAAATGGCGCATTTCTTATTGTTTCTTTTAAGATACGCTTTAGCGACTAAGGTTGCGCGTAAGAAGATACTAAAAAAGCCGCCTTTTTAGGTGGCTTGTGTGTTAGGCTTTTAGATAAATTAGGCTTTGTCTCAATTCCGGTTTGTCATTAATAAATTGCCGTAACCAAAGCTTCAATTCATCAATTTCTTCCGGTAGAAGTCTGGAAATTGCTTTTTCCAATTCCCTGCAAAAAAGTTTCACATCAAAACTAACCTTTTGAAGTACCGTTTTTGTGTACTCCAGCATAGCTCTAGCCATATCTTTAATATTTAGGTTGTTGCCTCTAAATTAACTAAAAAAGATATGGCATATTGCTTGCTATTCGTTAAAAATTAGATAATTTCATGTTAACATTACCTAATCACATTAAGAAATCGTTCCACCTTAAGCCTAACAAATGCAAAAATATGTTGTGATTTTCATTTTTACAACCACGCTAATTGCTTGTTCATCAGCTAGATATGCACCTTTTCAAAAAAACCTACAAACCCGCTTAGAAGATCCATTTTATGATTCGCAGTTTGTGGGTTTGCTGGTCTACGATCCAATAAATCAAGACACTTTGTACCAGAAGAATGCCCAAAAATATTTTACACCGGCGAGCAATACCAAAATCTTTACGCTGTACACTGCCTTAACTTTATTGCCAGAGAAACTTCCTTCCTTGAAGTATTTTTTGGCTAGCGACACTCTCTTTATAGAAGGTACCGGAGATCCCACATTACTACATCCGTACTTTAAGGACAGTACTGTTATACATTTTTTAAAAGGTAGAAAGGAGCCCATTACCTATTTGCTTCCGCGCATACCCATAGCGCATTTTGGTTCCGGTTGGGCCTGGGAAGATTACGACAGTTATTATGCCCCCGAGCGTAGTGCATTCCCCATGTATGGCAATGTTGTCCAAATTGCAAAAAGTGATTCGCTTATAGTAACCCCCAATTACTTTAAAGATAAGATAGTCCCTGTTGCGAACAAAAAAAACAGGGATTTACACCACAATGTATTTTATGTTGATCCTTCCAGAAATGATACGCTATACGTGCCTTTTATGGTAAATGATACGGTCACCAAAAATTTACTGGACTACGTCCTACAAAAGAAAATAGCTTTTGGTACACAAAGTACGAATCCGCAAAAAACTATTATTTATAGTGTTCCTACGGATACGGTATTGAAACACATGATGCTGGAGAGCGATAATTTTTTGGCAGAACAGTTGCTCTTAGTGGCTTCGTCTACCCTATCGGATACCCTAGATGTATATACTGCGCAACAACATGTATTACAAAACCATTTAGGTGATCTTACAGAAGTACCGCGATGGGTAGACGGTTCAGGATTATCCCGATACAACTTATTCTCGCCCGGATCTATGGTTCATGTGCTTGCTCGCCTTTATAAAGAAATACCGCACCATCGATTATTTAATCTGTTTCCGGTGGGTGGGGTTTCGGGGACATTAAAAAATTGGAATGATTTTAATTCGGAACCTTATTTGTTCGCCAAATCGGGTAGTTTGGGAAATACCTATTGCTTAAGCGGTTATCTTATCACCAAATCCGGAAAAACCTTGGTTTTTAGCTTTATGAATAATCATTATAAAACTCCCACCGTAGAAATTAAAGCTCGAATGCAGGATATCTTGCACAGTATTAGGGACGGAAATTAATGAAGTCCTTAAGAAATGGGGTGATTTGAGAATTTGTGAAGTTGTTCATTTTTTTACTTCAGCAACCCATGTACTTGCGCATATAGCAATAACATAATGGTCTTGGCATCTCTTATTTCGCCGGTAGTTATCATCTGTAATGCTTTAGAAAAAGGGTATTCCAATACTTCAATATTTTCAGTCTCGTCGGGAGCACCACCACCCGCTCCTATTTTCATGGATTCTTCATAAATCCCTGTAAAAAAATACAATATTTCCGTAACCGAACCCGGCGACATATAGGCTTCAAAAACCTTTTGCACTGCTTTTATGTCGTAACCGGTTTCTTCGGCTACTTCCTTGCGGATAGCATCTTCCGGATTATGGCCGTCCAAAAGTCCGGCACAAACTTCGATCATCATACCATCGTCATTCCCATTAACATAGGTGGGCATCCGAAATTGACGAGTAAGCAAAACGGTACCCTTACGTTTGTTGAACAATAGAATCGCTGCCCCATTACCCCGATCATAAGATTCCCGTACCTGTGTTTCCCAACAGCCATCTTCTTTTTGGTATTCGAAGGTAATTTTTTGAAGCGTATACCAATGGTCTGATAACACTTCTTTGTTGATATTTCTGACGTTACCGTTTTTCATTTATTTTTAAATTACGTATTCGGCGAGTGAGCATTATACGGATATTGCTTGATTGAGATACCTTCTAAACGGCAGCATTTCTTTATATACCGCAATTATTTTCTCCTTAAAATGTTCCTGTAATACCTCTTCTTGTCGCAGTTCATGAACGACCGCAAAGGTTTTATGTCGCAACAAATGAATATGCGGATGTTTGTTAGAATAACCCTTCGGAGCCGATTTTAATTTTTCGTCTTCATACAATGATCCGAACATGGTCACGAATGACTTTTTAGATATCATTTTTTCTAACCGTGCGCCATCATAATCAATAGCTTCTCTAACGCTTCGTAGCCTTTTGGGATCGGGTCGCCATAATCCTCCGGCTAAAAAAGACTTGTTAACTCCTATTTCAATATAAAAATCAGCTGCATGTGGTGCCTTGTCTAACCCCGCACCAAAATGGTCTTTATAAATGGGTTTGTTCGGATGAAACATTAAATTGTTATTGATACGATTGATGCCCTTTTTACCGGGGGTATCGTAATAGGCATCATCAAAACTGGCTATGGTTCTATTTAATTCATCTAACCAAGAGATATAACCATCACGAACCTCTTGATACCATTTTCGGTTGGCATCCATCCATTCTTTGTTATTATTTTTCTGTAGCCTTGCTAGAAAATGTAACAGTTTTTTAAAATTCATTGAGACCGCTATTGCACATTAAAAGTAAAAAAACGCTAGACATATCCAATGTGCTAACGTTTTATTCTAAAAAAGATTCGGTAGGTTTTAACGTTTAAAATCGGTTGTCACCACCCACCAAATTACCCAATCCTCCTAATACACTGCCTTCGCCCTTTTGTTTTCCACCGGCTTGTGGTGCCGCAGCCCAAACCCTTCCGGCCAGACGGCTAAAGGGCAAGGATTGAATATACACTGTACCAGGACCTTTTAAGGTGGCAAAGAATAAACCTTCACCGCCAAAAACGGTGTTTTTAATACCGCCCACAAATTCAATGTTATAATCGACATCCTTAGAAAAACCCACGATGCAACCCGTATCTACTTTTAATACCTCGCCCGGACCCAATACTTTTTTTGCCAAAGTACCTCCGGCATGCACAAAGGCCATACCGTCTCCTTCTAGTTTTTGCATAATAAAGCCTTCACCACCAAACAATCCTCTTCCTAAACGTTTAGAAAATTCTATCCCTATAGAAACCCCTTTTGCGGCACATAAGAAAGCATCTTTCTGACAAATAAATTTTCCTTGCTTTTCGGACAGATCAATCGCTAGTATTTTGCCGGGATAGGGCGATGCAAAACTCACTTTTTTCTTTCCCCTACCTATATTTAAAAAGGCGGTCATAAAAAGGCTTTCTCCGGTAAGCAATCGCTTTCCGGCGGAAAAAAGCTTGCCTAAGACGCCGGATTCTTGACCGGAACCATCGCCAAATATGGTATCCATTTTTATGTCATTTTCCATCATCATAAAACTGCCGGCCTCGGCCACTACCGCCTCTTGCGGATCCAGTTCTATTTCTACATACTGCATTTCTTCTCCAAAGATTTCATAGTCTATTTCGTGTGCGTTCATGATGTTGCTTTTTTAATTTACCCTTATTAGTATGAATACTGAATATTTAGTTACAATTTTGAACTAAATATAGGAAAGTTTTTCAATATGAAAATCACCTTTTCACATACCCATTAAGAACATTATTCGGATATGCAATAACATCAAGTTTTATAGCTAATCGCACAATATTTTTGACATAAATCGGTTACCCAGTGGTAAGCCCTAAATTAATGTTAAGGCAAAACAGGATTTCGTAAAACTTGCGATCTTTGCGAGCGAAAATATAGAAAGTACCTTACATCCATGATACAAAAACTTAGGCATAGTGTTGTTCTAAACTATTTTTGGGGGTTTATGTGCTTTTATATGCTTAACCTTAGCGTGGATGCACCTAATCCTCAAGGTGCTAAGGTAACAGCAGATTCCGCCTTCAACGATCAGGAAAGTATGATAGAAATGATTGTTGAAAAAATTCTTGGTTTTGAAGATGCTATTGTTGAGAATGATGATCATGATACGTCTCACGAACAGCGGCAAAAAAAGAATATGAACCTCGATTTTTTTGTGCTTGCTACCGGCACAGAGACCATAGTACACAATTTTCCCGCGAATGCTCGTAAAAAATATGCATCTCCTTTCACTGATGTAAATATGCGATACTCCGAGGTTTTTTCTCCTCCACCCGAAGTTTAATTAGTATAAATCCGTTTTGTAACCTGTTGGGCTATGGTTCAACAGGTGGTTCAACATGATATCTAATTAAATACATAAAAATGATTACACCTTATTTTAAAAGATGGTTCTTAACCGTCGGTGTTTGGGGTATTGTACTACTAAGTGCCACTGCGCAAACCGAAAAAGATAGTATTAGAATGGAAAAAGCCGAAAAGGACCTCTTATATATACAAGAAATTGAAGATAAAAATGAGCCTGCAAAAGTGTTGCATGCCGAACCACTCTACATAGATCTCATTCGGGATCTTGGCGCCCGCAAAGGAGAAAAGGAATGGAATGTGGGGTTTGGGATTACCGATAATCAGGATTTTGATGAGTACGTAGCTTTGGTTGAATATGAATGGGCTCCTATAGACCGTTTAGGATTGGAAGTAGAACTGCCTTTTTCCTTTTTTTACCCTACTAATAATGGAACTACAGCACCCTCCAGTAAACTGCAAAGTCTTAAACTGGCCGGACAATATTCCTTTTATGTTTCAGAGAAGCACAAGACCAGTATGGCTTTGGGCTATATTCATGAATTTGAAATTACGGAATTTAACAATTACGGTAAGGAATCCTTTTTTACGGGAAATGTCTATAATCCCTTTTTTGTGGTTGCGAAGCGGTGGGGCACCAATTTTCACACGTTATTATATACAGGACCCCAGTTTTTTCATCATTTCTCTAACGGACAAACAGAAACCAACTGGCAAATTAATACGAACATACATTATATGATTGATGGCACTCGAAACTTTATTGGTATAGAATTTAATAAGGACGTGCGTAGAAAAGACTTCGACATGGTGCTGCGTCCGCAAATGCGCGTGGGCATTACGGAAAATCTATTAATTGGTATCGTAACGGGCATCCCCATTGGGCGCGAAACAGAACGTTTTAGTACCTTCTTTAGATTAATTTATGAACCCGGACATAAGGCGAAACATTGATCTTTTTGGGTGATGGGGTTATGGGGTGATCAAGTTATGGAATTATCGAGTTATGGAGTTATCGAGTTATGGAGTTATCGAGATATCGAGTGATCGAGTTATGGAGTGATCAAGTCACACGATAATAGGATCAACAGATCACACCTGACACAAATCGTGCTTTCAAAAATACGGCAACTACTCACCTTTTTAGTTTTATGGTCCACTCAAAATGAAAGGTGGAGACTACCACTCCATCTTCATTAACACCTACAGATTTCATCCAAAAGGCCTGACCTTCGCCTGTTTTTATGGTTTCTTCTAAGGCCGTACCAATGCTACGACCGTCTTCGCAGGTAAACGTAATTTTCCCGGTGGCCTTTTTAGAGAAATTGGCCTTGTTATTTGCAACCAACATGGAAATGTGAGCGCCGCTTTTTTCTATTTGGTCTATAACCAGAGCCCCAGTACTTAGTTCGGCCGCCATTCCCTGAACCGCCCAAAACATACTATTAAATGGATTCTGATTGCGCCACGAATGCCGTACCGTAACCACCGCATGCCAATCATCTATATGACGCAGCCTTACCCCGCACCACCATGCCGAAGGCAATTTGAAAAAGGTAAATGTATTGAACTTGCCTACGCTAAGTGCCATGAGATTCAATTTAGTTTTTAAATGTAACACAAATAGTTGATTCTTTATAATGTTAATTATATGTTAATATTTAGTACTATGTTTTGCCTAATACCTTTTTAAAGATATATATTTGCATAAGAAACTAATATGCTAAACCATGACAGAGACTCAGACCCTATCAAAACACGAAAAAAATCTATCGGCGTTAATTCATGCGTCGACATTCTCCAAGTATTTTTTTCCATTTGGCAATTTTATCATGCCATTAATTCTGTGGACAGCAAATAAGAAGGAGAATAATTTTATTGATCACAACGGAAAACAAGCATTAAACTTTCAAATTAGCATGCTGCTCTACTCGATTATACTTGGCATCATTACAGTGCCTTTTATTATAGGTGCATTACCTGCTTTTTTTGCAGGACATCATTTCAGTTTTCCTTTCTTTTTTGAAACAAATAATTTCGAAATAGATTTTAGCAGAAACGGATTTAGCCTTATCCCCTTTCTGTGGCCTATAGGAATTAGTGGAATAGTGTACACCGCCTTGTCGGTTATTAATTTTGTGTATACCATCCTCGCAGTGGTTAAAACGAGTGAGGGACACCATTTTAAGTATCCATTAACGATCCCTTTTATAAAATAACTTCATGGAGTTTTTTCATCAATCAAATCAATCATCAAAAAACGAACAGTTAATCTAATGAAATTAATATGAACATTGAAAACACTAAAGCGCAAATGCGAAAAGGGGTTTTGGAATATTGTATTCTTTCCGTGCTGAATGGAGAAGATAAATATGCTTCCGAAATACTAGATACCCTAAAAAACGCAAAAATGTTGGTGGTAGAGGGAACCATCTATCCCCTATTGACTCGCCTTAAAAACGATGGCTTGCTCAATTACCGTTGGGAAGAATCCACTTCGGGACCTCCCCGTAAGTATTACACCCTTACCGACACCGGGAAATTATTTCTTCGCGAACTCAACACTACCTGGGACGAACTTAGAAACGCAGTAAATCTGGTAACAAAAAACAAAAGCAACTAACCATGAACAAAACAGTTAACATAAATTTAGCTAATATCCTCTTTCATATCGATGAGGATGCATACAATAAACTACAGCGCTATCTACAAGCCATAAAAAGGTCCTTTGCCACCACCCAAGGTAGCGACGAAATTATTGGCGACATCGAGGCGCGGATTGCCGAACTATTTCAGGAAAAATTGGTTAATGAGCGGCAGGTCATTACCCAAAAAGAAGTGGATGAAATTATCGCCATTATGGGGCAGCCCGAAGATTATAGAATCGACGAGGAAATTTTTGACAATGAACCCAAAGTGACTGCGCCTACGCCACGGAATAAAAAATTATATAGGGATTTTGACGCTAAATATATTGGCGGTGTGTGTTCCGGATTAGAGCACTACCTCGGTTTTGATGTGCTCTGGATCCGGCTTATATTCTTATTTTTTGCACTATTCACCGGTTTTGGGTTTATCGCGTATGTTTTGTTGTGGATTTTAGTTCCGGAAGCGGCAACTACCTCCCAAAAGTTAGATATGCGCGGCCAACCTGTAAACATAAGCAATATAGAACGTAAAGTAAAAGAAGGCTTGGACGATGTGGCCGACAAGGTGAAGAATGCAGACTACCAGAAAATGGGAAATCAGGTAAAAAGTAGCGGACAAACTTTTTTTAATGCCATAGGAGACCTTATTATGTTTCTCTTTAAAGTTATCGGAAAGTTGGTAGGCATCCTTCTCATTATTATCGGCGCATCCGGATTGATAGGTATGTTTGTGAGTCTTTTTACCTTAGGGATTTTGGATAGTATTCATATTCCCGGTATCGATTTTTATTACTTAGTAAATGCTACCAATGCCCCCATTTGGCTCGTGTCGTTGTTGAGCTTTTTTGCGGTAGGAATTCCGCTTTTTTTCCTAATGTACCTAGGCTTAAAAATTTTGGTTACCAATCTGAAATCCATCGGAAATGTCGCTAAATTTTCCCTGTTAGGTTTATGGTTGTTGTCCGTAATTGGTTTGACGGTGTTGGGTATTCAGCAAGCCTCTGCCCATGCCTATACCGGAAGCACTACAACCACAGAAGTACTACCATTGCGTCACTATAGCGATACGGTTCGTATTTCTGTAAAAACAAGTGAATTAACTGAGCGCCAAGAGCACAGAGGTATCAATGGCATGACAGTGAGCTATGATGAAAATGACCGACGCATGTTGTTTGCAGACAATTTGCTATTCGATATCAAAAAATCAGAAGACTCCATCCCTCAAATACGTGTTCGTAAAGATGCGGACGGACGGTCACAAAAAGAAGCTAAAGAAAAATCGGCAGCGATCAATTACGGGTACCAAGTGAACGGTAATCATATCATACTCGATAATTTCCTGAGCACAAACGCAGCGCATAAAGTCCGAAATCAGGAAGTTAGGGCCACCGTGTATTTGCCGGAAGGAAGTGTTATAGCACTAGACCCTTCCACCAAAAGACATATAGGTCGCACTACCACAAACGACAAAAACATCTACCGAAGAGACATGGTAAACTATACGTGGGTTGTAGGTTCGGACGGGGAATTAAAATGCCTAAATTGTCCCGCAACGGGATCGGAAGACACAACGAACGGAAAGATTCTTAGCAACGAAAATGGTATCGATATTCATGTGAATAGCGATACCCAAACCCTTAAAGTAAAAATTGGCGAAGAAGGCATTCAAATTAAATCCAAAGAATAAAAACAAAAATCACAGCTCGGCTTGCTTATCCTACAATTGGGTATTAAAAAGTAGCGGGGCTTAGATCACTAACCGAATTTTACAAAAAAAATAGATACCATGACCACATTAGTAAAAATAACACTGGCCTTTTTAGTAGCGCTCTTCCTTTCTTCTTGCGGATTCGATATCCTCCTCGGTGAGGGTCAAAAAGGAAACGGCGTCGTAGCCGAAGAAAACAGATCAATTATGGAGGAATTTACGGCAGTTTCAGCCTCGGAAGGTTTGGATGTTTATGTACATCAAGGAAGCACCTTTGCGATCATCGTAGAGGCCGATGAAAATATCATCGATCTTATAGCCACGGACATAAGGGATGGAAAACTTCGTGTACATGCACTTAAGAACATTGGCCGGGCTACCAAAAAAATTCATGTTACCCTTCCTGAAATTAGAAGTCTAGAAAGCTCAAGTGGCGCAGATCTTATAGCGCAACAATTGCTGCAAACCGATGAAATTAGGCTCAGTGCCAGTAGTGGATCTAGCCTTATCGTAGTTTTGAAAGCCAATGAAGCCAAGGCAGATGCAAGCAGTGGTGCCGATATCAGGCTGTCTGGTGAAGCCCATAGTATTATTGCTCATGCCAGCAGCGGCGCAGCCATTAAGGCCGGCGAGTTTTATACCAAAATTGGCAATGCAAAGGCCAGCAGTGGTGCCGATATCTCCGTGAATGTTTCCGAAGCTTTAGTGGCAGAGGCTAGCAGCGGCGGCGATGTTTCCTATACCGGTGATGCCCTTGTACAGCAAAAGAATGCCATATCCGGAAAAATTTCTAAATATTAAACGCCATTTACATCGAAATCAAAGAACAAAAATGAACAAGAACCTGTCACATTTGGCAGGTTTTCATTTTTTTCAAGATGCAGTTTCGCTATATTCGTGTACAATTAATTGTAGGAACATAATCGTATGAAAATTGGCATTAAAAAATATATTCTCCCCTTAAAGCACACTTTTAGTATTTCCCGAGAATCCCATGATTTTCAAGATACCCTAATTGTGAGTTTAACCATAGACGGCTTTACAGGGTACGGCGAAGCCACTTCGAACCCGTACTACAATATTACCTATGAAAGCATGGCGAGAGAAATTGAAGCCATTTCAACAGCGATAGAATCCTTTTCTTTTAGCAAACCCGAGCTTTTTCATGCCTTTATCGTATCTAAAGGACTCAGCAATTTTGCAATTTGTGCTTTAGATTTGGCGGCTCATGATTTATATGGTAAATTATTGGGAAAACCATTGTATGAGATTTGGGGTACCAAAATGACCAACTACCCTATTAGCAATTACACTATAGGCATAGACAGCATCACGAAAATGGTAGCTAAAATGGAGGAAATGCCATGGCCAATTTATAAAATAAAATTGGGGACTAAAGATGATGTAGCCATTATCCGGGAACTTAGAACCCATACCAATGCCATTTTTAGGGTTGATGCCAATGGAGCATGGACGGCAAGAGAAACCATCCTAAACGCTCCTATATTACAAGCTTTGGGTGTAGAATTTATAGAACAACCCTTAGCTGCGGATGACTGGAAGGGTATGGAGCAGGTAATACACCAAAGTGTGCTGCCTATTATTGCGGACGAAAGTTGTATTGTTGAGTGCGATGTAGACAAATGTGGATTGCATTTTAGCGGCATCAATATAAAATTAACAAAATGTGGCGGACTAACCCCAGCCTTGCGAATGATACAAAAAGCGAAGGAATTAGGGCTAAAAGTTATGGTAGGCTGTATGACGGAATCTACCGTGGGCATATCTGCCATAGCTCAATTATTACCGCAATTAGATTATGTGGATATGGATGGCGCCTTGTTATTAAAGGCTGATATCGCCGATGGGGTGAAATTGCTGGACTACGGAAAAATCGTTTTCCCGGAAATAGGCGGCAGCGGTATACGATTACGATAATGACACATTACGTAGATCATTTTCCCGGACGCGCATTGGATCTTAATGGTACAACACACCTATACTTTGGCGGTACTTCCTATTTAGGCATACAAACCGATGTCGCTTTTCAGGATATACTCATTAGGAATATTCGCAAATACGGTACCAATTACGGGGCTTCGCGAAAGTCCAACATTCGGTTTTCAGTATTCCAATTAGCCGAAGATCATTTGGCCGAAATGGCAGGATCCGAGGCTTGTATTACCCTCTCGTCCGGTTATTTAGCGGGACAAGCAGTGCGTAATTATTTTGGAAATAGGGCTGGAAAACTATTTTATGCCCCCAATACGCATTCGGCACTCTATCAGACCAAAATAAAACCCTATGCCACCTTCACGGCACTTCATATTGGAGTAAGCGAGCATTTGGCAACGCCGCAGAGACACCCTCCAGTCCTTTTTCTGGATGCCATCGATTTTTCGGGCAACAACTATCCCCATTTTGAAAGTTTAAAATCACTTCCCTTGCGGGATATCATTCTTGTGGTAGACGATTCTCACGGTTTTGGTATCATAGGTACGCAAGGAGGAGGTGTATATGCTATGTTAGCAGCTCTTGAACCCAAGGAATTGATCGTGTGCGCCTCACTTGGTAAAAGTATGGGGGTGCAGGCAGGAGCGCTTTTTGGGTCTAGAACACGAATACAAGAAATTTCAGATACAGATTTTTTCGGAGGGGCTAGTCCCTCTGCACCAGCCTACATGGCCACCCTCATCGAGGCTGCCTCCATATACAAGCAACGAAGAGCTCTATTACAGCAGCACCTTTCCTATTTTCTGAACCTATTAAAAGATAAAACGCCTTTCAATTATATGGAAGGTCATCCGGCATTCAGCTTTTCGGATACGCAACGCACCCGGTTTTTAAAGGAACATCATATTCTGGTTACTTCGTTTAAGTATCCCCGAGAAAATGCAGCTACTATGAGCAGAATTGTCCTTAGCGCAGCACATACATCGGAAGATATTTATCGCCTAGCGCATGTTTTAAATACATACTAGCAATTTCAAAAAGGCTATTTTATTTATTTTGTTTCATATTCATAATTATTCAACTAAATAATTATGGATATACTAAAATTATTCGTAACTTTTTGCTATTCAAAAAATTAATCTTTTAAAATAACACTGCCATGAAAAAACTATTTTTAACTACGTTTTTGATGGTGCTTTTGGTTTCTGCCACCACAAATGAAGCACCAAAGCTTCCGTTACAACCTTCCATTGAAGGCACATGGGAACTCGTAAGTCATTACAATTACGACAATAATGAAGTGATTGATACGGTACCGGCCACTAACGGTTACCGCCAAATTAAGATGTACTATAACGGGAAAGTAATGTGGACACGCTACGTTCCCACAGATTCGGTGGAATGGTTTGGTTACGGTTCGTATAAGACCACAGACAATTCGCTAACGGAATCCTTAGAGTATATGTCTGCATCTATGCGTAAAATTGCAGATACCCTAAGTGTATTTACCTTTGAACTTCAGATTGATGAAAAAAATTATCGTCAAATATCACTAGACGCCGAAGGAAACAGAACGTTTTCTGAAAACTATAAGCGTCTAAATTAAATCAAAAAAAACCGCCCCAATCTGAAATTTTTATAATTTCCATGGGACGGTTTTTTCTGTTTTGCGCTAGTCTTACCGTAAATTAGAAACTTCTTCAGGAGATTCTATGGTGGCTAAATAGCGTTCTGCATCTAAGGCAGCCATACAGCCTGTTCCCGCTGCCGTAACGGCTTGACGATATTCCTTATCCTGCGCATCACCACTGGCAAAAACCCCTGGTTTATTGGTTTTTGTAGATTTTCCCTTGGTGATTAAATAGCCGGTTTCGTCCATATCTAACTGACCTTTAAAAATGTCGGTATTGGGTTTATGACCAATGGCAATAAATAACCCGGTTATGGCAATATCCTCTTTTTCGCCCGTTTGATTGTTCACGATACGAAGCCCTTCTACCACCTGATCTCCCAAAACCTCATCAACCTCGGTATTGTACCGAATATCAATATTTTTCAAGCTATTCACCCGATGTTGCATGGCTTTTGAAGCCCTCATTTCATTGCGGCGCACCAACATGGTTACCGTTTTGCAAATATTGGCTAAATAGGACGCTTCCTCCGCGGCCGTATCGCCTGCACCAACGATGGCCACATCTTGTCCTTTATAAAAAAAACCGTCGCACACGGCACAGGCCGATACGCCACCGCCACGCAAACGCTGCTCACTAGGAATGCCCAGATACTTGGCTGTAGCCCCCGTAGCAATGATAATAGTTTCAGCTTCAATTACGGTACCGTTATCAACAGTGGCCTTGTGGATGCCTCCTAGCTCGTCGCTAAGCGTTACCGCAGTTACCATACCAATCCGAACTTCCGTTCCAAATCGTTCCGCCTGTTGCTGTAGTTGAACCATCATTGTGGGCCCATCTACCCCATCGGGATACCCAGGAAAATTATCCACTTCTGTGGTAGTAGTCAATTGCCCTCCGGGTTCCATACCTGTATATAGAAGTGGTTTTAGATCGGCTCTTGCAGCATAAATGGCTGCCGTATAGCCCGCCGGACCTGACCCGATAATCAATGTTTTAACTTTTTCTATTTTTTCTGACATGATCTATGTATTCTAAAAAGTATCAATTGCAAAAGTAGCGTATTCGTAAAAAACCTTACGATTAAAGTTATAAAAAGTTATTCTAAAATTTGATGGGCTATCCTTTACGATACATTTTGTTCCATCCCAATCTAGACTATGGAAGTGCCTTTGCTAGGTGTTACTTCAAATGCCGAAAGCGTTCTACCGAACTGTTGTTCATAGGCTTCCGAAGCTTGTGCTATATAGCTATCCTTGTACGCTTGGTGTACCAAATTAATGGTGCATCCTCCAAAACCACCCCCCATGAGACGGGCACCCACTACCGCCGGAATACCTTTAGAAAAATCGACTAAAAAATCGAGCTCCGGGCAACTGATTTCGTAATCATTGCGCATCCCGTCATGTGCCTCATATAAAATGCGACCCAGTTCCTTAATATCATTTTTATGCAATGCAGCGGCAGCCTCTAAAACCCGATCATTTTCGGCAACAATATAAGAACAACGATGGTAAACTGTACTATCCATATCCTCCTTACCCCTTTCTAGCATGGCTTTGGTAACCTCTCTAAGTGATTTAATTTCGGGAAAGTATTGTTGCAGAAGGCGCACCCCCTTTTCGCATTCCATCCTTCGGGTATTGTATGCGCTAGACGCCAAATTATGGGTAACGTTTGTATTGAGCAAGACAAGGGTGTAGGGCGCAATCTGAAATGGAATATAGGTAGGTTCAAGGGTTTTACAATCTAATAAAATTACATGCCCTTCCTTGCTCATGACCGAAGCGAATTGATCCATAATACCACATTGAGTGCCCACAAAGCGATGTTCGGCATCTCTTGCAAGTGTTACGATATCCATTTTGGTTAATCCCAGATCAAAAAGTTCATTTAGGCCGTAGGCTAAGCCACACTCCAAGGCAGCCGACGAACTAATACCCGATCCTGTGGGTAATTTACTTTCAATGATACAATCAAAACCAGCCAACCCATTCGATCTTTTTGCAATTTCATTCAAAACTCCTAAAACATAATTTTCCCATGCTACGGCACTCTTTTTTATAGCCTCTAAATGAACTACAAAACCGACATCAAAGTTTTGGCTATAGATATGACATTTCGTTTTACAGCCATTTTTTTGAAACTTAAAAGTGATGCTTTTTTCGATGGCCGTTGGCAATACAAAGCCTAGATTGTAATCCGTATGTTCCCCGATAATATTAATTCTACCCGGTGAATTAACCACAAGTTCGGGACTAAAATGTGTCATAAATTTCATTTAAACATCTGCATGTAACGCTTAGTTATTTTAGTTTTTCACCATTTCTGGGATAGCCACCGTCCTAAACCCCAGATGTTCTAAGGACGAATCTTGGGTCGTAGCCATACGGGCCGAAATCCTATAACTGGCACAATACGAAGCATTACAAAGAAAAGAGCCTCCCCGAATTACTTTTTCTTCTGCATACGGGTTCGTTGGATTATAGGGTGCCGGAGCTCCTTTAGGGTTGCGCACAGTAGTATTTGTTTGCTGTAATTCTTTAAAATAAGATACGTTATACCAGTCGCTGGTCCATTCCCATACATTTCCTGCCATATCATACAAACCAAATTCATTCGGAGGATACGATTTTACGGGGGCACTGCCTTCGTACCCGTCTGTTTTCGTATTAGCCACAGGAAACTCTCCTTCCCACGTATTGGCATGAGTGGCTAATGCCTCCGGTGTGTTGCCCCATACATAAATCCTATTTCTATGCCCTCCCCTGGCGGCATATTCCCATTCTGCCTCTGTAGGCAGTCTTCTACCTACCCATTCGCAATATGCTAAAGCATCTTCATAGGCGATATGCACTACAGGATGGTTTTCTTTATTCTTAATATCGCTATCGGGGCCTTTCGGATGTTTCCAATTGGCACCAATGCGCCACATCCACCATTGCGAAAAATCATACAAATTGGCCACAGTGCTTTTTGCTTTTCGAAAGGTAAGCGAACCGGGTTGGATAAGTGAATCGTGGGGTTTGGGCGTTCCCTCTGGCAGTTGCGCTTTTAATACTTCCCAATCTACCTCTCGTTCTGCAAGTGTAATATAGCCGGTTTCTGCTACAAATTTTGCGAAATCGGCATTGGTAACCTCATGAATATCCATAAAAAATCCATCGACCGCTACAGGATGTGCCGGTTTTTCGTGCGACATCGCCATAGGATCATCGGAAACCGCTCCCTGCACAAAAGTACCACCGGGAATCCAAACCATACCCTCAGGGGCATTTACATGATTTGGAGGGTATTGCACCAATTCTAATGTATCTCGTGTTCCCAAAGCCGAAGGTTCAATTATCTCTAGTGTTTTAGCTTCTTTTGGCTGTCTTCCGCATTGCCCAAAAACAACTAGGAACAAACCAAAAACAAGGACGCGATGTACGCTATTTCTACGTTTAGTTGCCCAATTAATTATACGATATCTCATCTTAAATACGAGTTTTACATTACTGCAATCAAAATTAGGACTCCCTAACGAATTCTCATTTATCCTCTTTTATGGTGCAATTTCCTTGAGAAATTCCGAATCATCCATAGCGGCTACAGGTGTGCACCCTTTTTTACTCACGCAAGCTGCGCCTACTACCTTTTTTTGATAATCCTTTTATTGTGATACAGATGGCAAATATAGGTAAAGGAGTCTTTTTTAACGAGCAGTATCCCTAGCAATCCCGCCTAAAAAAAACAGCGGTTAACAAACCGCTGTACTATTTCTAGGTAATGTGTTTGACTTACAACAAGCTATTTATATTTTGTGACTCTTTCATCGTTTATAATTCCTTCCCAATTAAGTCCAAAAGCAAAATCGTAGGTGTTGCCTTCCGTGTCTGTAAAAGGAGTCATATCCCTTGGGACATCTTCCTTTTGGGCTTCAACCGTAAGCATATCTGCCGGCATTTGAAATGGCAACAGACCATAAGGCTCGGACTGTCCGGTTATTAAATCCATTAATGCCTGATCCTGAACTCCCATGTGAACAAGAATTCCGGAAGCACTTGGTTCTATTTCGGAAAATACCATTGGGTTAGAAACATTTATACTGACTATTACGGGTTTATTTCCCATGAGTTTCTTGGTGTCGTTTACCAATTTCATATCGGAATGGTTAGAGGCGATCACTTTTTTACCTTTGTAACTTCTATTGGTGAAATTTTCCAGTGGGCTACCCCCTGCTAAACTTACTTCACGAGCGGTACTGGCGGTATATTCGCCATATTGTAAGGTGATGGGAACATACCCATTTCCTCCCTTTTCTAAATCTGCTCTATCATAACCTACACCCCCATCCGGACTTTTTATACCTACCAATGCAAAATCTGCTTCTGCTGGATTTTCTACCACCTCAAAATATTTTTTAACAATTTCAAGATTAAAGGGATACTCCGTTTTTGCAGGCGTAACAATACCCCACCAGTTTTTGGTGGATGGGACGTACCTTTGAGGAACATAAACTTTCAACCGTGCTTTTAGAGGTAAGGTCTTATCCTGATTTTTAAGCAGAATCACAGATTTTACCTGTGCCTCAAAACCGGCTTGCATAAAATTCGGATTCCCAACCGTTTTTTCGGTTTCGGACACTTCCAAATATGGGTT
Organism: Aurantibrevibacter litoralis; assembly: GCF_034651555.1. Taxonomy (NCBI): domain Bacteria; kingdom Pseudomonadati; phylum Bacteroidota; class Flavobacteriia; order Flavobacteriales; family Flavobacteriaceae; genus Aurantibrevibacter; species Aurantibrevibacter litoralis. Next base: position 57,895 of record NZ_JAYEEQ010000007.1, on the reverse strand, counting down.
TTCAAAAAGGTCTACGTTAAAAATATTCCGAAGCAAACGAACAGCCGAGGTTTCAAATCTTATCCTCATGTACGCTTCCCCATGTGCCGTCACTCCCATTTGGTAGGCTTCTAGAATTGGCCCAATGTCATTGTTGCCGCCAAATTGATCCATTCCGGCCTCAATGACCTTAAAATGGCGTTCTGCCTCCGTCAGTTGCTCCACTCCCCACGGTTTTCCTTCGAATACGTCTATGGCTGATATATCTCGTGTAATACCCCAATCTGTACACAGGACACCCTCGTAGCCATATTGTCCTCTAAGGACATCTGTAATTAAATACTTGTTAAATCCGTTCGCTACATTATCGTTATTTTTAGTATCCTGTCCAAACGAGATGGTGTAATAAGGCATTACGGCAGAAGCCATTTTGGTAGGGCCTTCTAGCTTAAAAGCCCCTTCTGTGAATGGTTTTATGTGGTCTTTAAAATTATTGCCCGGATATACGGCATAAGCACCATAGCCAAAATGACCATCCCGACCACCTTCTTCAGGCCCTCCACCCGGCCAATGCTTTACCATGGCATTGACACTTTGAAATCCCCATCCGCTGTTATCATTGGAGGATTGAAATCCATCTACATAAGCTCGAGCCATTGCAGCTGCTAAATTTGGATCCTCGCCCATAGTGCCCGGGTAGCGGTACCATCTGGGTTCCGTTCCCAGATCTATTTGTGGCGACAAGGCCGTTGTTATGCCTAGAGCCCTGTATTCTTTGGAGGCAATTTCCCCAAACTGCTTCATAAGATCGATATCAAAAGTGGCCGTAAGACCCAAAGAATGAGGCCACATAGATATTTTTCCACCCGCACCTGCATTAAACTCTGCGCTGGCATCACTGCCATGTCGGGGATCGGAACTTGTGTTTACCGGTATCCCAAAACCCAATTTTTCGGCAAAAGCTTGGGCGTTGTTATTCCATTGCGCCGCAATCCCTGGACTTTCTACCGTTGTGATAAGCACATGACGCAGGTTATCTTTTTCTAAAAACTCTTTTTGGGCATCTGATAAATCACTTGCTAGGGCTCCACTTTCTGCAAAAGATTTACCGTTATAAGTTACCGGTCCAAATGCCCTATTGGCTCCTCCGGGAATGGACTGATGAGAGCTATATAGCATTAGGCCTGCAATCTCTTCTGTGGATAGTTTTTTTGATAGATCTTTGGCACGTTCCTCTACGGGAAGCCTCCAGTCCTCATAGGCGTCGAGTTGGCCATTTTTATTTAAATCTTTAAATGCAAAACGATCCACTTCTAAAATACGAACCCCCGAATTTGTGTTATACCCTAATGTCTTCCCTTCTTTATTTTTTATTAGTACAAAACCCTCTTTCTCTTCAGTTGTATATTTGGGCTTACATCCGGAAAGAACCAATACGCCGACTAGAAAAAATTGTAAAAAAAACCTGTCCTTTAGTTTCATCTGTTTATATTTATATCAGTTAGGTGGTTAGATGGAACTCGCCAAAAATCTTTCTCTAGCATGTTACGCTTTGTAGCATAACTCGTTTCCAATTTTTTATTTTAATTATTGATTTTGTGCTACCAACGCAAATAGTTCCTTGTCTAATTGCGGCTTTACACCAGTCGTGTTATCAAAATGCATTGTAGCTGTGTTTTTGATATTATATTTAGGCCATTCTGGTATACCGTCGTGATTGGGATCTCCTGTTTTGGCAAAATTAATCCACGCCCTGCTCATTTTATCTGCTAGTATATGTGCTTCTTTACCTCCGCCGGTCATGTTTTTGGCACGTTCCACATTATCAAAAACAAAAGGCAATTCCATACAGTGCAAGGACTTATATTTTCCGTCAAAAACCGGAGACTGCCAAGTAAACAAATACATATATACCGGAGCTCCACCGGCAATGGCCGACTTTGTATTGGCTTGCGCCACGGCACCGGGTCTAAACATAGTATCTACATCTAGCAAATCTTTAGGATCGGTATCTGCGGGATAGGCTTTTTTTACCGCCTTAATATATGCCTCTGAATTATCTTTATACTGCGCTTTAATATGTGCCATAATCTCAGCTTCGGTCGCATTTACAAACCTCATATTGGCAAAAGGGGCAAACTCATTTTTAACCGTTCCAATGAGTAATGGAATATCTTTAGAAATACCGTAGGCTTCTTTGGAGTTAACCTGATGCGGAATATCTTCGCCGTCCACACTAGGACCCCAGTTAAGTCCAAAACCAACAACAGGTGTACCTTGAGCAGCCAGTTTATTGGCCACGGTTTGCAATGCTTTACTACTGGCTTCACTTAGGACGGAAAACGGAATTTTTTGCAAACTGTCTGCCTGAGATTCCCTTAATCCCAAGACCGTCAACACTTCTTTGGCAATACTTTGGGTTACCTCCTTTTCCAAAACGGCAGTACGAAACGCACCACTTTGATTAATGGCTTTATGAAATAGCCCTTTAGCCTTTGGCATTGCCATAAGGGTATTTACCTTGGCTCCTCCCCCAGATTGCCCAAAAATGGTCACGTTATCCGCGTCGCCCCCAAAGTTGGCTATATTCGTTTTTACCCACTCCAAAGCAGCAACAATATCCAACATACTGTTATTGGCAGAATGTTTATATTTCTCGCCATATGCAGAAAGATCCAAAAATCCTAAAACATTAATTCTATGATTTATGGAAACAACCACAACATCCCCTTTTTTACTTAGGTTTTCACCGTCATAAGAAGGTAATTCCTGACTAGATCCTGCGGTAAATCCACCGCCATGAATCCAAAACAGCACCGGTCTTTTTTTGCCATCAGAAATTTCCGGTGTCCAAACATTAATACGTAGGCAATCTTCATTCGTATACCCCCAATCATGATCAAACACAAATTCGGATTCGTCCTGCACAGTTGTTGTGGGTGTAACCAAAGGCGCTACTGGACCATATGTTGTTGAGCTCCTTACGCCCTCCCAAGGGGTTAATTTGGAAGGTGGTAAAAAACGTTCAGCTTGTGCATAAGGGATGCCTTTATAGGTATAAATTCCGTTGTGGATATACCCTCTTACTTTTCCCGATTCGGTTTGGGTAACCGCTATATGTTCGCCCGTTATCACTTCTTGGGCATTGGCAAAGGGAAACGTTACTATCCAAATAATGGCAACTACAATTTTTTTTGTTCTTTTCATTATTAGTTTGTCTTTTAAGTTAATTTAATTTTAATGCTGTAGGTTCAAAAATGCGAGTTACTTTTATTGATTTATAGTTTGGTTCTTGCCGATATGAAACACTGAAATTGTGTTTACTTCCCTAAAAATTTAAATCTCGAACATGCTTTATTCTACCACTTCAAACACAAAGGATCCTGAACTCAACTCAAAAACAAGATGATTTTCTTGCTGTCTTAATAAGGTTACTCCTTTGCTCTTTTTTATCTTTTTACCGCTTTCCGTCACATTTTTTAGAGCTGTTGCAGGTAAATATAAGGTAGCCGTGGTATTGGCAGGTATGGTGGTTAGGTATCGTAACTTTTTCTCGTCTTTGCGCCATTCGCTTTCAATTCTTCCATAGGTGGAATCATAATACCCTTTAGCCCATGTCATTACACCATCCGGATCTGGTGTTGGTCTTAACATGAAATGTTTAAAACCGGGATTATCCGGATCTCTTTGAATTCCTAAGGAATAATTATACATCCAAGCCAACACGGCACCAAAAGAATAATGATTAAACGAATTCATACTGTTATTGCCTCCAAACCCTTCTTCAACGGTATACGAATTTAAACGTTCCCAAATCGTTGTTGCTCCATTGACTACAGAGTATAGCCATGATGGGTACGATGTTTGCTGTAATACCCTATAGGCTTCGGCATGCTTGCCATTGGCTGATAGTGCTTCATTTAATGAAGCGGTACCTATAAATCCGGTCATTAAGGAATATTCAGGTCTCAATTTCCCTAAATCATCCCTATTTGTTCTAGAAACAGCATCGACTAAATGATTTACCGCAGCGGGTTTATGTACTTCGTTAAATACATTTAGCGCCAACGGAATGGCATAGGATGCCTGAGTATCTACCAAATCACCTAACTTTTTACGTTGATCTTCCGGTGGTGGGGGGTCAAACCGAAAACCAACATGACCCGTGTGTTGGGTTTTATGCGAAACAGGGTGTACATAAGTTTGGTTAAAAAAAGTCTTTCTAAGATTATATTGCTTTCGGAATTCGGTTGCCTCTTCATTTTTATCGAGTATTGTGGCCGTTTTAGCCAGAATGTCGAGATTATACACTTGGTACGCATTCCACATGGCCGTATTGTCGTTCTTATCATTTTCAGGGCTTAACCAATCGCCCAAAGGCCCTTCGTCTAAAACGCCGTTTTCATTTTCTTTGGTAGCCAAAAATGCGACATAAGCCTTCATAGCGTCATAGTGCTCCTTTAACACCGCTACATCACCATATTGTTGGTATAATTCCCAAGGTATTACAATGCCGGCACTTCCCCATAGGGTTCCGCCAAAGCCACCGCCCACAGGTGCTACATCGGTAAACCGCCCGGTGGGGGCTTGCATATCTCGCATGGCTATTAAATGACGTCTTAAAAAAGGTTGCACAGCACCCAAAAAAGTGGCTGCCTTGGCAAAAACATTAATATCTCCACTCCAGCCCATACGCTCATTTCGAGCCGGCGTATCTGTTGGAATAGACAAAAAATTACCTCTAAAAGACCAAGTTACATTTTCCCAAAGTTTGTTGACCAAATCATTGGAAGTTTCATAAGAAGAGGCCAGATCCCCAACAGAGCTGATTACAAGTCCTTTTACATTTTCTAAAAGTAACGGAGCGTTTATGCCTGTTATTTCTATATACCGATACCCATGAAAGGTAAATCTTGGCTGAATAACCTCTACGCCTCCTTTTCTTATGTATAGATCCTGTGCAAGTGCCGCCCTTATATTCTCTAGCATTACCATACCTTTATGATCTCCATATTCTGGTAGATCTGGATAAAGCACTTCGGCAAATCGCAATGTAATGGTATCCTTTGGTTTACCATCTTGCAAGGTTATTTGAGGCACACCCACCATATTCTGTCCCATATCATACACATATACACCGGGTCGTACTTCGTTCATCCGTAGTGCGGTAAGCGTTTTAACCTGTTTGGCGTTTTCTCCGATCTGACCCGTAATTTTTTGGGTTTCATAGTCTAAGGATATGGTGCGTCCCTGTGGATCTTGATAACTACCCACAACAGCCGTACCCTTTAACGGCACTTCTACAGCCGGTTTCCATGAGGTATCATCAAAATCCGGATTGTTCCAATTTGTAATTGCAGCTTCTTTAGCTGCATCGTAAATTTCCCCTTGAAAAAAACTACCATATCGTATAGGACCCTCTGTAAACAATTTCCAATCCGTATCATTAGATGCAACAACTTTCTCAGATCCATCGCTATAGGTTATAACCAATTTGGACAACACGGATTGCCTGTCCCCAAAATAATTCCAATTTTCGCCACGGTAGGTAATATTGCCGCTCCACCAACCTTCACTGAGCCATATCCCCAATGCATTTTTGCTGTTTTGAGTCACCAAAGCTGTAACATCATAGGTTTGATACATCTGGGTTTTATTGTACTGGGTAAGTCCCGGATTGAAATAATCGTTCCCAACTCTTATTCCGTTTAAGTACGCCTCATAAATACCTCTTGCCGTAATATAGAGTCTGGCTTTTCTTATTTTTTTTTCCGAAGTTGTAAATGAGGTTCGCAGCATCGGTGTCCCATTTTTACTTGGATTTGCCAAGATTAAGACCCCTGAGGTGCCTCCGTTTACGTGATAGGTTTGATCAACAATGTGTAGGTCGCTATTATCTGCAAATTCTTTAAATATTCCTTGATAATCTGTATTTTGAGGAGACTCATTAAATAAGACATTATAAGGTGTTCTGTAATTTCTTAGGGTAACATCAGCGAATGATGCCTTCTGTTGTTGAGGCAGCCAAAATCCGATGTCTGCAACCATAGGAAAACTAATGTAATCATTGCCCTTACCCACCGGATTAAGATTAAGTCCGTTATCGGCAAATGGGGATGGATTTGGATTTTCCGTGAATACCAATTTGTTTTCGTTCTTAATTTCATTGAGATAGACTTCAAAAATCCCAAAATTGCATTCCACGTAAAATTGATGTTTGTCGTATTTATTTTTTGAATTAATTAAACGCTGTGGGATATTGAAACTTTTAAAAGGCACATCAGATCGATCCGTTTGGGCATAGCCTACACGATACACCTTAAATTGAGCAAACCCTTCCTTTTTTTGCTCATTTACCCCTTCAATATCCAATTCAAAAGCGATATAATTTTGATTTTTACCGCTTTGCACCCCTTGTATGTTCTTGTTTCGATCCATCAAACGCCTATCGTTTGCTCCAAAAACAAATGCCGCTTTGGTACTCTTAGATGCCTTATCTAACTGCAATGCGTACGCTAGCTTAAACACTGACAAGTAATGTGATGCCAAAACCATGTCCTCATCACCTCCGCCAATCCATTGGGCACCATCCCAAGTTACTAGTGAAGGATCGGGATTTAGCAACCCTGTTTCAAACCAAGACGAAGTGCTTACTATCGTATTTCTATGATCCCAAACCGCAAGGCTAACGGTATATCGGGTTACCGGCTGTAAAGGGCGACCGGCATAGGCAATACCCAGAGAAACATCAGTCTCAACCTTACCCGAATTCCAAACTTCTGTACCTTGTTCATCTATCACCTTTATCTGATATCCGCTTTGAAAAACACCCCTTTCTGCGGATGAGGAAACAAGCTGCCAACTAAATCTAGGCGATGCACTATCCAACCCTATTGGATTCGTCTGATATTCTACTTGTAGGTTCTGTACTTGTGTTTGGGCTAAAGCGGGTAGCGAGAATACCATGAGCCATAAGAGTATAGTCCGTTTTAATGTTACTAAGTTGATTTTGAATGTTGCCATTGACGTGAGCTTTTTAAGTTATTCCTGAAAATTAAGGATATACAATGTTACCTTTTATAGCCAATACTACCGTTCCGTACTGTTATGAATACCACATATAGGCAATTAAAAACTATGGTTTACCCTGCCATTCCCGCTAGGTATCACCGAGATATCAACATTTTCGAATCATTTTTTTAAGCATATTTGGATCGATAAAATGTAGCTTCTCGCCGGTTATCCTATTTTGTTCCCAAAATCCCTAAAGTTTGGATAGGTATGTACTACTTTTTTTCAATGCTACTTCAGGATCTGCTACCATATCCTGTTCTACAAAGAAATGCTTTACGCCGTTGTCCAATGCCGCAGGAATAATAGCCTCTAGGTCTAAAACCCCTTCGCCACAAGAGGCCATATTCGGAAACAAGGCAATCCATTGCGCCGCATCACCGCCGTCTCCGGAAAAGGTTTGATGTTCTTTCATGTCCTTTACATGCATTAAATGATACCGGTTTTTATACTTTTTTAAATAAGCAATAGGGTCTGCCTTTCCGGCTATAGTCCAAAAGATATCCATTTCTAGAAAAACAAGTTCGGGGTCTGTATGATCTAAAATAAGATGCAATGGAATTTGTCCGTCTACCGGACTTAGGCCATAGCCGTGATTATGATAGGCAAATTTTAACCCAACCTCTTTTGCGCTTTTTCCAATTTTGTTAAAGGTATCTGCCATCGCCTTATAGTCGTCTAGAGTTTGCCTTCTTTCGTCGGGTATGGCCGGCAACACCACATAGGTTGCCCCGAGGGCTTGCCCTGCGTTACCCAAACTTTCCATGTGGTTTTCTAAGGTGTCCAAATCGGTATGCATGGATGGGATTGTAATTTGGTGCGCTTTAAAAATCGCTTTTACTTCTTGCTCCCTAAGGCCAAAATAACCACTGCCATTAAAACCCAACATGGGCGTAACCGCTTTCCAACGCTCTTGTGCGCTGGGTGCACTAAACGTATAGGGGCCAAACAATTCTATTTCCGAATATCCCATTTTGGACAGCATGGCTATGGTAGCTTCAAAATCGGCTTCTAACATTTTGGGTAAGGAAAAAAGTTGTATGCCCAACTGTTTCACCAATTTTGGCAGTTTCCACAAGCCTGGTGAAGCTAGGGCACTTTCCGCAAGTAAAAGGCTACCACCGGTGAGCATTCCGAGTTGTTTTAAAAAATCATTTCTTTTCATTATCATGTAGTTTTTGTTAAATTCTTATGTTTCATAGTCTGCATAGGATGAAATCTGTTGTACATTTTTAGTCTTTTGTACTAATTTGATCCTAAAATCGTTATCATTTGCCCGGATCCGTTTGGAAATAATAAAGATTTCTTCGCTATATCCTTTAGGGCAGGGTAAAAATGGAAGACATTATGTCAAAATAAATAACGGGTTGATTATTAAAAAAACATCCTTACTATCCTTGTAATTTGGTACGATTTACACTCCATAAACCCTATTTACCATAAATCCACCCTAAGCGTTTCCTGTTTACAAATAATGTTGGCCAGGTATTCGCCTCGTAGCATCGATCCTCATAATGACCTATCCTTTTTATATGGTTCTCATTCCCTTTTGGGTTTAAAACTGTATAAATAGGGTGCCTTATGGGCGGTTCCCATAAATAATTTCTCGTGCCGTTCTAAAATATCCATCCCTAACATTTTTCGTTGAAAGGCAGTACGACGCAACTTTTCTCCTAGTACGGCTTCATACACCTGTTGCAATTCTTTCATGGTAAATTTAGGCGGTAATAGGTTCATCCCTACTAATTTTCGTTCCAGGTTTTCTCGAAGTGTTTGTATTGCCTTTTCCACAATAATCTCATGATCCATCATTAATGGAGGCAATGAATCAACCGCGTACCAATTAATGGAGTCCGACAGCGCATCGGGCATTAGCTTCACGTTGTCATAATTGATCAACGCATAAAAGGCCACGGATATAAAACGTCCTAACAACCAGTGGTCTTCTGCAACTACGCCGTAGTTGGCTTCCAAAATACGGCGCATAATACCTGGTTTTGAACGAGAGGCATCACCAAACGTATAAAACTGTTCTAAAAAGATATTATCCAAACCGGTTCTTTCTTTTACGCCTCTTTGTACGGCTTCGTTTAAATTTTCGTTCTTTCTAATAAATCCGCCCGGAAGTGCAAAAAGATGGGTGTTGTGGTATTCTAAAATTAGAATTTTAAGTTGTTTCCCATTAAAACCAAAAATAACCGAATCGTAAGCTACATTGGGGATAAAACCGGTTATTTCAGGAAGTTCTTTCAAAATACGATCCTTAAAAATTACATTTTTTCCAAAGAAATGCTAAAATTTCAAAAAAACAAAGTATTATTGTAACAAATTGAGACAATAAAAAAATCTAAATGTAAGATATGAAAAAAATAGCAATTCCTTTATTTTTGATCCTTATGCTGAAAACGCACATTTACAGTCAAGACACCAATGCTTTTGCGGTACAAGTAAAGGTAGAACACGGTATTATTGAAGGTAATTACAATACACAAGATGGCATACAAACCTATTTTGGTGTTCCTTTTGCCCAACCTCCCATAGGAGCACTACGTTGGAAAGCTCCGCAACCCCTAGCACCTTGGAATGGTGTAAAACACACCAAAAGTTTTGGCCCAAGGCCCATGCAAACACAGGTTTTTGGAGATATGAAGTCGCGCTCCGCAGGCGTAAGCGAAGATTGTTTATACCTTAACATCTGGACTCCGGCCACAAGAAACTCCAAAGATTTGCCCGTTTTAGTATACTTCTACGGTGGCGGTAATGTAGCGGGTGATGGCTCTGAACCTCGGTATGACGGTAGAAGTATGGCTAAAGAAGGGATTGTAGTGGTGACCATTAATTATCGCTTGAATGTGTTTGGATTTTTGGCACATCCGGAGCTGAGCGCCGAGGCGCCCTATAAGGCCTCAGGAAATTATGGGTATTTAGATCAAAATGCAGCCTTGCAATGGGTACAAAATAATATTGCTGCTTTTGGGGGAGATCCGACTAAAGTAACCATTGCCGGTGAATCTGCCGGTTCTATTGGCGTAAGCCTTCAAATGGCTTCGCCGCTTTCTAAGAACCTCATTGCCGGTGCCATTGGAGAAAGTGGTGCGGCTATACACCCTACCATGGCACCTGTTCCTTTAAAAGAAGCCGAAAAGCAAGGGGCTGAATTTTTGGACAAGGCCGGTTATAAAAGTATTGCCGAATTGCGCAAACTAAGCACCCGAGAAATTTATGAAATTTATAACGAATCGCAACGATTTGGATTCCCTACCGTAATTGATGGTTATTTTCTTCCAAGTTCGTTACCCGAAATATTTTCTGCAAAAAATCAGGCGCAAGTCCCTTTATTAGTGGGTTGGAATTCTGCCGAAATACCCGGTATGGCTTTTATGCAGGGACAACCCTACAAGCAGGAAAATTATATAACTAAAGTTAAAGAGGTGTATCCTAATGACTTTAACGAGGTGCTTAAATTGTATCCACACAGTTCTGAAAAAGAAATTGAGCAATCGGCAACGGATCTGGCTTCGGATCAGTTCATTTCCTACAGCACCTGGAAATGGTTCGATTTGCATCGAAAAAACAGCAATAAGCCTGTTTATCGCTACTTATTCAGTAGAATTCGTCCCAATTTGGTCAATGATAACCTCGCTTCCGGTCTTGCCGGTGGTACGGTAGCACGAGACACCGATGCCCCACCCGTTCCAATACCTGTTGGCGCACCACATGCCTCAGAAATTGAATACTGTATGGGTAATTTATATTTGGTCGATGACTATGCTTGGAGCAAAGACGATTTTTCCGTTTCTAAAACCATGCTCACTTTTTTTGCCAATTTCGTTAAGACCGGAAATCCCAATGGAACAACCGTCCCGGAGTGGCAGGCGGCCCTACCTAATGATACCAAACCGGCCGTAATGGATATTAATGTAGAAAGCAAAGGGTTTAAGGCAATCCATGATGACCGATATTTATTCTTAGATAAAACCTACAGATTGCACTAAGAATACAGCGCACCCACGGTATTTCATAAAATTTCACGGCACTCATTTACGTGTCCTAAGGGATACCGTGATTTTTTCTGCTGTCTGTTTATAATCCTGTACCGCGGTATTGTTTGCCTGCATCATAGCGTAGGTTACTAGGAGGTATTGGAATAAAAAAATTCTTGAAACTGACTATCCCCGAGGCAAGCGATAGGGGTATACTTCTACTGCGCTCAGTACGGGTTTCGCCCGTTTCATTTTGGCCTTTGGACCAAAAACCGAAATTTTGTATTTTACCTCACCCGGAACTGCAAAAAGACAGTTCCGACCTCTACAAAGGAGCGATAAATAGGAAACCCCGACCCAAGGGTCGGGGAATCTTTAGATTCAAAATCGATTCATTAAACATACTTAGACGGTTTGAAACTTGACGTTATTTTTAAAAAATACCTTTCAATAACATGCTAATGCTATTTGTTTGTGTTTAGAAACTAATATCAATAAATTATGGTAATTTAGTTTCATAATTATAGTTACGCACAATTGTAGTTCTTGGCGCTATGGTCTGACAAAAAAATGAAGTCTAGCGATGCTGCAGTATATAAAAATAAACGAACATTCTAAAGTTCCGAAATACAAACAGATCATCAATGCCATTCTCAACGCTATTGAAAATGGAAACCTAAAGGTAGACACCAAATTGCCTTCGGTAAACGAACTTTTAATTGAGTTCGATATTTCGCGGGATACAGTGGTACGGGCTTACGATTATTTAAAAGAAAAGGGGCTTATCGTTTCCGTTCCGGGTAAAGGATTTTACATAAAAAAAACGGGACTGGTCTTAAAAGCGAAAGTCTTTTTGTTATTCAACAAATTAAGTACCCACAAGAAAATTATCTACGATGCTTTTTACAAAGCCTTGGGCGAGAACGCAACCATCGACTTTTTTATTTACGAAAACGACTATCGCCATTTTAAAGACTTAATCCTTAAAAGCAAGGAACGCGATTATACGCATTATGTCATTATTGCTCATTTTGAAGAGGGCGGCGAGGATCTTATCGGTTTCATTAAAAAGCATATTCCGTCCGAGAAGCTCATTGTACTCGATAAGAAAATTGAGGGTATCGATAATAACATCGCATGTGTGTATCAAGATTTTGATACTAATATTTATGATGCGCTAACCGAGTTAAATCCGCTCTTAAAAAAGTATCAAAAAATAAAGCTGCTTTTCAAAAGAAAAACCTATCACCCTCTAGAAATAAAAAAAGGGTTTGTGCGCTTCTGCGGAGAATTTGCCTACGATTCTGAAATAATAGAAGATATTGAACACAGGGAAATTGAACCAAACACCGCCTACATTAACTTGAAGGAAGATGATCTTGTAGTACTCATAAAAAAAATAAAAAACACTTCGTTCGTTTTGGGTAAAGATGTGGGTATTATCTCCTATAATGACACGCCTTTAAAAGAAATTTTGCTCAACGGAATTACCGTAATTTCTACCGATTTTGAAAAACTGGGAGTCCAAACCGCCCATATTATCCAAAAAAAAGAGCACCTACAGTTCAATAATCCTTTCTACGTTATTCCCAGAAATTCGCTTTAAAACCCAACAAAATTTTTGTATTTCTACTGATCCTGTGAACACTAGAACAACCAACTAATTCCGTAAATCAACATAGATTTCCCTTGATTATTTTAACGCCTGTTACCAAGTATCGCTATAAAGGTAACCAACACCTGGGTCAATCGATTGATCGGCGATACCCAACCCGATGTAAAAGAAAAAATAACATTTACAACAATGCCTTTTTATACCCAAGAATCAGCGCTTTTGCCATCCGGGCTATTGGGACCTGTACATCTTTTTGCCCAATCCCAAAACTAATTCAATTCACTTAAAATGGAATTTATTTTACTCAAACAGAACAGTACGGCACAGTACCTTTATAGCAAAGTGCTATTTTTGAACTTAAATATTTTTATCTATGAATAGTAGTACAAAAACTTTCAAAAACGTGAGTTATCTATGGGACGACGACCATGCGGCCCGTTTGGGCGACGATGAAGTGGCTCTTTTTCTATACCGATCAAATATTCTGGGGCAGGATTTACGCATCACCAACTATGGAGGTGGTAATACCAGTTGTAAAACCATTGAAAAAGATCCCCTCACCAACGCAGCGGTAGAGGTCATGTGGGTAAAAGGTTCGGGCGGCGACATTGGAACGCTTACCCGTGCGGGGATTGCCGGACTTTATACAGCGCGACTTCGGAATTTAAAAAAAGTGTACCAGGGCTTGCATGATGAAGACCGAATGGTGGGACTTTTTAATCATTGTATTTATGATTTGGACAGTAAAGCGCCTTCCATAGACACCCCCTTGCACGGGTTACTGCCTTTTAAGCATATAGATCACCTGCACCCCGATGCGCTTATTGCCGTGGCGGCCGCCAAAGACAGCGAAAAAGTAACCAAAGAAATTTGGGGCAACACCATGGGCTGGGTTCCCTGGCAACGGCCCGGTTTTGATTTGGGACTACAACTGGAAAAATGCCTGAACGACAATCCCGGAATACGAGGTATTGTGCTTGGCAGCCATGGCCTTTTTACCTGGGGAGACACCTCCTACGAATGTTATATGAATAGCTTAGAGGTTATTGAAATGGCTTCGGAATACATTGCGAAAAAAATCAAGGAAAAGGGAAGTGTTTTTGGCGGACAAAAAGTTGAGAGTCTTCCTAAAAAAGAACGTTTGAAAAAAGCGGCGCAATTAATGCCTTTGCTTAGAGGGCTATGCTCTTCCGAAAAACGAATGATCGGTCATTTTACCGATACCGATGTGGTACTTGAGTTTATCAATAGTCAAGACTTGGCTCGGTTAGCCCCTATGGGAACTTCCTGCCCGGATCACTTTTTGCGCACCAAGATACAACCGCTGGTACTGCAGTTAGATGCTACGACTGACGTTTCGGATTCGGATGCCATACTAAACGTCTTGCGCCCGGCATTCGAGACCTATCGGAATGAATACAAAGCTTATTACGAAAATTGCAAACACGCCGACAGTCCCGCCATGCGAGACCCTAATCCGGTGATTATCATCTATCCCGGCGTAGGAATGTTCAGCTTTTCTAAGGACAAACAAACGACCCGCGTAACCAGTGAGTTTTATATAAATGCCATCAACGTTATGCGCGGCGCAGAGGCTATTTCTGCCTATACGTCCCTCCCCAGACAAGAAGCCTTTGATATTGAATATTGGCTCTTAGAAGAGGCCAAATTGCAACGCATGCCCAAAGAGAAGGCCCTTTCCAGAAAAGTAGCACTGATCACAGGTGCCGGCGGCGGTATAGGAAAGGCGATAGCCGATAAGCTCGCCGAAGAAGGTGCCAATGTGGTGCTTACGGATATTGCTGAAGATCGACTAAAGGAAGCCGTAAATACCTATAAGCGCGATGTTGCTACGTATGCCGTTTGCGATGTAACGCAGACCAACTCAGTCCAAGCAGCTTATGAAATAGCTTGCTTAGAATTCGGTGGTGTTGATATTATAGTGCATAGTGCCGGTTTAGCCATATCTAAACCCTTGGAAGAAACCACCGAAAAAGATTGGGATTTGCTACAAAACGTACTCGTTAAAGGGCAGTTTGAACTTGCAAAGCAAGGTGTTGCTATTTTAAAAAAACAAGATTTGGGAGGCGATTTCATAAGTATTGCCAGCAAGAACGGCTTGGTGTCCGGCCCTAATAACGTGGCTTACGGTACGGCAAAGGCGGCGCAACAACACATGGCGCGCTTGTTGGCGGCAGAATTAGGCGTTGATAAAATTAGAGTGAATACCGTGAATCCGGACGGGGTCATCGTTGGTAGCAAAATTTGGGAAGGAAGCTGGGCCGAAGGTCGTGCTAAGGCCTACGGAATTAACGTAGACGATTTGCCGGCCTATTACGCTAAAAGAAACCTTCTGAATGAGATTATTTACCCCGAAGATATTGCCAACGGCGTTTTTGCATTAGTAGGCATTTTAGACAAAACTACCGGAAACATTATTAATGTAGATGGGGGCATGGCTAACGCCTTTGTACGATAAGTTGTTTCGTTTTTTTTCAAGGAAACCTTCCATGAATCAAGCTTGGTTCATGGGGGTTTTTTAATAAAAATTTCTTGGGATTTTTTTTATTTTATCGCACCCAACTGAAAAAAAGAAGGTATAAAATGGAGGTTGTAAGGCGCATCCATGAATTATTTAGATTAAATTACCACTATGAAGTTACATATAGACCACATCCAAAAAATCAACCGTGAGGATCTAGAGGATCACAATAGAAGGTTTGGCTTTTTGGCCGATACCTTGCACAAGCAGGGATTTCACGTAGCCGATATCATTGGCAAGCTGGCTCATTTTCAAGTCGCCATTCCCAGTTGGGCTTTAGGTGCCGGCGGCACCCGATTTGGCCGATTTTCCTTTCACGGAGAACCGGCTAGTTTAGAACAAAAAATAGACGATGTGGGTCTATTGCATGCGCTAACGCAAACGGCGGGTGCTATTTCGCTGCACATTCCATGGGACATACCTCAAGATTTTTCCGCCATAAAAGAACGAGCTGCATCGCATCATCTGTTGTTTGATGCGGTAAACTCCAATACCTTTCAGGATCAGAAAAACCAAAAAGAAAGTTATAAATACGGTTCCTTGAGCCATGGGGATGCCGCTGTTAGAGCACAGGCTATTCAGCATAATATAGATGTAATCCGTATTGGCGAACAGTTGGGCTCTAAAAGTGTAACCGTTTGGTTGGCCGATGGCTCCAATTTTCCCGGTCAGCACAATTTTCAGGTAGCCTTACAACATACTCAGGATAGTTTGAAAAAAATTTACGGTGCGCTGCCTACCGATTGGAAACTCTTTATAGAATATAAACCGTACGAGCCCCATTTTTACAGCACGGTAATACAAGACTGGGGCACTTCTTTTATGTTGGCCAATGCCTGTGGCGAAAAGGCATACACTTTGGTAGATTTAGGTCATCATTTACCCAATACCAATATAGAGCAGATTGTGGCTACCTTAATGTTAAAAGGCAAACTGGGGGGATTCCACTTTAATGATAGCAAATATGGGGATGACGATGTTACTACAGGCAGTATAAAACCCTATGCCCTTTTTCTTATTTTTAATGAATTGGTGTATGGCATGGAAAACAATCCACAAAATCCCTATCCGGCGTGGATGATCGACGCCAGTCATAATAGCAAGGATCCCTTAGAGGATTTGATGCAATCTTTGGAGGCCATCCAAGAAGCATACGCCAAAGCATTATTAGTAGATCAACTGCAATTGAAAACGGCGCAACAGGAAAACGATGTGGTTCAATGTCAGGAAATCCTGCAAAACGCCTATAGAACCGATGTGCGCCCCTTATTAGAACGAGCCCGATTGGAAAGGGGGGCTGCGTTACAACCCTTAAAAGCTTATCGTTTCTTAAAGGTGCGGGAACAATTGATCAAAGAACGGGGAAAAGATACAGTGGCCACTGGCTTGTAATCTATTTGGGATGAAGAAAAAAGTAACCGCAATTTTTGATATTGGGCGCACCAATAAGAAGTTTTTTCTTTTTGATGCTGCTTTCCAAGAAGTATATCGGGAGTATGCTCATTTTGATGAGATTGCCGATGAGGATGGTTATCCCACCGAAAATATAAGAGCGTTAGAGGAGTGGACCAAAGAAGTATTTTACCGTATGTTGGCGCTACCGGATTATGATATAGTATCCCTTAATTTTTCTTGCTACGGTGCCAGTATGGTGCATATTGATGGAAGCGGACAAGTACTGACTCCGCTGTACAATTATATGAAGCCATTGGCAGCAAAGGTATCCGATTCCTTTTATGCCGAATATGGCCCGGAATCGGAGATATCGAGGATTACAGGGTCGCCAAAATTAGGGATGCTCAATACGGGAATGCAATTGTATTGGCTAAAGAAAACAAAGCCCGAAACCTTTAAAAAGATAACATACGCTTTACACCTGCCCCAATACCTCAGCTATCTGTTCACAGGCTTTCCGGTAAGCGAATATACCAGTATCGGGTGCCATACGCTATTATGGGATTACGAAAAAAAAGCCTACCATGATTGGGTGCAGCAGGAAAAAATAGATCGCGTATTGCCTCCTGTTGTTCCCACCAACACTACGTTTGACATCGTAATAAACGGAAAAAGCATCAAAATAGGGATCGGCATACACGATAGCTCGTCGGCTCTTGTGCCTTACGTACGAAGCCAGTCCAAGCCGTTTGTGTTGGTATCCACCGGCACTTGGAGCATTTCCATCAATCCGTTTACCCAAGAACCTTTGTCCAAGGAAGACATAGGGCGCGGAAGCCTTTACAATATGCAGGTTAACGGTAGTCCCGCAAAAGCATCCCGCTTATTCCTTGGCAATGAGCACCAACTTCAGGTAAAAGTATTGTCCGCCCATTTCAATGTACCCGAAACATACCATCGCAGTGTAAAATTCGATCCAACCGTTTTTTTTGAACTTCAAAAGGACTTTCAGCCAATGTTTAAATGGAAAAGCATTGCCAATGCGTATCCTATTCCGAAAACCCGCATCCCTTTTGACACATTTGAACATGCCTACCATCAATTGGTCTACGAGCTGGTGCTGTTGCAACTAAAAAGTATTGAAGCCGTTATAGGCGATGAACCCATAGATCGACTTTTTGTGGATGGTGGTTTTAGTGATAATGAATTATACATGCAACTGCTGGCGCATTTTTTTGATCCCCTAAAAATACAGACCACGAATGCAGCCATCGGTTCAGCCTTAGGAGCCGCCATTGTTATTTCGCCATCGAAACTGAATCCCGATTTTCTGGAAAAAAATTATGCTTTAAAAGAATTGTCCGTCCTTAAAACCAACTAAATTATGTCCTCTCAAATTAATTCGAAGTACCCCTCTGTTGACGATTTACGTAAAAAGGCACGAAAGCGGGTGCCTCGCTTTGCCTTTGAATATTTAGATGGAGGTTGCAATGAAGATGTGAATTTGATGCGAAATACGGCCGATATTCGAGAAATACAGCTACAGCCTCGGTATCTTCAAAATTATGGCAACAGCACCACCAAAACTTCGGTTTTAGGGATGGAATTCGACGCTCCCTTTGGTATTGCTCCTGTTGGACTTCAGGGTCTCATGTGGCCCAATTCGCCGGAAATTTTGGCAAAGGCAGCCCATCGGCACAATATCCCTTTTATTTTGAGTACAGTGACCACCATGAACATAGAACGGGCCAGTGAACTTACCGAAGGCAACGCTTGGTTTCAGTTGTACAATCCGGTGGATGACGCCATCCGTACAGATATCATAAAACGAGCCGCGGCAGCGCAATGTCCCGTTTTGGTGTTATTGTGCGATGTACCCACTTTTGGGTATCGCCCAAGAGACATTCGTAACGGCCTTGCACTACCTCCAAAAATGTCGCTCACAAACATCCTACAAATACTTGGAAAACCGGTATGGGCCTACCAAACCCTAAAGCACGGCCAACCCACCTTTGAAACGCTAAAACCTTATACCCCTAAAGGACTCAATTTAAAACAATTAGGGCAGTTTATGGACACTACTTTTTCAGGACGCTTAAATGAGGAACTGATAAAGCCCATTCGAGATCAATGGAAAGGAAAACTGGTCTTGAAGGGCGTGGCATCGGAACAGGACACTCAAGATGCTATTAAAATGGGATTCGACGGTATTATTGTATCTAACCATGGAGGACGGCAATTGGATGCCGCCGAATCTACTATAAACTCCCTGCAAGACATCGCCAAAAAATATGGAGATCAGATAGAAATAATGATAGACAGTGGTCTCCGATCCGGACCGGACATTGCCCGCTGTATGGCTAGTGGTGCCAAGTTTACCTTTATGGGCCGTTCCTTCTTATACGGTACTGCCGCTTTAGGTGCCAAAGGCGGCGACCATACCATTGCAATTTTAAAACGACAGTTTAAACAAGTCATGGATCAACTGTGCTGTATGCGTGTAGAAGACCTTCCAAATCATTTACTATCCAAATAAACCCTATACATGAGCCAATATAATATAGACGAAGAAGTAACAGAACTTGCAGGCGGGGAATTTGAAAGAACGCCGGTACCTACCTCCAAATTAAAAGGATGGCAAAGTTTTCTGGGAATGTATGCCGGAGAACATGCGGCCGGTACGGAATTCGTGATTGGCCCGCTATTTTTAACGGCAGGAGTAAGTGCTTTTGATTTAATTATTGGACTACTTTTAGGGAACCTTCTTGCGGTGTTAACCTGGCGCTTTCTTACCGCAGAAATTGCTGTGAAACACAGGTTGACACTCTACTACCAATTAGAGAAAATCTGCGGTAAAAAATTGGTCATTGGATATAACTTGGCCAATGGTATTTTGTTTTGTTTTTTGGCAGGTGCCATGATTACGGTATCGGCTACGGCTGTGGGTATCCCTTTTAATATGGAAATGCCTAAACTTACAGATACCATGCCCAATGGTATGGTTTGGGTTTTGATCGTAATCGCCGTTGGGGCGGTCATTTCTCTGGTTGCCTCTAAGGGCTACGACACCGTCTCTAAAGCGGCGAACTGGATGTCGCCCGTAATCGTATTGGCGTTTCTAGCCTGTGGCATCGTTGCCTTGCAACAACTCGGCGTCCATAGTTTTGCTGATTTTTGGGCTATTTGGGGCGAAGGTTCGGAACCTTTTCCCGGACAGTTAAAATATACGTTTTGGCATGTGGTCATTTGGTCCTGGTTTGCCAATGCAGCGATGCACATCGGCATGTCTGATCTTTCAGTATTCCGTTTTGCCAAAAAAGCAAGTTCCGGTTGGACCACCGCCGCCGGAATGTATGTAGGACATTATATGGCTTGGATTGCGGCGGCCTTGCTCTATGCGGTATATTTGAAATCGCCGGAAGCTCAGGCATTTTTAGCCAATGGCGAAGCTCCGTCGGTAGCACCCGGGCCTTTGGCGCATAATGCTATTGGTATTTTTGGAATTATCGCTGTCGTCTTAGCCGGATGGACTACAGCGAACCCCACCATATACCGGGCAGGATTGGCGTTTCAGGCAGTGATTCCGAAAGTATCCACCTTTTGGGTTACTTTAATCGCCGGTGGCATAGCTACTATAGCCGGATTATTCCCGGCCTTTGCCATGAAACTATTAGATTTTGTAGCCCTATATGGCTTTATTTTGGCTCCATTTGGCGCTATCATTGTCTTTGAACATTTCTTTGCGGAAAAAGTAGGAATACTACCAAACTATGCTGAAAAAGCAAACCTAAACTATAATAAAGCCGTGCTTTATGCTTGGGCGATAAGCTTTGGATTATTCTATTTTATATCGATCCAATTTAACGTTTTTCTTTCGTTTGTAACACTACCGGCATGGCTCTTATGTGGGATATTGTTTTTGATTTTTAGTCGGAAAAATCAAGGAAAACCCTAAAACTTGTTACCCTCCATTACTAAAATCTACCATACAAAGCAATAACAGATTTTCCTTTTTTGTAGGAATCAAAAGTGTACCTCTATGATCCTTAAATTTTACAATTGAAAAAAAATTGGCAAATCATCCAAAGAAGCCTAAGTTTACACCAAGGGTTAAGATATATCTATAACGCATCTCTTGCCTGAGGACGAAGCAAGATACTCGATAACGTGTATGCCGTTTGCTATTCTTTTCGCATCATTTTTATGGAAAATCCTCCGAGCACTATGATGAGGATTCCCATTATAGCCCACAACCATAGCTTATTTTCAAAAAGGGGTGCCGTCTTTTGCCCGTTTCCTTTCTCAATTTTCAATTCGCTACCTAGCGTTAAAACCTTTACACTGTCCGGTACATTGTCCCTAAATCGTGCAATGTCATATTGGGGTTTTGCCGCATTTTTATTCCCGTAGGTTAAAAAATAGGTGCCCTGTTCTGTAAAACGCGCAACCACCTCATGTACATAGCCTTTAAGTACTACATCGTCTATCGTTAAGGGCTGATTGTCTTGATTTTGAATGACTATTTTAAGTCTTTGCAGGGTGGTGCTATTACATTTAAACTCATTTTCATCAAGCGAATTTAGAGTTCCGGAGGCTAACGTTTTGTAATTGTACCTCCAGCCTTGCTCTGTCTTGATGCTGTCGGTAAGATACTTTAGGGTTGTTGACCGATAATAGTCGAACGAATCTTTCACATTAATTTTTATACGGCTCAGCGGAACAGGTATTTGTAATTCCACATCAATTTCAGTTTGTTTGGTTTCTCTATTGTTGGTTACTTTCAATTTTCGATGGGCAAACGTTCTAAATGTGCCGTCTGTAACATCATGCCGGGCAATACGGGCAGCGGTCAGCACCGGTTTTTGGTTGCTTTCAATACGTAGTCTAAAAAAACGGTATTTTGAGTTTTGAAATGCCAAGGTAGTGAACTGAAAGTCCGTGATTTCGTTTTTTATGGATAAGATTCGGTAGTTTTCCAAAACGGTAAACCAGTCTTTTTGGTTCTGACTTCCTTCTAATTTAATTTGCCAATCAAAATTAGGTTGGTTAAAATCGAGCGCAATTTGGTTGATGGCTTCTGAAGTCGGAATTTCAAAAGTGACATAATAACCTTGCGTATTATGCGAGGTGTTCAGGGTGCTAAAGGCAACTTCCTTCTGCACTACATTTTCCGATGCAACTCGAAGAAAATAAGGGGTTTCAATGGTGTCTTTATCTGTTGTAATACCGAAGATTCTGAGGTCTGTTCCAGCATCGGTAATTTTTCCGAAAACCTCATCGGGCAGAATCAATGTATGCCATTGTTCTGAGACCCCTTTAAGTTCGCGTTTAAAGTTGTACTGCCCTATTTGTCCGTAAGCAAAAGCGCTCATAAAAAGTAGCAGCATGCTGATGTGTTTAGGTATCGCCTTCATGATCCGATATTACGTGCTTGTACTTTGTATATAAAAATGAGATGACCAAAAGCAATAGCCCTAAAGACACAAAAACGATGGTTTTCGCAATGGTGTTTAGGTGCGATATGTCATAGAAAAACAATTTTACCAAGGTAATACCAAACAAAACGATTGCTCCTATGCGCACAGGCTTGTTATTCTTCCATATTCCAAAAGCAATTAGGAAAAGGGAATATAGACCCCATAAAATGCTTAATCCCAGTTTATACGATTGTTCCGAATTAAAAATATCCATCCAATGTATGAGTTCACTACTCGCAATCCACAAAATCGTGCTATGCAACAGGAGTTCAAAACCAATTTTAAAGGTATTCTTTTGAAAATCTTGTGTGATGTGTTTATAGCATGCATAGAGCGCTAATGCCACAAATGAAAATGAAATATAGCGCATCCATAGGTTACTAATTCCTCTTTGGTAATAGTGCGCTAAGGTTTGTGCTAGATAGCTTTCACGAAGCTCACTTAGTTGATATAGGCCTTGTACTAAAAAAGTACAGAGTACCAACAGGATTAAACCAAGATTTATCACGCCAAACGTCCTACTTTTAAATTTTATTAGATTGGCAAAAGAAAGTATCGACACAAAAAGCAGGGAATAATTGAGGATCCAAATGGTCTTTAATCGGTGTAGGTCGTCATTCCAATAGGTCGTTGCAAATTCCTGATTTTCCTCATTAATTTTAAGGATCGAATCGCTAAAGAGTTGATTCCAGTACGATGCTATTTCCAACCGAAAGGCATAGTAGATGGTAACAATGAGAATAGCCGGAATACTAAAAGATATCAATTTTGAAATTGTCCTTTGCGGTGCATACGCGGGGACATAGTTCTTATTTTGATGCAGTAGATTGATAAACACAAATGCGGCAATGAATAGTAAGGAGCTCAAGAAATGTACATTGAGTAAGGGCGTAATTCTTGCTTCCGAACCTTGGGTATAATAGGCATTATACGCAGAATCCCAGTCTTGCAGAATGCTAAAAAAAGCCAAAAACAGTAAGGGATACGAAAGCTTTTCGTAGAACGAAACATTTTTTGTTCTTCCGATCCAAAATAAAAGAGCCGCCTCACCTGCCCACAGCAACGTAACCCAATTGCCGTTTAACTGAACCGGAATCGCTATGGTAACAAAAATAAGCACCATGCCTGCAATGAGATAATGAATATTTTTGTCGGCCAGTTTTTTACGATAAATGAGCACACTCACTATAAAATGGACCATAGCATTACACAACGTAAATACACCTAATAGCTGCCCCGCCGTTTGATGCCCATCGAGAATAGTGTATCCAATTCCATAAAAAAGAAAGGAATTAAGTACTAACAGCGCAATATCACTACCCACAAACTTTTCCTTTTGAAGTAGTTTATACGCCAGAAAAATAAGGTAGAATAGGGTAAAGTATATAGAAATAAATACCAAAGCAAGAACAAAATGCTCGGAAGTTTGGTATTTAAAAATATACCAGGACAAGAAAATGAGCCAGGTTAGGACGAAGGAAACATAGTACAGCGGTTTCCAATATTTTTTAAAGGCAATGGCAAGAATGCCCATATTTAACATGGCCATATACGAAAAAAGAATTGCCACGTTCCCACTGCTTTCGCTTAATAGAAAGGGAACTGCATAAGCACCTACAAGTCCTATATGCGCTATTAGTTGCCGGTTATAGCTTATAGCTGCAATTACCGTGAATATGGTAAAAACGAGCATAAGGACGAATGCCATAATCTGGGGGATTAACGCATATAACCCATAGGCAAAATACGTAATAAAATACATAATAGCCATAGCACCACTTACCAAAACGGCACTATAATTTTCATAGTCTCGTTTTAGCTTTAATCCAACACCTAACAACCCTAAACCAAACAGATAGCCTATAATAATCCGTGTTAATGGACTTATTAGATCATTTTCTATAGAATATTTAGCACCAATGCCAACCCCAATTACGGTAATAGCAATTCCTATTTTGTTAATTAAGTTTTCGCCAATAAATTTTTCTAAGTTCGATTTTCCTTTAGGAGGTTTATTTAAAGTAGAATCGGGTTGAAGCATGCGCTCTTCCTTGATTTGATGCTGCAATGAACCGACCTCAGCCCTTGCACTTGCTTTTTGGGTGGCGAAGTACGTTTCGCTACTTGGTATATTGGTTTCAATTTCTACTTTTTCTGCAGCACTGATTGGTGTTGGATTTTTGAGGCTATTCAATTCCGATCGCAGCAGGTGTATTTCTCTTGAAAAGTCGTCCTGTTTTTTCACAAGTACCGCTATCCTTTCAAGAAGTTGGTCTATTTTTTCGTTTGGTTCAGCCATAGTGTAAAGGTCTTAAAGCCCTTCTTAGTAACGCTTTAAAGTTCATATAATTATGTACCCCGTAATGTAGCTGCCAAGAATAGAACGCAAAGACTCCACTTACAAGGATATGCAAATGGCTCGCGTGGTTTGGCAATCTATGAACCGGTATTCCTTCAACGTTATGCCATGCTTATTGGCACAGATTATAAATTCGTGGCGGAAAGCCTACTTACTATATGGTTACTGAGCTCCAATTCTCTCCTTTTTTTATCCTGTGAATCTGGGTATCAGACACACCAAAGCGCTTGGCAATCATATTAATTCTGGTTCGGTTGTTTTTTAATTGGCGTTTGATGATTTTCACTTTTCCCTCGTTCAATTTACCAATATTTTTATTTCTTTTTTTAATGATTCCTTCCCAATTTGGATTGTTAAATTGGTGAAGTTCTTTTTCTCTCTTGGTTGCCCATTTTAGGTTTTCTAGCCGATTGTCGGTTTTGTCATAATTTAGATGGATGACATAAACTCCGTCATTCCGTTCAAGGAAATGTTCAGCTACAAGTTTATGAACGTATCTGCTGGTAGATTTTCCGTTCATTTTTTGTTTTAATGGAAGGTTTTGGTATCCATTAATGAACGACTTTTTAACCAAAAATTCCGTTTCGCCTTTACAGTTTAAAATTCGTCCGTAATTTGAGATTTTAAACTTTTCATTTTCTGCAATTCCATCATCAAATTGAACTTTCTTCCATTGTTCATTCCAATAGTTTCTCATTGTTCTAACTGTTTTATTTGAAATTAGTACCAACGTGTTTGCGTAGCGCAAACGCAAGGCGTTTTACCCAGAGTCTGACACCTGTCTATTTGTTCATATAGGACACCGTGCCAGATCATCTCCCATTACACGGTAATTTAAACATAATATACAAAAATAACGCATTCTTTTCAAATTAGTAGGGCCAACATTAAATTGGTTAACCCTGCAATCCACCCCAATAGAGACCTTCATCATTACAATGATTATTCCGCCCCTGTGTCCATCGTTGCTTTGCTGTCCCTGGTTTGTACTCGTGTGCAAATCACTTTTGCACCCTTCTAATCTACAAAGAACAGAACGTTCATTTTACCACTTTCCTGTCCTACGAAGCACAGCCTGTCACGTTCAAGCGGGAAAACCCATGCTTGCGTATAAGTGATGTTGGGCGTAGGTTTTCTATAGGAAATCAATTTCGATACCGTCATATTTTGCAATGAGTTCGGGTAAAGTCATTGTTTCAATTTGTAATTCTTTGCAAATGGCAGGAATTTTCTTGAAAAGTTTATTGTCGTTACTGATTTCCGTTTCTTCTGTCACGAGGACAACCCTTTCACCATCCTTAATAAGATTCAAGCAAAGTGGCTATTTG
The DNA here is from genome assembly GCF_034651555.1 of Aurantibrevibacter litoralis. NCBI lineage: Bacteria > Pseudomonadati > Bacteroidota > Flavobacteriia > Flavobacteriales > Flavobacteriaceae > Aurantibrevibacter > Aurantibrevibacter litoralis. The sequence continues at coordinate 32,146 of NZ_JAYEEQ010000007.1, read as the reverse complement.
CTTCATATCTGCATCATTCAGAAATGAATTTTTTTGATTTTCAAATTCAGTATCAGAAAGTTTCTTTTGCCGCCTTACAACTGTATTCACAAATTGATTTTCAACTTGTCGTAAAAATTTTGCTGGTGAAGGGGCAAGTAATGAGTCGGTCTTATACGGGACTTTTGAAGATTTTAAAAATGTCTTATCGTTAAGATAATCAAGAGTTGTAAGCACAATCCCCTTGGAGTTGTATGTGCATTCTTGAAAAACTTTATCAATGATTATTATTTCACCTTTTTCTATTTTGGTTTTAAAGAAGTTAAAGGCATCGTGCTTTTATTCTTCATTCTGTTGTTTCTCAAAGTAAAGTTCCGGTAAAACAATTTTCACCTCGTGTTCTGCTCCTTCTTTTAACCAGTAAACGATGAAGTTCACTTTCACACTTTTCAGCATATAATTCTTCTCCTTTAAGCTCTCAATTTGTCTCAAAAAGAGCTGTGAAAACTTCAAAACTGATTGACCGTGCAGGTTCAAACATTCATCACCGTTCAAAGTCAATACATTCCCACTCATGAGTTGAGAAATTAAATGTTGTCTATTTACGAAGTAGTCAAGCCAAACATCTTTGTAGGTTAAATGCATTACCAACTCTTTTGGTGGTAGGTAAATTTCACTATCCTCAATTCGTTCTAAATTTTCTGCGGAAAGTTTGTCAAGAAAGTTTGAGTTAATATGTACTGTCAAATTCTGTTTTGCTCTTGTCATGGCAACATACAACTGTCTCTTGGCTTCATCCGTTGCAGGATTAAAATTTTCAAGCATCAGGAAAACATTGTCAAACTCTTTACCCTTTGCTTTATGAATGGTTGAAACGAAAATTGTTTCACCATTCTCGTTGAAAAAATCTTCAAGTTTGGATTCGCGAATGAAAACCTCCAAATCAGATTTGTATTTCTTCTTTGGATTGGTCGCTTCAAAATCCTTAATGATGTTCGTACATACTTCCAACTTTGTGCTGTTGCGAAACTTATTTATCAATTCCCGTTTAGCATTTGCCCAAACATCATTACTGATTATGAAAACATCGTCAGCTAAATTCAGTTGACTCAAAAAGAATCTGACTTCCGAAAGGTTATACAAACTGAAACCGTCATTTGTCTGAATCAACCTCGCTTGCATTTCGTTTTTCAAAAGCAATCCTGTGATTTGAAGTGCTTCTTCATTTGTTTTTGTAAGTACACAAGTAGTGCCTGTAAGCTCGGTTGTATGCAAGTCATGTACAAGCGGAGTAATGAGATTCCCGCTTTGATATCGAACCAGTTTTATTTTTCCATTGTCGGTTTGTTTGGCAATAATTGGAATGTCTTTTAAACGGTGATGGATTCTTGTTACATACTGATTTGTAAAATCAACAAGATTGCTTTTGCTTCTGTAATTCTCAACTAGCTCATGTTTGACCGCCTTGTTCACCTGAATAAACTGCTCAAGATATTTTGAACTTGCTCCTCTGAATTCATAAATATTCTGGTCGTCATCACCAACTGCAATTACTCGCATTTCTTCGTTCTGTTCCATCAAGGCATTTATTAAGTTGAACTCATCTTCATCCATGTCCTGTGCTTCGTCAATCACCAAAACGGTTTTTGTAATTCGACTTGGCTCAACTTCTCTACTCTTAATTTTATCAATCGTTTTTCTCAAAATTTCATCTGACTTTTCCAAGCTGCCAACCTTCCCCAATAAGTCAAAGCAATAGGAATGAAAGGTTTTTATTTCGATATAATTTGCTGCATTGCCAATTAGTTTAAGCAAACGTTTTTTGAATTCTGTTGCTGCCGCTCTTGAAAAAGTCACCATAAGCAACTGCTCATGTTTTACATCTTCCATCAAAAGCAATGAAGCAAGTTTGTGAACCAACACTCTTGTCTTCCCGCTTCCAGGCCCAGCAGCTACAACAATGTGTTTTGTTTCATTGTCATTTATGATTTTCAATTGCGTTGGCGAAAGTTCTCCGAAAAGCTGTCTGAACTTGGCAGGTGTTAAGTTGCGTTTGATTTCATTCTGACGGCTGCCTTTGAAATATTTATTGAGAAACGATTGATAGTTGAGTTGAAAATAATCTTCTACAAATTGTAAAGCATCTTTGTAGTCACTTATCATTTTCTTGGCATACTCACCAACAATATGAATTTGTTGAACCTTGTTTTCGTAAAACTGATTCAGCTTTTGATAATCTTCAACTTTATAGCGTTTTTTGTTGTCCTGCTCAACTCGTTCAATAGTAAGTCGGTTATAAACAACAAGAAACCCACCTTCAATTTTGATTGCCTCAATCCTTGAAAGATAAAAGAGGGTATCCTCAACATCATCGATACCAATTTCAAGCTTGAAAAGACTTTGGTGGTTTTCATAAGCTGTTTTTAATTCATGAACTGAAAACTCAACTAATACTTCTTCTTTTTCAACTTCATCTTCAGTTACATTCAAATTACTTTTCTCATGAAGAAATTCTATAATGAACTTTGCCAACTCGTGCCGCTTCTCTAATTTCTCTTTCAGCAAAGCCCTCGGATGAAGCGAAATAGCAGCAATATGGTTCTTTGAGTATTGAAGGTTTTGTCGCTTAATCCAATTCTTGATTACCCAAAAATTGATGACAGTTTTAATCTTATTTGGAGATACATCATCACAACTTTTCTGTTCGGCTTCCTCATTCAATTCTTTGACGTGAAATGTTTTTTCCTGTTCCTCAAAAACTGATAAAAGAAAATTTTCAATTTTGCCGAATGATTCAACGATATTGAGAGAGCGATTTTTGTTTTCACCCTTCTTGATGAAGGCAGTCAAATCTTTTGCATCAGCCAGAATCTTTTCCTCACGAAGAAGATTGACAATGTTTATCACTTCTTCTTTCACAATTCCCAGATGATCGCTGATGTAATCAATTCTTGATTCAGCAGGATCTTCACTTGACTGCTTTCTGCTTTTGCTTGAAAAAAGTTTCTTGATGATTCGGATACCTTTTTCTTTCTGCTTTTCCTCAAATCTTTCCGAAGCGTTGATTTTGTCAATGGCTTCTTGTGCATTCTTTGAGAGGATACTGTTGGCGAAAATTCTCGGCATATTTTGCCCTCGCTTTAAATACCCTGCATCTTCTAAGGCTGCAATAGCTGTTGTTACTCTGGTTTCAATTTCAACCACATTATCGTCCCAGCCTGCTTTTCGTGCAATTTCTAAAGCAGAGTTTGAAACTTTTAATCGGAATCTAGTAATGTCTTTTATCGCTTTCCAGATTTGCTGAATCTCTTTGATTGAAAGTTTCGTTTGGTTCAATAGAATGAAATGTTTACTTAAGTCTTCTTCGTTAAACAATACGAAGCAGTCAGCAACAATATTTTCATCTCTGCCGGCTCTTCCTGCTTCCTGAATGTAGTTTTCAAGTGAATCGGAAATTTCATAATGAATCACCATACCAACGTCTTTTTTGTCAACTCCCATTCCGAAAGCAGAGGTTGCCACCATAATTTGGGTTTCACCGTTGATAAATGAATCTTGATTTTCGGACTTCTCTTGTTTGTCCATCTTTCCATGGTAGGGTTTGGCATTAAAACCATCCTTGGTTAGTCGTTCTGCAAGCAGATAGGCTTTTCTGGTTCTTGAAACATAGATTATAGTCGGACAATTCTTCTCCTCAATCAAATCTCTTGCTGCCTGATATTTTTCTTCCTCGTTCCCCTTTTCAAAAACTTTGTACTGAAGATTTGTCCTTGATGCTTTGGATGTATAAAGCTCAAGGTCGAGAGAAAGCTTTTCTTTGAAGTATTCGTGAATATCTTCAATCACTTTCTGTTTTGCAGTTGCGGTAAAACACGAAACGGGAATGCCATCCTCAAGATTTTTCTTTTCCTGAAGTTGTCTAACGAAATCACCAATATATAGGTAGTCAACTCTAAAATCTTGACCCCATGAAGAAAAACAGTGAGCCTCGTCAATAACAAAACGGACAACTTTTCTACCTAAAATCAATCTCTCAATGGTCTTTGAACGAAGTGATTCAGGCGAGATGTAAAGAATGGTTGCTGAACCATCTTCTACTCGTTCAAAAGATTTAGCTCTTTCAATCGGGTCAAGTAAACCATTTATGGTTACCGCTTCTGTAATCCCTATTTTTTCAAGGTTGTCAACTTGGTCTTTCATCAGAGATTGCAAGGGGGAAATCACAACCGTCAAGCCTTTGGCAGCTTCACCACTCATTAATGCTGGAACTTGAAAGGTAATTGACTTTCCGCCACCAGTCGGAAAAACCGCAAGCATTGATTTGTTGTCAACTGCTGCCTTAACTGCTTTTTCTTGGAGTGGCTCACCTCCGTATGTTCTAAACGAATCAAAGCCAAAAAACCTTTTCAATCCTTTATGAATGTCTAAGGCGTTGTTGCAATACTCACAACCACTCACGCAAGGCTGGTTTCGCAAGCGAAACATGATTCTTTCAACTTCCGGATAATTTTTCAGTACCCAAGGTGGTGTGATTGAATGAATTTTTTTGTGCTCAATGAAAGAGTTTACAAGCGATAAGCAGTAGGCAAGTTCAATTGGGTTTTCTGAAATTATCTTGGAAAGGTCAACTTGTTTGCAAATTTCATTTTCAAATTTTTGGCGAATCAATTTTTCAAGATCCTTGGATTCACTTGTGTATGTTATGAAACGGAAAAAAGAGCGGAACTCTTTTTTATCATTCAGGAGCAAATAGAATATTTGTTTAAGTATTTCGTTTGTTTGTTTAAATGCTGCAATTTCATCATAGAATAAATCTTTTGCTTTGATGGAATCATTCAAAGGATTGTTTGTGTCTTCTGATTGAAGCTTATCGTCTTTCAATAAAGCATGGTAAGGTCTGGTCGGGAAAAGTAAGGGAGAAAGAAACAAGGTGTCAATGACGTTTGTAGAGTTTATTCCAGCATCAGTGATTGCTTTACCAATATACTTTATATCGTGATTAAAAATGTTATGTCCGCAGATGAATCGTGTTCCGTTCAGAAATTGAATGAACCCAGCAACCGAAGTTTTGTGAAAAGAACTTCCATCACCCTTAACACTTCCAATGTCAAGAATCTTTCGGCTCTTTGGCTCAATCTCGGTATCAATGAATGCAATAGAGTTCACGCTCAGTTATTCAGATTCAAATTGTTTATCATTTTTGATGTTTTAACTGTCTTTTTTGCATGTGCCTCAACGGTCAAGTATAAGCGTAGTGCGGGATTAGAAGCACTTCACTTTCCGTTTAGCAATATGTTTGTTTATAGTCAATTCATTTAAATTTAGCACTTTCGCCCGCATTACGTTTATACATTGTTGGGCGTTCGTACTTTTATTTTCCACCCAATTTTCTAATATAGTCCGCAGTTTCTTTAAATTTTGCTTCTTCTGCCATTGACAGAGGTGTCTGTCCATTTTCCATTTTTGCATTAATATCTGCTTTATTGTCAAAAAGTAGTTGCACAAGCTCTGTTTGTCCGTTGTGGGCAGCGGAATGAGCTGGGGTCACATTTTGCATTTGCTTTGCATTCACATCAGCCCCGTTTTTGATAAGAAGTACCGCCATTTCCAAATTTGAAGTCGCACAAGCAGAATGTATTGGGGCAACTTTGAATTGATTATTTGCTGCAATATTAGGGTCAGCCCCTTTTTCAAGAAGTTCTTGGGCTAAATCTAAATGACCAAAAAATGCGGCAAGACCCAATAAGGTAAAACCGTCATTCGAATAGTCATTTAATAATTCAGGTTTTTCTTCCAATAGTTGCTTAACTCTTTCAACTTCACCTAAAGTCGCTGCTTCGAAAATATCGAGGTGAGATTTGTGCCTTCTTATAATTTGAACCGCTTCCATATTTCGACAATATGCAGCAAATTGCAATATTGAAATTCCCTGTTCGGTTTTGCTGTCTGCAAGTGAAGGGTCTTGATCCAGTTTATTTGCTAACTGATTGTTATCACCTATCTTAATTATTTCAATTAGTTCTTTCATTCGTCTGATGTTTTGTATGACGCCCAACGGTCTAGGCTATGCGTAGTGCGGATAAAACAGCGAGTCGTTTCGAGTAAGTCGTAAAGTTAGCAAAAAATCGCAAACTTTCGAGTCAATCACTTGCCCCGCAATGAGCTATACACAGTGTTGGTGCTCGTATTTTTTTCGGTTTAAAATTCAGTTCCGGTTTTCGATTTTAGTCAGGTTTTTCAATCCGGCTAATTTCGTTCCGTTTAGTTTTTTCTCGGCTCGGATTTTCGGTCTGTCGCTCACCTAAAATCAAATTCGAATCGTGAAATTCTGCGTTTCGTGTATTCATTCCGAACATAAATTTCGTTTTCCTTTCACCTAAAATTCTCAATTCGGTAATTCGTTCCGCGCGTAAATTCAGTTTTTCCGTTACCTAAAATCCTCATTTCGGCAATTTATTCCGAGTCAAAATTCGGTCAGTTTTTTCATTCAATCGAGGTCGGTTTTTCGAGTGATTTTTTCCATTAAAAATCAGATCATTCTTTTTAACCGAAAGTCAATTTATATGAGCACCAACGTTTAGTATAACCGCAGTTACGGCTAAATATACAAGGTTTTTCAAGTAAACTCGAAAGTTAGCAATTACGCGTGGATTCGGACGCAGTCGAATCCGCCGTAATTGCGGTTATACATTGTTGTAGCACGTTTTTTTATTTTAAAGTGTTGTAGAATTCTTCTGGGTTTGCAATAAACATATGTGCTCGAGATTCTTTGATTAATTCAGCTATACTTTGAATTTTTGGTTCACTTAAATTTCCGTTTTCGTCCATTAAAATCCATTTATTCCGGTCACATAATTCCAACATTCCATTTAGGAAATCCAAATTTGTATCTCTCAAATCAGTTCGAAATCTAAAATCATCTATATAATTTTCTTTATCGTCATAGTCAATGCTCAAATCGTGGTCAAAATCCGATTTTTCAGTTTTCCAACTCTTTCCGCCATTCCATTCCGCACGAGTAATTATTTTGTCAACATCGTTTCTTAATTCCTCAATGTCTATTTCTATTCCTTTCCACCATTTTGTTGAAATCGCATCTTCAAATTCAGGTTCAGGTGAGTCATTCAATTCCATATCGTAGTTTTCCCAATATTCTTCCCATTCAGTGTGTTTAATTTCAAGCTGTTTTGGTATTTCTCCATATTTTTCTTCAATAGGCTTTTTTGGAAGTACAAATGTTAGAAATTGGTATGTTGCCATTGGGTTTTCTTAAATGTGCTACAACGTTCCGCGGCTTGGCGCAGTAGCGGCTGCGTGAACGATTATTTTCTTGCTAATATAAGATTTTCCAGCGGAAAATCGAACGTGTTGTTTATTGTAAAAGTAGCTATTGCGCCAAACCGCTGTTAGGTACAGTTTTCTATTTCATTACCAATACTCAAAGATTCGAGATATTTTACCGTGCCTAAATTCAAAAAGTGTCATTTCTGGTTTTCCATCTTTGATTTTTCCATCTTTTTTTTCCACAAAACTTTTTTGCACAACGACTGCGTTCAGTCCGACAATTTTGTTATGTATTTTAATATCCGTGACTTTTCCATCATAACCTCCATTTTTTTGGTTTCGGACATATCCACTATACAAATCCTCTCTTGTGTATATTCCGCCATATTTTGGATGAACATACGTAAAGTCGTCCGTAAAAAGTTCAAAGATGTTGTCGATGTCCTCTACTATAGAATTTGCTTGAAATATTTTAAGGTTTAAATCATAATATTTCTTAACAATTGTTTCCAACGAATCCTTATGGGCTTTGGTAGCATCCTGGGCAATTATTTGGTTAGTTAATGAAAAAAGTAAAGAAATAGAAAGTAATATTTTCAAATGTGTTTTCATATGCGATTTTATTGATTCAAATTGTACCTAACATAGCACTATAAACAACAGTGTTGTTATGTATGGCTATGAACACCGGTGTTCATAGTTCCACTTTATGCGGATACCACTAATCTAGTAAATTTTACTGTTCTTATACCCTTTATAGTTATCCACTGTTATCCCAAGAAAGGCATTCCAGAACAAAATAATCTTAAAGCAAAACGACCTTACCCCCTTTCTACGCCTTTTACATAACGTAACCGAAGTGCATAGATACAAAAGATGCCCGCACAGAAAAGTAAGCCTAGGGCTTCCCGCCCTTCTTCTATATTTTTTATATCTCCCTGACCTATTTCTAAGCCTTCAAATTTAGCGGGCCAAGTTACAATTCCGTCCAACAAATAGGCAAAAGCCAGGAGAACGGTCAGGTTAAAAGAGAGCTTGTTCAAAGCAAAAGCAACAGAGACTATTGCTGCAATACCATAAATGGCATACCAGACATAAGGGTCGGGATCATTATATTGCATAATTGCAGCCCAGATAAAAAGAGCAGCAAATACAAAACCAAACCCTTTAAAAAATAGCTTCATCTTATGTTATGATTTTAAGTGTGCTTTAATAATATTAGATACATCTACTCCCAATACCGGATCGGAGGGAATATACGCCGGTGCATTGCTAATAAGCACCGGATGATCTGCTGCACTTTCGGGAATGCGGCCATGAGAACCTTTAATTAAATTTGCCTTTAAAGGAATAATATTCATTAGGGTTCTAAAACCCAATTTCTTCCTGACCAATTTCCAAATGACTTTGGGAACCACAAACGGGTCTTTAGGATCGGTAAGCATTTCCACCGGATCGTATCCCGGTTTTTTATGAATGTCTACCATTCGGGCAAAATCCGGTGCTTTGGCATCGTCTAACCAATAGTAGTAGGTAAACCAAGAATCTTTGTCGGCCACAACTACCAAATCGCCGCAACGCTCATGATTTAGATTTGCCTTTTCAATTTCCTGTCCTGTAAACACCTGTTCAACACCCTTTACCTCTTTTAAAATGGTTTTCACCTTTTCTAAAAGACTTTTATCATTCAAATAGACATGTGCCAGCTGATGGTCGGCAACTGCGAACGCTTTGCTGGCACCGTGATCTAAAAGTTCCAGACCACGTTCTAAACGAATGGCTACATAATCATGTTCCCTTAAAATTCTATTGAGGTGAATAGGGTGATGCACATCGGTAATGCCATATTCTGAAAGGAGTAAGATACGACTATCCTTTTTTTCATAATGGGTTACCAAATCTTTTACAATGGTATCTATTTCTAGCAGATCAGTTTTGATCTTATCAAAATTATTCCCGTGACGTTGCAGGTTATAATCCAAATGAGGTAGATAAATCAGCGTTAAGGTCGGATCGTTTAATTCGTCATTTATAATCGAGGCATCCGCAATCCACTTACTGGATTTTATAGAGGTTTTTGGACCCCAAAAATGAAATAAGGGAAATTGTCCCAGTCTTTCCTGAAGAATATCTCTTAGTCCGGCCGGATGCGAATAGATGTCGGGAATTTTGCGGCCATCAGCCAAATAATTGGGTCTTGGGGTAACACTATAATCGGCCGAAGAATACATATTGTACCACCAAAACATAGTGGCGCAGGTAAATGTAGGGTCTTCCGCTTTTAAGGCTTCCCAAATTTTTTCCGACTGTACCAATTTATTGGATTGTCGCCAAAACTTTACTTCGCACTCTTCATCAAAATACCAGCCGTTGGCCACTATACCGTGTTCTGCAGGCCATTTACCAGTTACATAGGTAGCTTGCACGGTGCAGGTTACTGCGGGAAGCACGGGGTGGATGGTGGTCGATTTCCCTTTATTTATAAATTGATTTATAAACGGAGTGTATTCGCCTATAAGTCGCGGTGAAAGGCCCACAATATTAATAACAACCGTTTTATGCATTTGTTTCTGTTAATTTTCCCTTCATCCAAAGGAGTTCTCTACTAATAGAATCGGACAAATTGGTTTTGAGCGCTGTGGGCAATACACCCCAAGTATAGGTTTCTACCTCCAAATGTTGGGTTACCTCATAGTTTTTTAGATAGTTGAGCACCTTTAGAATTTGATCTTGGGTCGATAATAAGGTGCCGAAGCGTTCTAAAAATATGGGGACATGAAAATGAGCCCTAATTTCTTTAAACTCTTTTGACCGATCCAAAATTACAGGAAGATCGGTATAGGTAATAACCTTATCCCCTACTTTCTCCGTAACCTGATGCAGGTAAGTAGATTCATTAAACAGGGACAAGGTGTTCCAGGTCTCTTCCACCTCATCCTTATTAAAAATTATTTTCAGTGCTGCGCTAATTTGTATTTTTCCAATAGCGATTCCTGCGTCTTTAAAGGTTTTAAATGAATATTCCGGATCTTCGTAGGCTAAAGAAAAATGACACACATCATAACATACGTTGATATGCTTGTATACCAACCTTTCTGCCTCATCTGCATCAACACCCAATTCGCTCACTAGATAATCAGCTCCTATAGGCACCAAATACTGCTTAAAATAAGATACTACTTCCGTACTATTTTCCATGAGTCCATCGGGCTCTGGTTCAATGCTGAGTTGCAGCAGCTTGCCGGTTTCTTTTTCTATTTCACAAAGTGATGCAATGACTTTGGCATAATTTAAGGCGCTTACCTTATACACTTGCTCCAAATCTTGTTCCTGAGAGCCATGCCAATATTTATAGCTTATAGGATTTGTGGAGATGCTTCCGTATTGATTTTTGGGCAATAAAAAAGCCAATTGCTTAAAAAGGCGGATCGTGTAGGCTACCCTTTCGTCCGTAGTCCAATCCGGATGATGTACAAAATCTTTGACTTTTTCTCGGTGAAAATTGCCATACGGAAAACCGTTCATGGTATAGACATACAAGTTATTCCTATCTAACCAAGATTTAAATTCTTTTAAGGTATTGCCTAAACCCAATTCTTCACTGGCTACATTAGACAGACGTAACCCAATACCAAAAGCTTGTCCGTCTGCAACTTTAGAAGCAATTTCAGGTACAAACTTTTCTATATTGTCAAAGGTTTCTGCCCAATCTTCTCCCGGATGGATATTGGTACAGTACGAAAGGTGGTATTTTTGGTTTATGAACATTTTTTTGCTGGTGTTTGTTGGCTGTTGGCTTTTGGCTGCTGGCTTTTATTTTATTCCCAAAATTACAATAATCCGTTGTTCTTCGGATGAATGCCATAAATTTCTGAAAACTTTAAATAGTACACTTTATTGCTAACAGCTAATAGCCAACAGCTTTTAGCTATTGCGTTTTAATGTACTAATATAACTGTTAATCATTCGTTGTTCTACGTGCAGGCATTCCATCAATTTATCCCACTCTTCGGCGTTTGCCCAACCTATTTCCTTTATTATCAAAAGTTGTGTTTCTAACTCAAAGGCAGAACCTAAAGCAATTTCAGCAAACCTTTTCTTCTCTTTATCCGTTGTACGACTGCTTCCTTCCGCAATGTTTGAAGGAATGGATACAGCAGCACGGGTAATTTGGGAGGTTAAACCATACCTTTCCGCTGCCGGCAATTGTTTAGATAGTGAATACGTTTTCCTGACAACTTCCATTGCTTGTTCCCAAATTTTTAATTTTTTAAAGTTCTTCATGTGGATTTGGTGTGGGCTGTTGGCGTTTGGCTGCTGGCTTTTGGCGTTTGGCTTTTGGCTGTTGGGTTTTGGCTTTTGGCTTTTATTTTATTCCTAAAATTACAATAATCCGTCGCTCTTCGGATGAATGCCCTAAATTTCTGAAAACTTTAAATAGTACACTTTATTGCTAACAGCTAAAGGCTAATGGCTAACAGCTACAATCTAAATATCTTCTAAACTCACTTTTTTATTATATCCTGAAATTCACGGCAAAACCACAAATCTTATACCGCTTTAACGCTATTTAAAGATCCGACCATTGCAATAGCCTTGCGCATAAGACTTTCATCAATCTCATGGACGTCCTTTTTGATTCCGATACCGGAAATAAGGGTGATGGTTAGTTGTCCGCCTAGATGTTCTCGAAATTCTTCAATACCCTTCAACAGTTGGTCTATTTCTGCATCGGTAGCTAGGGGAATGTGTAGATTGAAGCCTAACGACATCATTACTTCTAAAATGCCTTTATGTGTCTTTTCCGTAATCAATCCAATTAAATAGGCGTAGGTAATATCAATCGCCATTCCTATGGCAACCGCTTCACCGTGCCGAAGTTCGTAATTGGTCATGTACTCTAATTTGTGTGCTGCCCAATGCCCAAAATCGAGTGGTCGGGATGAGCCGCTTTCAAAAGGATCGCCACCCAACGCAATATGCTCCATGTGCAACTGAGCACATTTATATATTACATAGTGCATAGGTTCCATTTCGCGCTTACGCAAGAGGGTAGCCTTACTTTTAATAAATTCATAAAATGTGCTATCTTTTATTAAAGCCACTTTTACAGCCTCCGAAATTCCGGAAATCCAATCGCGCTGCGACAAAGTAGAAAGAAAGCACAAGTCATTAATAATCGCGTAGGGCGGTGCAAAAGTGCCCAAAAAGTTTTTTTTATGAAATGCATTAACACTGTTTTTAACGCCAACAGCCGAATCGTTTTGAGACAATACCGTGGTGGGTATTCTAATGAGTTTTACGCCTCGGTGGGCAATTGCTGCGGCATAACCTACCATATCAATAACAGCACCGCCACCTATGGCAATTACAAAGGAATGCCTGCATATACGTTTTTGCTCGATAGCCTTTAGAACGGCGTCAACCTGTTCCGAGCCATTCTTACATTGCTCTCCGCCGGGCACCAGAATACTGCCTTGAAACTGTATAATTTTCTTATAATTAGCGCAATACGCCACAATCTGATCTTGTAACTGTGGATGCTTTTGAGAGACGCCTTCATCTATAACAAATAGCACTTTGGTAGCACCTTCGGACGTATAAGTAGCTAAAATTCCGGAAAACAGTGGATTATCAATCGAAAACAAACCTTCCGTAAAAAATAATTTGTAATTATAACTAACGGTAAACGATTGATCTATAGGTGCAAACGTATTCATTTTGTTTTTGTTTAGGTAACTGCAAATTGCCGTGCCAAAAATTTAGACAAAGGCAAAAGCATTAATATCATTAGGCCTACCCACCAATGTGAAAAGGCTACCGCCAATGCGGCATCCATTACAATCAGTGCTATTACTCCGGCTTTCACTGCGGCTTTTATATTTTCCGAACTGTTGTGTCTGTACGATTTTAGTAAGGGTTTATAGATTAAAAAAGCAAACAAGGCTACAAAAAGTAATACCACCACAAAATTAATTGATTTATGGTAACCCAAGGCTAAAATACCTAAAATAACCACGCCATAAAGCACGGCAGCAATACCCACATTGCGTGTATTACCTCCAAGAACTTCTCCCTGACTAACCAAGGTGATAGCCGCTATGTATAGAATAGGGATACCACCCAAAGGCCAAAAGCTAAAGTTTCCTAAAATAGCCATGCCCAGAAGCAAATTTAATCCTCGGCAAAACCCCATATTCAGAGGCCCTAAAATGACATGATGTTTAGAAATTGCGTTATACATTAGAATAGCCAACGCCAAAAATACCGCAATAAAACCAGCGCTTTTAGTAACGTAAAAAGCAGTAAGAATTCCCAAAAGCAATAAAACACTTCCAAAACTAAACGCTCCCTGTGCAGATACAACCTTAGAAGGTATGGGTCGCTCCGGTCGTTCTATGGCATCCAAATTACGATCAAAAAAATCGTTGAGTACCACCCCGCCTGCATATAGACATACACTGGATAGCATCAAAAACAACACGGCACTCCACATTTCGGAAGTAAAGGCAAGCATATGTTCCCAATCTTTAAAAACACCTGCTATACTAACGCCTGCTAAAATATCCGCTACGGCTGTGGGTAAATTGGCAGGTCTTGTTAGGCGTAAATAGCCTTTAAGCACCCCGTTCATTACACGATCTTCTCACCATCTATTCTTGGCTGCTGCCCGCGGAGCACACTATTTTCATTGTACAACACACTTTGATCGATGCCTTTGGCTTCGGTCCAATCGGTTTCTTTCATTTTTCCGGTCTGTCCAAATGCGTCCAGCGCATTTTGATAACACGTTTTTACCACATCTTCTTTGGCCACCCCGCGTTGCAGCATTAATGAGGCTGTTTTTGGAACCGCCAACGGATCGCTGACACCCCAATCTGCCGAACTGTTTACGATGATTTTATGACTTCCGTATTTTTTGACTACTTCTACCATGCGCTCATTACCCATTTTGGTTTTGGGATAAATGGTAAATGCCGACCAAAAACCTCGATCTAAAACCTCCTGTACCGTTTCTTCATTATTGTGATCTATGATTACCCGTGCAGGATTTAAACCATGTTCTATACAAACTTCCATACTCTTAATGGTACCCGCCTTTTTATCGCGGTGGGGCGTATGTATTTGCACCACCATATCGAGTTCCTTGGCCAGTTCTAATTGTAGTCGAAAGTATTTATCCTCCGCAGGAGTTTGGTCGTCATAGCCAATTTCACCTACACCGACCACATTGCTTTTATGGAGGTACAACGGCAATAGTTCGATGACTTGTTCTGCTAGGGCTTCATTGTTGGCTTCTTTAGAATTTAGTCCAATGGTACAATAATGCTTTATCCCAAATTGGCTGGCTCTAAACGCTTCCCACCCTACCAAACTACTAAAATAGTCCTGAAACGAACCTACTTGTGTTCGCGCTTGTCCCAACCAAAAAGAAGGTTCTATTAGCGCAACAATCCCGGCTGCTGCCATGGCTTCGTAATCGTCCGTGGTGCGGGAGCTCATGTGCACATGTGGGTCTATAAACCTCATTTTATCGCTCATATCAATCATTTATGGTTTCCCAACTAAGCTTTTTAGTTTTAATCCTTTCTACTAATTCCGGATACTCATGTAACAATACGTTTGCCATATGATTACGTGAGTGATAACAACAAAGAGCTCCGGCTTTTTGATCGGAGGAATCTGTACTATTTAATAAACGCCTCATATCATCCAATAGTATACCTTCTAGAAAATGGGTTACGGGTCTCCAGAAATACGGATTTATAGGTCTGGATGCCGCCCATCGTTCATGCGCATAGTCCGAAATAATTCGGGCTAAATCTTCATTCGCCCGTTCATCTATGCCTTGAATATCTTCTAACTGCCTTTGAATAAAGACGGCCTTTAAGTACATCTGGTTCCACTCTTGTTCATTAAAATACATCTGTGGATATGGATTGTGCAAGGCAATGGCATCAAAAACCGTTGCAATATTGGTTCGTAAGGCTTCCACGGCTGCAGTTTTAAAACGCGCTGCCCCGGGCAGGATAATTAAATACTTTAAAAAGGTTATAAGTTCCTCCTTATCTGCGATTTGGATAATGTGCAACACGGGCGTTACAAAAGCATCATCCTTCTCCAGCACATGAACCAAAAGATATAACCTACCCAGTTCTAGCGCATTGGCATGATGTTCCTTAAGGTAGGCTCCTACAGAACCCCCGTCATAAGATTCAAGTGGCTTGTTTGCACTAAGTTTGGACGCCAAAAGACTATACGTGAGATACAATTCTTTAGTGGATGTCTCCGATATAATTTTATGAAGTTTTCCATCTATCCATTGGGTTACATCTGGAGTGGTATTGGCGGTAACCAACGCCCTCAGTTCCGTGATGCGATCCAAAAAATGAAACTTATTCTCTTCTGCTGCCATGCCTATCTCTTCATACAAAAATTCGTATTCTTTTTTTAAAATTCATCCCTTATTTTCCGTTGAATTTGGCATTGACAAAAGCCATCATTCCGGGAGCTTCGGCATCCGCTTTGGGTTTGTACACAAAATAAATTTCTTGGGCTTTATCGGCCACCGGTTTATCTAGCTTGATGGTAACTGTTCCTGCCGGCTGACCGGGTGCCGGTTTCGGCATACTTCCTTTTCCTAGTAATGGCCCATCCGGGGCATCTAAATGCATTTCAAAATCGGCCCCTGCGGTTGGTGTTTGTTGCCACATTGCTGTAAGCACTACCGAAGAAACCCCTTTTAAATCGATATCCTTCAACGCAAACCAACCTTCGCCAGAAGGAAGTATTAACAAATCCATGCCTCCGAAAGAAACGGGAGAAAATCCTTCTACCTTGGTTTTTCCGGAAAATTTAACCGTGCTTCCTTGCAGGGCGATCGATGTTACTCCGGTTAGCGGACGTATTCCGTTTATACCCTTATCGGTATAGCTGGCTGTTATGATAAGGGCATTATCTGTAGGTGTCGGGTTTGGCACAATACGCCCCTCTAATGGCAATGATTTTTGCTTGGCACCACTATCGGCCAGTGATCGTATATACAAGGCTATTTGCCGTGTTTCATCATCTGTAATGTTAGGATGCGCAGCCATGGCTACTTCGCCCCAAACGCCTGAACCTCCGGATACAATCTTTTTTTGCAGATAGGCGGTGGCTCTTCTGTCATTTTTATACTTCTCTGCGATTTGAAGATAACTGGGGCCTATCGATTTTTCGGCCTCCTTATGGCACGATTTGCAATCCATGCCTTCGGTAAGTGCCTTTCCGGTAACGGCAGCAGATACCTGTTGATGCCCTAACGAATTATTGGCCTGATCCATGCCTTCCATATAGTCTACAGAAACAAATACATTATCTAAATCGATATCTTCGGTACCATCCGCATCTGTAACGTTTACCTTATACGAAATGGGTTGTCCTGCTATAAAGAATGAAGAATTACCGCCTTGTAAATCTATAGTAACTTGGGGTCTGGAGTTGCCCGCCACTATAGACACGGAACTGCTATTGGCACTGGCACCTTTCGTATCTTTAACTTCAACAGACAGTTTATAATCGCCCCCATTTTCATAGGTATAGGCTACTTCCGGAACAGTTGTTTCCTTAGTATCACCATTGCCAAAATCCCAAAGATAGGATACACTGTCGCCTTCCAAATCTTCTGCCGTTACCTTTGCGGTTACGGTTAATGGAAGTTTTCCGGTGTCTGTATCCACGATGAGATTATCGATTACCGGAGGTCTATTGCCACCGTTAAATTCAATATAACTTAAACCGGAATCGTCGTTTTTGGAGAACCATCCGCTGCCATACTCCAAAAGGTAGAGGCGCCCATCCGGTCCTAGCTCCATATCAATTAAATTACTTAATTTAATGTCAGACGCAAACGGCTCCATTTTATTAAAGGTGCCATCTTTAAATAGACTCACAGCGAACATCCAACCACGCATCCATTCATAAATAATGGTTTTACCGTTGTAATGCGCTGGTAGGCTACCTCCGTTGGGAAATAAATCGGAATAATAAGTAGGCCCTGCCATGGCGTTCCTACTGCCGGTACCTACTTGCGGAAAACTAGGGGTTTCGTCGTAGGGATAATACACATATGCAGGAACGGCAGGAGGTAATTCCCGTAAGCCCGTATTGTTTCTGGAATCGTTAATCGGTTTGGCCGGGTCAAAAGCTTCTCCGGATACGCCTGTCTCATAATTGTAGTTATGGTAGGCGCTATTGTTTCCTATAAACATAGGCCATCCAAAGTTACCGGCTTTAATCGCTAAATTCATTTCATCGTAGCCTTTTGGACCACGGGTACCCAGACTATCTGCTCGGGCATCCGGTCCTACATCACCCCAAAACAGATAGCCGTTTTTGGGATCTACCGAAATACGGTAAGGGTTTCGGTGCCCCATGGTGTAAATTTCGGGGCGGGTTTTGTCGGTGCCTACCGGAAACAAATTCCCTTCCGGAATATCGTACGAACCGTCTTCGTTGACTTTTATACGCAGTATTTTTCCTCTTAAGTCGTTGGTATTTGCAGATGATCTTCGCGCGTCAAATTGTTCATGCCCGGGAGCGTCATTCAAAGGCGCAAAACCATTATTTACGTATTTCTGATCCTTTTCATTAAAAGGAGTAGAATTGTCTCCTGTAGATAAATACAGTAAATTATCTGGGCCAAAAGCTATGGAACCTCCAGTATGACAACAAATTTCGCGCTGACTGTCTACCGTTAATATAACTTGCTCGGTAGCGGTATCAAAAACACCATCTATGAATTTAAAGCGCGATAACCGATTAGTCCATGCCTCTCCTGTAGGCGCATAATAAACATATACCCAATTATTCACAGCAAAATCGGGATCTTTTTGAAGCCCCATCAATCCTTCCTCGGCATTTACTCCGGGCGTCTGTAACGTTTTAAAATACACATCTAAGAGTGCCACTTGCTTCATTTCGTTGGTAGTGGCACTATAATGTAATATTTCACCTCTACGCTGCCCAATTAAAATGTCGTTATTGGGTAATATGGTCATTTCCGTAGGTTCAAAAAAATCACCTCCTACTAAAGGTACTTTACTGAAACGGTTGGTATCGGGTGGAATTTGAGAAGTGGCCTTTCCGTAGTCCAGAATTTCATTCTTGCCGATAGCGTATTGAATACCGCCCAATACATGCTTTAAAAACAAGTCCTCCGTGTAACTCTCGTCTGTATGTCCGCCACCGGTATAAAACGCCCTGCCGCCATCATATTCGTGATACCATGCTATAGGATGGTGGTCACCGTTTTGACCGCCTTCATAGGTAGATTCATCCAATGTCATTATCACATTTACATCGGGGTTCATGTTTTTGTAATTGTAAAGTTCATCCGTGCGATGCCAAACCGTATCCGTAAAAAATTCGGTAGCCGGAAAATTGCGATCTGTGATAATAAAGTCCGCCTCGGGAGTACCGGACGGATGGCTCAAAAACTGGGCTCCCACCAATTTGGTATACCAGCCCCAATCATATTCGGTGTCGGTAGCGGCATGTATGCCAACAAAACCGCCACCTGCTTGTATGTAGCGTTCAAAAGCAGCTTCTTGCTTGGCATCTAGTACATTGCCTGTTGTGCTTAAAAAAACGATGGCCGAATATTGCTGTAAGTTTTCATCGGTAAATAGTGCCGCATTTTTTGTGGTATCTACCTGAAAATTATTTTCAGAGCCCAATTTCTGAAGTGCTTCAATCCCTTTGGGAATGGAAGCGTGTTTAAAACCCATGGTTTTGGAAAATACCAATACTTTTGCATTTCCCTCTCGTTGTTTGCCGGTACAGCCTACAAACAAAATCAAACAGCACGCGAGCGCCGTTAAAAAATAATTTTTCATAAATTAGTTTTGATTGAATTGTTGATTTTAGCGTTTAAAAGTAATCAAATTGAAACAATTATATATTGAAATTGATTTTTCCTTAACGATTTTACTCGATATTGTGATGGCAAACCTCTGAACAAAAAGCGATCCATCTTAAAAATAAGCCGTTTTGTAAGGAGACATTTGTACAAGTGAAACTCGATTTGTCTCCTAATTCTTTTTCAAAACAACGAAGTAGCAAAGCCTATTGCATTGTGTTAGGGACTACATCCGGTTTTAGGTGCGGGTTACGATCTTCGTTTCAGCACCAAACTATCCGCCGGATAGGTGTTTTTTAAATGGGTCATTTGCGCTTTTGCCCATTCAATAACCAAGGCACGCTGCGCATCGGTAAGTTTGGCTTCTTTATGCAACCCAAAATTGGTATAGGACGGAAGCGGCATTTCGTTTTCTTCTACCATTTCTATGGTTTCTTCAAACTTATGGTTTTGAACCGCAATGGGAAGCTTGGTAAAACTAGAAAAGTTGAGATGGCGTTTCCCATCTACCACATGATCATTGAGCCACCAGGCTACCGGCTGTATATTTGCATACCACGGATATTCCGTTTTATTAGAATGACAATCATTACAGGAAACTTTTAAAATGGCGTTTACCTCTTCTGGCACTGCGTATTTTTGACCTATGTCGTACGTACGATCGTTGGAAAGATTTTTTTCAGGACGAATAAATTGAATCCCAATAAACACAACAGCCAAGCCTATGCCTATTTTTTTTAACATAACAACTCCTATTTAAATTATTTAATTTCTAGAAAGGTACATGGGTTTCGTCTCAAAAAAATAAAAACACACCCCATTTTTATTGGATTGATTTTATACCTAAAAGGTTTAACCCAAAGTTATGAAATATTCATTTGGTCGTTACCTAACCTTGGATAAAATGTAAGGTTTTTAAGAAAAACAACCTATAATGGATACGTTCCTATGTATCAACCATAAATCTCGAATTTAATACAAAGCCCTTCCTCCACTAAGGTCAAAAGTAAATCCGGTACTGAAACTATTGTCGTCCGAAATAATAAAGCAGGCGGCGTTTACAAATTCTTCTAGGGTACCACAGCGTTTCATGGGTATTTTGTCGGTCATATAAGAGATTTGCGATTGGGGCATCCCATCTAACATTTCCGTTTGTATCACCGCAGGAGCAATGGCGTTTATTCGAATTCCTGTTTCGGCATACTCCTTACCTTGCACCTTGGTCATCCCTATAACCGCAGCTTTAGAGGTAGAATAGGCTAGCATACCGGCATTACCATCCTTGCCCGCAATAGACGCCACATGAAGTACACGGCCATAATTATTACGTAGCATATGCGGAACAACCGCTTTAAAACTATTAAACGTTCCCACTACATTTATCGCCATAACCCGATTAAAGTCGGCCAAGGCTACCTCATGACTCTTTATATTGGTAACCCCCGTGATGCCGGCACAATTTACTAAGATATCTATTCGGGAAACGTTTTGATAAAAATCTTCAAATGCCTGTTTCACGGCAGTTTCATCGACCAAATCAACGACATAAGGAAACACTTGTTCATGGCTTCCAAAAAAAGAAGGATTTAAGATATCCTTATTTATGTCTAGGGCAGCTACCTTAACTCCAAATAGTAAAAGTTGCTGTGTTAACGCTTTTCCCAATCCGCTAGCTGCTCCGGTAATTACGGCTGTTTTATGTTGCCATTGCTGATTCATATGGTGTACATTCGTTGTTGTGTTCTAAACGTCTAAGATACGTAGAATCTGAATGACAACCCTATGAATTTAATACACTTCTATTTTGATTATTGTGATAAAGTGGATACTTTCATTCCTTAATTATCATATTCACAAATTAAAGTAGTAATTTTCGAAATATAATTTGAATACATGGCAAAAGACATTAAAAAGAAATTAAGGAGCGAAGATTGGTTTAATCCAAAAGACCCAAAATCAGGATTTATTCATCGTTCTTGGCTACGCAATCAGGGGTATCCGGACGATTATTTTCGAGGAAGACCCGTCATTGGAATTTGCAATACCTGGTCCGAATTAACGCCATGTAACGGGCATTTGCGGGAGTTTGCTGAATTTGTTAAAAAAGGAGTCCTAGAGGCCGGTGGCGTACCCTTTGAGTTTCCGGTGACCAGTTTGGGTGAAGTACTCATGCGTCCTACAGCCATGCTCTTTCGAAATTTGGCCAGTATGGATACCGAGGAATCCATCCGAGCGAATCCACTCGATGGTGTTGTGCTATTAACAGGCTGTGATAAAACCACCCCTTCCACCGTCATGGGCGCATGCAGTGTAGATTTGCCCACCATTGTTGTGCCCGGCGGCCCCATGCTTAACGGAAAGTACAAAGGAGAACGTATTGGTTCGGGAACCTTTGTCTGGACGTTAAAAGACAAAATAAAAAATGAAGGATTTACTCCTGAGGATCAAACTGAAGCCGAAATATGTTCTGCACGCAGCGCAGGTCATTGTATGACCATGGGTACCGCATCAACCATGGCCTGTATGGTTGAGGCACTTGGCCTTACGCTTCCAGGGGCTGCTGCAATACCTGCAGTAGATTCGCGTAAAAAAGTGATGGCCCAACTCTCTGGTCGGCGCATTGTGGCTATGGTTAAAGAGGATTTAAAATTGTCTAAAATACTAACCAAAGAGGCCTTTGAAAATGCAATTAAAATAAATGCCGCCGTGGGTGGATCTACCAATTTCATCATTCACTTACTGGCCATAGCAGGAAGAATTGGTGTGAAGTTAGATCTGAAGGAATTTGATACCCTCGGAAGTAAAATTCCACTTTTGGTCAATTTAATGCCCTCCGGTAAATTTCTAATGGAAGATTTTTTTGATGCCGGCGGTCTCCCCGTAGTCATTAAACAAATGAAAGCTCACCTGCATAACCATGCCCTAACCGTAAACGGTAAACCTATAGGCGAAAACAACGAAAAAGCAGAATGTTACAATCCGGAGGTTATTGCGAATATTGAAACCCCATTTTTGGAAGAAGCAGGTATTGCGGTACTTTACGGAAATCTTTGTGAAAATGGTGCCGTTATTAAACCTTCTGCGGCAACGCCCGAACTAATGAGTCATCGGGGGAAAGCCGTGGTTTTTGAAACTATTGAAGATTTTTTAGCCAATGTAGACCATCCTGAATTGGAAGTAGACAAAGATAGTGTTCTTGTTCTAAAAGGGGTGGGTCCGGTTGGGTATCCCGGAATGCCCGAGGTAGGTAATATGGAAATTCCGGAGAAATTGCTTCAAAAAGGAATTAAAGATATGGTACGCATCTCCGATGGTAGAATGAGTGGTACAGCCTTTGGCACGGTAGTACTACACGTTTCGCCCGAATCCTCCATTGGAGGGGTTTTGGGTCTGGTGCAATCCGGTGATTACATTGTTCTGGATGTCCCGGGCCGAAAATTGCATTTGGAAGTCCGCGAAGAAGAGCTTCAAAAACGACGCACTGCTTGGGAAGCCCCAAAACCGGTATTGGAAAGAGGGTATGTAAGTCTATACACAAAAACAGTGCAGCAAGCGCATCTTGGCGCCGATCTTGATTTTCTTCGGGGGAAATCAACAGAAGCCGTAACGCGGGATGCACACTAAACAAAATCACGAATTATGATCTCCTTTTTGTTGTTACTTTTAAGTGTCGGGCTTCTTATTCTACTTACCGTAAAATGGAATGTACATCCTTTTTTGGCACTTTTGGGAGTAGCCCTATTTTTTGCGCTGAGCTCAGGAATGGATTTGCAAAAAATTGTAGAATCTATTAATACGGGTTTTGGGGGCACTTTAGGTAAAATAGGTATCGTCATCGTAGTAGGTGTTATTATCGGTGCCTTTCTAGAGCAATCCGGGGGTGCCTTTAAACTCGCTGAAATTGTCCTTAGTGTTATCGGTAAAAAAAGGGTGCATGCGGCCATGGGTATTGTGGGGTTTATTGTTTCCATACCTGTGTTTGCCGATAGTGGTTTTATCATTCTCACCCCTTTAAATAAAAGTTTAACCAAACGTGCCGGACTCTCCATTGTGGGCACTGCTGTGGCCTTACTGTTGGGACTAATGGTATCTCATGTGTTAATACCGCCCACGCCGGGGCCCATTGCCGCGGCAGGGATAATTGGTGCCGACGTAGGATTGGTCATGATGGTTGGATTGGTTGTGGGTATTTTATCCTTATTCGTAGCCATTCTATATTCAAAACACGTGGCTGCCAAATACTATATCGATCCCAACCCCGATTTATCGGACGACATTATTGCGGAAAAAATTAAGAAGGCACCAAGTGCCCTGAAATCTTTCTTGCCAATTCTTGTGCCTATTGCCCTTATTATAAGTAAATCCATTATGGAATTTACAACCGAGGAAGGGAGTAGCAACGGCCTCATTTTTGCAATCATCAATTTTATAGGTTCGCCGGTAATCGCCTTGTTAATAGGTCTTTTATTTGCACTTTTACTCCCCAAAAAACTGGATAAAGAAATCCTCTCTACCACAGGATGGGTAGGAAAGGCAATGGGCGATGCATCGAATATTTTATTAATCACCGGTGCGGGCGGTATTTTTGGCACTATTTTACAGAATAGTGGTATTGCCATTACTATGGCCGATGCGCTTTCGGGCGCGCATATTGGTATATGGCTGCCATTTTTACTTTGTGCAGCCATAAAAACAGCGCAAGGGTCGTCTACCGTTGCCCTTATTACCACCGCATCCATCATTGCGCCGCTATTACCAGCACTGGGGTTTGTTTCCGATTTGGATAAGGCCTTGGTAGTCTCCGCAATAGGCGCCGGAGCTATGGTCGTCTCTCACGCCAACGACAGCGGATTTTGGATTCTGACCCAATTCTCCGGCATCGATATTAAAACAGGATATAAAGCCTATACCCTTGGAACCCTAGTGGTGGGTCTTGCCGCCGGTTTCTTTATTTATTTGGCCTCGATGATTTTCTAAATGGGTCTTTAGCAGGGTGAGTTGAATGAGACGTTTTGGGGTCTATTTTAAAAATCAAATCTGAAACTGGTTTCCAATGATGTTGTTAAGATTTACTTTGATTGAACTTAGTGTAATCGCGCTAACAGATTCAGTTTCCCTAAAAGTTCTTGAGCTACTGTAGTGGCAAATTCTTTTTTTCTGTATTTGGTAATAGGTTGTATGCCTATAATGGCATTCGTGATAAAAAGTTCGTCGGCTTTTTGGAGATCAAAAGGCGATATTGAAGCTTCTTCTATGCTATACGTATCGAGCTTCTTACCTATTTCTAGCAGTTTTTTACGGATAATTCCGTTCAGAGCTCCATCGCTTATAGGAGGTGTTCGTATAGTCGCACCTTGTACCAAAAATAAATTTCCGTGTAAGGCCTCCACAACCTGCTTTGCTCCATTTAAAAGCAAACAACTTTGATACCCATTTTCTTTAGCATAGATACTGCCCAAGACATTAAGCATTTTATTATTCGTTTTTAAGGTAGACAACAGATCTGCATTGGCGTAAAAATCCTTAAAAAGTTCCACTTCGTAGGATTTTTTAGTCCAAATATAGAAAGGGTGCGTTAGTGGATGCGCCTCTATAATGTATGCAATATCGTTCTGATCGGGTAGGTACAGTCCATCACTATCCCTAAAAACTGTGAATCGAACCCGTGCCGAAACCGTATCTAACCCATTTACACGTAGCGTGCCGGTTATTTGTTCTTCTAGAAATTCCATGGTAAAATTCAGGGGAATTTCCATACGCAACATGCGCATAGAAGCCATGAGTCTCAGGTAGTGATCTTCCCAAAAAATAATTTTACCCTCGCGTGTTCTGAGAGTTTCAAATAAGGCATCACCATAGCGTAATCCTCGATTTTTATACGAAAGAAAGGTATGAAGTTCGTTAAAAAGTTGCCCATTAAAATTAACCATAAAAAAGCCTTGAAAATTCAAGGCCAAATATAGTATTCTTTAAAGAAAATTTGGCGCAACCTCTAGGCCGATCCTAAAACCTGCTTTAAATCGGATACCTGATTGGTCCATAGCATCT
The DNA here is from genome assembly GCF_034651555.1 of Aurantibrevibacter litoralis. Taxonomy (NCBI): domain Bacteria; kingdom Pseudomonadati; phylum Bacteroidota; class Flavobacteriia; order Flavobacteriales; family Flavobacteriaceae; genus Aurantibrevibacter; species Aurantibrevibacter litoralis. The sequence continues at coordinate 6,936 of NZ_JAYEEQ010000007.1, read as the reverse complement.
TAGCCTCTTCCACTTCATCAGGATCGGCAAAATCGGTAATAAACAAGGACACATCTTTGGTTATTTCGTCTACAATGATCTTCATTTCAAAAAAACTACCATCGTCCAAAGCAGTCCACGCAAATTTCACAAATTCATCGCTCTTCCTTTTTAAAAGTTTGGCCTCCTCTTCAGAATCGTCCCATATAAAGCTAAAGATCTCCCCCCTAGAATTAACGTTTTCTGCAAACCACTCGGAAAGACCCGATGGCGTTGATAAATACTGGTATAAAAGCTGCGGCGAAGCCTGTATTACAAACTCAATTTCAAACTTAATTTTATCGCTCATGCCAATGCTATTTCTTTTGGGCAATATATAGATTTCTAAAAGATAAAAAAATAAAAGCTCATTTTATTTTTGCGGTTCTTATTTTGATGGTCCAGAAATTAAACTTTATATTTGCAGCCATTTTAAAAAATGAGTAGGCGAGGTAGCTCAGTTGGTTAGAGCGTCGGATTCATAACCCGGAGGTCGGGGGATCGTGCCCCCCTCTCGCTACGCAAAAGAGCTACTTCGCAAGAGGTAGCTTTTTTTAATACTATGTGCGAGTTTGTTGTTTACATACTTTATTCCGAATCCCATAATGTATTTTATAAGGGAATTACTTCCGACCTTATTCAAAGATTTAAATCGC
>NZ_JAYEEQ010000007.1:0-6162 GCF_034651555.1 Aurantibrevibacter litoralis | reverse complement strand
AAGAAGCACTAAAACGTGAGCAATTCCTGAAATCAGGTGTCGGTAGCGCTTGGATTACCATGCATTTCAAAAAATAAAGGAGGATTCCTATCCGCCGATGGCGGACGGGGGATCGTGCCCCCCTCTCGCTACACAGTAGAATTCTTTGAAACCAAAAAAGAAGCACTAATTCGCAAACGATACTTGAAATCCGGAGCCGGTAGCGCTTGGATTACCATGCATTTCAAAAAATAAGGGAGGATTCCTATCCGCCGATGGCGGACGGGGATCGTGCCCCCCTCTCGCTACGTAAAGAGCCATTTCACAAGAGGTGGCTTTTTTATTTCTTGTTGTTTATTATTTGCATTTTATGAGATCACTACGGATTATTTTGATGCATTAAAAATCTTGTGGTATGTAAGAAGTAGTAATCCTTTTTTATGAAGTTATTTTAAGTTCTTATTCTATGGTAAAATCTACACCACTAATTTTTTATTTTTTTTGTCCGTAGCCCTTCTTTTTACCTAAGCCATACCATGGTAATTTCGTATCTTTGACACCCGAAGACCAAACCGAGTATCCTTATGTCTACTACATCAGAATTTACATTACAAGACATTACGTCCTTATTAAACCAAGAGGTTGTAAACTGGCAACTCCTGCTATCCACCATAATCTCCCACTTTGGTTGCAGCACAGGAACCCTCCATATTTTAGAAGAAGAAGCCCAGCTTCTGCATTTAAGCGCACAACAAGGCATACCCGATTTTTTATTGCCTAAAGTAGCTACGATCCCTGTAGGCAAAGGAATGGCCGGAATCGCTGCCGAACGACGTAAGCCTGTAGAAATGTGCAACCTACAAACGGATGCCTCAGGGGTGGCAAGACCGGCTGCCAAGGAGACCAAAGTGGAAGGCTCTATTGTGGTTCCTATGCTCCTAGATGGCACTTTGCATGGCACGCTTGGAATTGCAAAACCTGTGCCCTATGATTTTACTGCGGATGAGGTACAGTCGCTATTAGCCATTGGCACTGCTATAAGCCAGCGATTACGAAAATAGGTATCAACCTAATTGTGCTACACTTCATTCAAAAAGTCTTTTTAAGGCTGCAAAACCATGATTATTCCGTTATATATTCAATTTTTGTAATTAAAAATTAGGTTGGATATTTGACATCCAAAACAGGATCATGGAAAAATTAAAACAACACCGTTTTGCTTTAAGTATTTACTTTTTCCTTTCCGGTCTATGTTTTTCTACATGGGCATCCCGAATTCCTACTATAAAGTCTTACTTTGATTTCGATGAAGCGCAATTGGGTAATGTGTTGTTGGCGATGCCTATTAGTTCCCTTATTGGGCTTCCTATCTCTACGTGGTTGGTTACTAAATTTCACAGCCGAGTTCCCCTTTTAGCTGCTTTCGTGGTTTTTTCCATTTCGCTCGTAACCATCGCTTTTGCTGAAACGTATGTGACTTTAGTGGCCAGTATCTGTTTGTTTGCATTTTGTATGCGAATTCTTAATATTTCCATGAACACTCAGGCTCTTTCCTTGCAAAAACAGTTTGATCGCCAAATAAATGGATCTTTTCATGGCGTTTGGAGCACCGGAGGTATTGCAGGTGTTGGATTTTCTACGCTTATGATTGCTAATGATATTGCCATGACCACGCATTTAATCTTCGTCGCCTCCTTTACATTTCTTTCCGCGGTCATTGCCTACCATTTTGTACTAAAACACGATAAAAGTCCGCTTGGTAATAAATTAATATTGGGCAAACCCGATCCTTTTATTTTCTATTTGGGCATATTAATTTTTTTCGCCGCGGTTTGCGAGGGTGGCATGTTTGATTGGAGTGGTATTTATTTTAGAGAGGTGATCCACGAAGAGCTATTTACCTTGGGCTATCTCATTTTCATGATATTCATGGCACTATCTCGATTTTTTTCAGATCGAATTATAGCACATATAGGCATGGAAAAAACATTTTTAATGAGTGCTTCGTTTATATCAATAGGCATCCTTACGGCGATCGTATTTCCTTTTTTTTGGCCCGCTCTTATTGGTTTTTGTTTGGTGGGCTTTGGCACTGCAGCGGTCTTTCCTATGACATTTTCGTTGGCCGGAACCTCTACAAAATATTCCCCCGGCATGGCCATCTCTATTATTGCGACCTATGGTACAGTAGGCATGTTCATAGGGCCTCCATTAATTGGGTATTTGGCGCATGCTTTTAGTTTAAAGATCTCTTTTATCATCTTTATTTTTTGCGGTTTAATGTTTATTCCGGTTTCTAAACTATTGTTCCAAAACCAAAAAAAAGCCGCCTAGCGATCTTAGCTACCCATTTAATCACCATTCACGGAATGATAAATTAATAGCCATTCCGAATTTCCTTGAAGTTTGTTTTCGGCAATACACTGAAAACCATTTTTTATATAAAACTCTTTTAGGGATTCCTCTTCAATAGTAAGCCAAAAGGCTTGGTGTTTATGTTCTTTTTTTAACTCTTGCAACCATGTAGAGCCTAAATGTGCGCCCCTCCATTTGGGCACAACCCATAAAAAGCCAATGTACAGATATCCTAAGGCAAAATAAATATGGCCATGTTCCTTTTCAAAGGGAGTCATATCAGGAGATACAGAACCAAAAAGAATTCCTCCGGCAACTACTTCGGTATCACATTTCAGCACATAAATCGTAGACGTTGGCGCATAGGTATCCCAGTAAGGTGCTATTAAAAGACGCCAATCTTCGGGAAGCACATTAAAAAAATCAGTGGGACTATTTTGAGCCGAAGTAAAAGTAAGTTCCATTCTCAGAATATATTAATACCGTTATAAAAGTCCCCACGACCAGAGCTTGTCGGAATCTTCTAACCAACGATCGCCTATATCCGTGCGATAATACACATTATTTATAATTATGGCACTTATCCTATTTTGCATCATTTTTTGAGCATCCCGCATGGTTAATCCTGTACCGGTAACCAACAGCGCAATTCCGGTATTCCCTGTAATAAGCCATTCATTGTTAATCTTCTTTACATGCATAGGATGAATCCCTTCCTTGGCATCTTTTTTAAAGACGATTACGGAATCTTTAGAAAATAGATCAAACGTCTTTTTATCTTCAAAAGGAAAAGGGGGCACCACCAAATAGGCACCTACCTGAAACCCTTTTTTTACATTAATTTTAAAAGTTTTAGCAGACGCCAATTTATAAAAGAGATTCCCCATGGGCTCATTAATTCCCGCACGCTGAATAAAGATCTGCGGAAAGCCAAAACGGGATGTAAACTCTAAGGGATAAATGCCATTGCCGTTTACAATGCAATTTATATCTAGCTGGCCTATGAAATTCTTACTAGCTAAGGTTTGTTCAAACTTCTTTAACGTGGCATCAAAAATTGGCGAATCTTTGGCCCAGAACATACTAGAGCCCATTTCACCTGTTGAAACACCTAGTTCTTTAGGGAATAATTTTTTGTGTTCAAAAGTGACATTGATGGGATAAATAAACTCTTTTCCATTAAAATAGGCCGCCACCGAAACTTCTACGCCCTTAACCTTTCGTTGCAACTGAAAATTGCCAAAATCATTCCCCCAAGAGCGTTCATACGCCTTCAGTACCCGTATAACATCTAAACCTTCATCATCTGTACCTACAAAAAGAAGTTGTTTATACTCTTGTGTTTCCCCACTTGGTTTTATAACATAAGCGTTGGGATTTGCACCCACGTAGTCGATGGCATCCTGAAAATTAAAAAACTCCTTGGACGGTAAAATTTTAATCCCGTGTTTTCGGAGTTCCTCTTGCCCAAAGGTACGATCCAATTCAAGAAGGTCCGTATATTCCGAGCCGCCGATGACCAATTTGCCTGCATTTCGTAGTTCTTGACAAATCTTTCCATATCCGGTATAATCAAAAATAAGAATGTCGGCCCAGTCTATATGTTTTTTCCAGTCCTTTACTTTGTCCACAAAACCATAGCCAATTTCCTTAGAAGGTTTATCTTCAATAAAAAATTTAACGGCATGTCCTTCGGACAAAATAGTATACGCCAAATCTAGGGTTTCACCCCATCTGGAGATCATTAAAAAATTTTTCTTAAGGATCGAATCCTCCTTATTTTCTGATTTTGATTTCAATAGGTCTAGAACTTTAATTCGTATTTTGTTTTTTGTGATTTTTAATGCTATATCCTAAGAAAATTAGAACCACATCCGCCTTAACCCCATAATGCATAGCTGTTTCTTTAGGATGTACACAGTTCATAGAAACATATTTCTCGCTGCAAAAGTAGATCAAAAACAAATTGAAATTAGATAAATTAAGGGTATCTCAAAAGAATTTTTTGTCAGTTACCGATGCACCGTATGAACCGAATTCACCTCGAATTTTTAAACAATGGGCTGCCTTCAAAATGCCGTTAACCATTCCATTGTTAGCCATTAAAACCTATTTTTGCAGAAAACCATACGGGATGCCCTTATTTTTTACAAAAAAAAGATTTTTAATTGATTCTTTGGAAGGCTTCGTAGATATCCACAACCATATCCTTCCCGGAATAGATGATGGTGCTAAAACTGTTGCTGATTCTATGGCGTTATTAAAAGGATTCGCTGAATTTGGGGTACATCGGTTCATTACCACGCCGCACATTATGCATAATTATTATCCCAATACACCAACAACGATAACAGCAGCTTTAAATCGGCTTAAAAAGGAAATGCTGCACCATGGACTAAAGGATAGTAATATCGAAGCGGCTGCTGAGCACATGATCGACGATAATTTTGAGACGCTCTTGGAAAACGATGGCATTATGCGACTTAAGGCTGACTATCTATTGGTGGAAATGTCGTTCTTGCAACCGCCCTTGCATATATCCGAAGCGATTGAAAAAACCACCGGTAGGGGTTTATTTCCCATATTAGCCCACCCGGAACGCTACTTATTTTTACATCAAAGTCTCAAAAAATACGATCAATTTAAAGCACAAGGGGTGCTTTTTCAAATGAATATGTTATCTCTATCCTCCTTTTATGGCAAAGAGGTGCAAAAAACGGCATTCAAGCTATTAGAACGTGGGCAAATTGATTTTTTAGGTTCAGACGTGCATAACCTGAGCCAGTTACATGCTCTGAAAGAAATCACCCTTTCAAAAAAAAACGCAGCACGGCTATTGTCCGTTATCGACCAAACGATTGGGCGTTTTTATTGATAGTTTTATTGAAATATCAACTTGTTATTTTTTGACGACTAATTGTTTGTAATAATTTAATCCGGAGTCGGTTGACATAGTAATGAAGTAGGTTCCATTTTCGAGATCATCGATAGTAATCTTATATTGATTATCGTAAGATTTAAGTTTTTTCGCATCGTATTTTTTCACCAACCGCCCTGAATTATCAAATAGGTAGATTTCATCTAAATTAAAGGTTTGATCCTTTGTGTAGATGGTGGCTTCCATGTTGGTCGGATTTGGGGAAAGCATTATGTGTCCTTCTTCCGAAATAAAATTATCATACTCTATTACTATATTAGTTTTTAATCCTTTATTAAAAGTTATTTCTTTATTGTCTATTAATGTTCTTGCTGCCTTCGTATTGGTTCCAAGCACTTCGATAGCATTGATTATTGGATGTCTGGTACCTCCGTCAGATGATAAAGATGAAAAATCAATATTTAAAATGCCATCCGAAATCAACACCTCGAAAGATTTCAACAATTGACTCTGGGCACCAACCTCTGCATACACATCCAAGTTATCCAATACCAACTGATCCTCTAACCGCACATCAAAAACGCGACTACCAACACCACCTGTACCGCCCCCGGTGGCACCAAACCATACTTCAGCAAAATGAAGGATCACCGTATAATCGCCATTGGCAAGTGGTATCGAATAGCCCATGGTTTGGGATGGACTGTAGCGTATCGTGCTGTACGGCGGAGTCAATCCGGTCTGTGGACGAGACAATGTACTACCCGTATCAAAATACTGGTCAGACGAAAACAACTCCCCATTATACATCGCCTCACCGCCACCGGTATTGATCCGTAAGGCTAATGACTCCCCCCCTGCGCTTTCAGAGGAAACCGTTACCGTAACCTGATCAAAACCGCTGTCGCCCTCATCGTCTACCACCGTCAATCGGAACACGTAAGTGCCTG
>NZ_JAYEEQ010000006.1:24727-208952 GCF_034651555.1 Aurantibrevibacter litoralis | reverse complement strand
ACACGGCATGTACCTATACCATCTTCCATCTACAGAAGACGCACCAACCCATCATTTAGAACTCACGGCGTAAACCGTGAACTTTGTAAAAAAAATTTGGGTAAAAACATCCGTTTTCTTTACCAAAACTCTATTGGAATTTCAATACTTTACCCTTGCGCCGGACGCACTCGTTCCAGAGTAGTGTTTGGTGGCAGCAAACTTCCAAAGTAAATATCTCTTACTTCTTTGGTTGCGGAAGATGACACCCCTAAAAAAATAACAATTGCTTTTTTTGGTTTTCACGTAGAAGTCCATCTTTATTAGACTTCAAACGAGCGTATGGTCTTTTTTATGATCGCTATACAGTCTAACAACTGTGTTTCTGTCATAACTAAAGGTGGCGCAAAACGTATAATATTGCCGTGGGTTGGTTTTGCCAATAGTCCGTTTTCCTTTAAGGCTAAGCAGATATCCCACGCTAGAGACCCATCTTCAGTATCGTTAATAAGGATAGCATTGAGCAACCCTTTGCCTCTTACCTGCGTAACTACGGAACTGCTGGAAATAAACGTATTTAGTTCTTTTCGGAAAAGCACTCCAAGGTGAAACGCATTTTCGGCCAATTTTTCGTTCTTAACCACCTCTAAAGCAGCCATGCCTACTGCTGCCCCTATGGGATTGCCACCAAAGGTGCTGCCGTGATTTCCCGGCTGTATTACCTCCATGATGTCGTTGTTGGCCAATACTGCCGAAACCGGATAGGCGCCACCGGAAAGGGCTTTGCCCAAAATTAAAATATCGGCTTTTACTTCCGGTGTACCGCTACAATGTTTGTCGGTACAGCTACAGTTTCCGCAAGTAGCAAGCAGCCTTCCAGTTCTGCCGATACCGGTTTGAATTTCGTCGGCAATGAAAAGCACATGGTATTTTTCGCATAGGGCCTTGGCCCCTTTGAGATAGCCTTCGGAAGGCACATAAACGCCCGCCTCTCCTTGAATGGGTTCTACTAGAAAGCCTGCTATATTTTGGTTTTCCTTTAGTACGGCTTCTAAGGCCGCAAGATCGTTATACGGAATTTTTAGAAAACCTTCTGTAAAAGGCCCAAAGTTGCGGCGGGCTACAGGATCGCTAGAAAAGGAAATGATCGTGGTAGTACGTCCGTGAAAATTGTTCTCGCATACTACAATCTGAGCGTTTCCTTCTGGGATATGTTTTTTTTCATAGGCCCATTTGCGACCTATTTTTAAGGCAGTTTCTACAGCCTCTGCTCCTGTATTCATGGGCAGGAGCTTGTCGTAACCAAATGTTTCTGCAACGTATTTTTCAAATACACCTAGCTTATTATTATAAAACGCGCGGGAAGTAAGGGTTAAAGTTTGTGCTTGCTGCACCAATGCTTCCACAATTTTGGGATGGCAATGCCCTTGGTTTACCGCTGAATAGGCCGATAAAAAATCGTAATACCGCTTTCCTTCTACGTCCCACACAAAGACGCCCTCGCCTTTACACAACACCACAGGCAGTGGATGGTAATTATGGGCACCGTACTTTTCCTCTAAGGCCATGGCTTCTTGGGATGGTATTTTTTCTAAAAGAGACATGATAAAAATTACTTTAAAATAAAACGTTAGCAATTCCTTCTATACCTTTTTACCTTCGAAATCCCAAGCGGGTATTGGGACGAAAATTCAGCGTAGGAGAGAAATCATCCTTAGTAGCAAGGTAAAATTACAGCTATTTTCTAATTCGTGCCACTATTTGCGTTAAGGATTGCAGCGGAAATCCTTTTTTTGAAGGTTTTACTCAAAAAAAGATTGGAGCGAAAAGCCTGACCCATCGGGGTAACGCCCAAAAATCATAACAAAATGCCACCCAATACATGGTTCTCGGGCAATCTGATGCGTCTAGAAGGAAACCAGTGGCGAAAATTAGATTGAGGGTATGATGACACTTTTTAGGGTGAAAAATTAGGTTGATCTTGGCTACATTTTAAGAATTATGAACGATATATTCATGAAAAAGATTTTACTTTTGCCGCATGCGGAAAATGAATAGTAGGCTCGTCTTTGAACAGGTGAAGGTTACCGATGCCGGAGCTAAGGGGAAAAGCATTGGAAAGGCACCCGATGGACGAGTTATATTTTTATCGAATGCTGTTCCCGGCGACGTAGTAGATGTGCGGATTACCAAAAAAAGAAAGGCTTATTTTGAGGGTGAAGCGTATTATTTTCATGCACTTTCCGAAAAACGGACTACGCCGATTTGTACCCATTTTGGAGTTTGCGGTGGCTGTAAATGGCAGCATATGGACTATGCGCACCAATTGTTTTACAAACAAAATGAAGTGGCCAACAACCTGCGCCGTATTGGACATTTAGAACTGCCCGAAATTTCTCCTATCATAGGGTCCGAAAAAACCTATTTTTATAGGAATAAGATGGAATTTTCGTTTTCGGACAGCCGGTGGCTTACCTTAGATGAAATAAAGAGCGGGACAGCTATTACGGATAAAAATGCCTTGGGTTTCCATATTCCCGGTATGTGGGACAAGATTCTCGATATAGAAAAGTGCCATCTACAGCAGGATCCATCGAACACTATTCGTTTGGCTATTAAGGATTTTGCCATTCGGAATGCCATTAGTTTCTTTAATCCCCGGCAGCAGTTGGGCATGTTGCGTACTTTAATGATACGTACCTCTTCTATTGGCGAATTGATGGTGCTCATTCAGTTTTATGAAATTGAGACCCCAAAGAGAGAACTTTTACTTTCGTATGTGCAACACGCTTTTCCGGAAATAACTTCACTTCTTTATGTGATTAACCCAAAACAGAATGATACCATTTACGATCAGGAGGTGGTTTGCTTTTCGGGTAGGGATCATATTTTTGAGGAAATGGAGGGATTGCGGTTTAAAATAAATGCAAAATCTTTTTATCAGACCAATTCTGAACAGGCCTATACGCTATATAAAATAACCCGAGATTTGGCCGGATTAACCGGAAACGAATTGGTGTACGATTTGTACACCGGCACAGGGACTATTGCACAATTTATTTCGAAAAGAGCTAAAAAAGTAATCGGTATAGAATCGGTTCCCGAAGCCATATTGGATGCAAAGGCGAATGCGGAGATCAATGCACTACACAATGTTTCTTTTTTTACGGGCGATATGAAATCGGTTTTTAATTCTGAATTTATACAGGAACACGGTGTCCCGGATGTTATTATTACGGATCCGCCACGGGACGGCATGCATGCTAAAGTAGTAGCGCAAATGCTGCAAATTGCGCCCAATAAAATAGTTTACGTAAGTTGTAACAGTGCTACACAAGCCAGAGATCTGGCGTTGCTAAAAGAAGCCTATACCATAACAAAGGTGCAACCGGTAGATATGTTTCCGCAAACACATCACGTAGAAAATGTTGTACTTTTGGAAAAAACAGGAGCCTAATGATCACTAAATCTAAAAGTCGTTTATGAAGGTAAAAACGATAGTTGGGGTACTCATGGTAGTGTTGCTTTTTAGTGCTGCCTGCGAAAAGGATGATATTTGTGTAGATGGAGATACGCCATTGTTACGTATCGATTTTTTTGACGACAACGATGCTTCTGCCGTAAAGAACGTTAGTGCGTTACAGATAGAAGGACTTTTGAACGGCAATGAACCCCAAGGTGTAATTCCGAATATTTCTTTAAGTGCTGTGGGGCTGCCGCTGCGCCTCGGCACCACGAGTACTACCTTTATTTTGTCTCAAAATTTAACCCCCAATGACAGTACCACAGTTAATATAGACACGCTTACGTTTACCTATAGCGCAAAGGAAGTCTTTGTCTCTAGGGCCTGTGGGTTTATAGCCAATTTTGACGATCTTGGTACTGAACTTACAACAGATCCGGACAATTGGATTAAAAGAATTGAAATTGTAGATACCCTAGTTGCTAATTCCGAATCCGCCCATGTTAAGATATTTCATTAGCTTATTATTTGTGGCCTGCTTTTTTGTGGGATGGTCTCAGGAAAATACCATTGATCTTAACCCCAAGGATACGGTGGTTTACAAACAACCTTACGGTATTCGGTTTGGTATAGATTTAAGTAGACTCGGCATTACCGCGATGAACGACAATTATACCGGATTTGAGGCCGTGGGCGATTATCGACTTTCTCAAAAATTTTATGCGGCTGCAGAATTGGGTAATGAAAAAAAGACAAAGCAAGAAGATGTGCTGAACTTTACGGCGTCTGGCAGTTATATAAAATTGGGGTTCGATTATAATACCTACGAAAATTGGTATGGTATGAACAATGCGATACATATAGGTAGCAGATTGGCCTTTAGCAGTTTTAGTCAGACCCTAAATAGTTACAGTATTTTTGAAAGAAACAGATACTGGAGTCCGGATACTTTTTTTCCGGTAGCTTCGGATCCTAAATCTTTTGATGGATTATCGGCAGTTTGGATAGAATTTGTTATGGGTACTAAGGTAGAACTGTTTAGTAATATTTACATGGGTGTCAGTGTACGCTTGGGTTTACTGCTGAGCAATACCCAACCCGAAAATTTTACGAATTTATGGATTCCCGGTTTTAATAAGGTTACAGACGAAAGTAATTTTGGCGTAGGCTTTAACTACACCCTTACCTATTTGCTGCCGTTGTACAAAAAAGCGAAACCTCCAAAAATCGAAGAAGTAAAAGAGACACCCTAGAGGTTCTACAAGGGAACGGATTTAGTATTTTTTCCTGAGGTTATACTTCCCAGATTTTTTTTCGGAATACCCATTTTACGAGTACCTTGTTGTTGGTCTTGGATGGCCAGAATTTAGGAGCCAAAAGACTTGCAAAAAGTGCGGAAGCTACGGCCAAAAAAACACCCTGAACTTTGGGCAAACTATAGCCTAAAACCATCCTGAGGATCACAAAAATAATGGCAAAACTTATAAAATTAAACCATAGTGCTTTTATTTTTGGTTTCATTTATTGCTGATGGAGATTAAATTTAGTTCGTTTACTCCCTTGATACATCACATAGTTCACCAATCGCGACTCCAAATGACTGTTGAATACCTTTATCTTTCGGGAGGGTCTAAGACCTACATGTTTTAAGGCCTCTAAATTGGAGGTAATGAACCAGGCATCTGTACCGGGGTACTTTTTTTTCAATATATCTCCAATGTCTTTATAAAATTCTTCCATTTCCAGATTTAAACGCTCGCCATAGGGAGGGTTAAAAACCATATGCAAATGGGTTTCTGACGTTTTTTCTGTATCAAAAAAATTCTTTCGCGCAACGGTGATATAGTCACTTAAATTCGCATTTTCTATATTGTCCTGTGCTTTTTTTACCGCAGAGGGTGCCTTGTCGTAACCGGAAATGGTAAAATGAAATTCTCTGGTTTTTGAGAGGCAGGAGGTGACGACTTTATCCCATAATTCCTGATCAAAATCTTTCCATTTCTCAAAGGCAAATTCTTTTCTATTGATATTTGCCGGAATATTACACGCAATCATTGCAGCTTCGGTCAAAAAGGTACCACTGCCGCACATAGGATCTAAAAAATCGCACTGTCCGTCCCATCCGCTCAGCAATAGGAGACCAGCGGCCAATACTTCATTGATAGGCGCAATATTCGTGGCCGTGCGATACCCTCTTTGGTGCAATGACCTGCCGGAACTATCTAGTGCAATGGTACATGTTTCATCTTGTATGTGGATATGTATTCGCAAATCCGGAAACTTAATATCTACGTTAGGTCGCTGCCCTTCCGTATCCCTAAATTTATCTACGATGGCATCTTTTGCTTTCTGTGACACATACAAGGAATGTGTAAAATTTTCGGAATTTACGGTAGTGTCTATGGCAAAGGTAGTAGCGGTTGATAGGATGGGACTCCAATTAAAATCATACATCTTTTTATAAAGATCCTTTTCTCCGGTAACGCGAAAAGTATGTAGTGGCTTTATGATTTTAATAGCGGTTCTAAGACTTAGGTTTGCTTTGTACATAAAACCTTTATCACCTTCGAAAGATACACTTCGGTTTCCCGTTGTCACATTTATGCCACCTAAATTCCGAATTTCCTGCGCCAAAATATCTTCAAAACCAAACATGGTCTTGGCAACCATCTTATAATTATTGTTCATCCTAAAATTTATGAATACCACAAAAATACATTAATTTTATCCCCTATTGATGCTTTGACTCACAAGTACGCTAAATAACCACTCTTCAATGATCTATCTGCTTCCCATTCTAGGGGTTTTGTTAAGTTTTCTATTTGTACTCTTAGTAAAGCCTAAAAAAGCAGATCATTTTAAATTATTATTAGCCTTTAGCGGAGCCTTTTTGTTGGCATTGACTGTTTTTGAGCTCTTGCCCGAAGTGTATGAAAACGGGCATCCCAAGTTGATAGGGGTTTTTATCATGCTGGGAATCTTGTTGCAAATTTTTCTTGAGTTTTTCTCTAAGGGTGCAGAGCATGGTCATGTACACATAGATTCCGAAAAGGCAAGTTTCCCCTGGTTGCTCTTTATTAGTCTCTCTATACATTCTATTTTAGAAGGATTTCCCATACAAGGAAATACAACTATGGTATATGGTATTTTAATCCACAAAATCCCTATCGCCATAATTCTTAGTATCTTTTTTCTTGGCTCCAAGATTAGACGGGTTTATGCGTTGTTTTTCATTACGTTGTTTGCGTTAATGACACCACTAGGTACCTATTTAGCCTCTAGTTTCTCTGTTGTTTCAACCTATTCCACATTTGTTAATGCGGTGGTAATTGGGATTTTTCTACATATTTCTACCGTAATTCTTTTTGAAAGTTCTGAAGGGCATAAGTTTAATTTGAGGAAGTTGTTAGTTATAGCTTTGGGTGTAGTTATTGCTTATTATATGTAGATGTTTTCTAAGGAAGTTTCAAAAGTAATCCGGCAAGAATTTTGGGTTTCCTATGGAAAGGCATTTCCCCGTAAATGGATACGGTATGATACCAAGATTAAAGATGTATCTCTTAAATTTTATTTTGATACCCGGAATGCTGCTATCCTGTTAGATATTGAAGATTCAAATCCCACAAATCGTCGCATATACTTCCAAAAATTAGAAGCTCTAAAGGGTATCCTTCATCAAGATTATTTGCCCGATGCCGTTTATGAGGAACACTGTATTTTGGAAAATGGCAAGGAGATATCCAGAATATCTGTAACCCTTACACAGGTATCTATTCACGACAAAAACACTTGGCAACGTACTATGGTGTTCTTACATGACACCATGGATAAATTGGAACAGTTTTGGTTAGAATATGCCGAATTTATAAAAACCTAAATAACTGCACCAAGTATAAAAATATAATGAGAAATAGCACCGCCCAATACAAAAAAATGCCATATTACATGGTTATACGGGATTTTTCTTACGGCGTAAAATAGCGTTCCTAAGGTATAAAAAGCACCCCCTAGGATTAGAAAAACAAGACCGAAACGAGATACCGCAGTAACCAAATTATGAATATCAAAAACAATTAACCAACCCATAAATAAATATAGAAATAGCGACAATTTTTCGAATCTTCCGGTAAAAAAAAGTTTTAAAATACTGCCCATACCGGCAATGCCCCATACGGTCCAAAACAGCAGCCAACCGTTATTTTTTTCGAGCGTAATAAGGGCAACCGGCGTATAGGTGCCCGCTATAAGTACATAAATTCCGATATGATCCATTTTTCGCCAAAGCAATTTTAGCCTATAATCGTTTACCCAATGGTATATAGCCGATGTAGAAAAAAGTAAAATCAGAGAAAAGGCATACACCAAAATACTAAATGTACTGTAAGGTGTTTTATGTTCATTAAAAAGTAAAAGGAGCACAAGACCAACAAGCCCCAGCACTGCACCGACCGCATGGGATAGAGTGTTCCAAAGTTCTTCTTTTTTAGACTGTTTTTCCAATTGTATTATTTATATCTTTTTCCGTGTTTAATGACGATATCTACATCCTGTAAAAGGCTGATATAGCGCATTACGTCTCCTTTTACCGCAATAATATCTGCATCTTTCCCCGGCGTTATGGTGCCTACTTTGTCTGAAACTCCCATCCATACCGAAGGCCAATAGGTTGCCGCTCGTATAGCGTACATGGGGTCTATCCCAAATTCGTTAACCCAAACATCCAGTTCATTCCAGGTAGATTGACTGTGAAATTTCATGGGTATGCCGCTATCCGTACCTATCATTAACACCACGCCAGCATCCATTAATTGTTTTATTTTGCGTTCTAGCGTTGGTTTACGGATGGGTGTAAGTTGAAAATAGGGTAATCTATCGGGATGGGAAATACTCAACTTTATGTCGGTAACTACACTATCTGGCAAGCCTCGATGCCAAGAATCAGAATCTAATTTTTCGGGGTTATCCCGTACATATTCGTAATTGTAGAGCCCTTCTACCGTAGGACACCAAAACAGCGGCCCTTTACTCATTTGCGCTGTGCGTTCCTTTATTAGTTCCATGATATCTTCAGGGTACTCCGGAGCAGAAGAAAGGCCGGTATGTTCAAAACCATCAACACCGGCTTGCAGTCCGGCACGTATTTCATCCGGTCGGTGTCCATGCGCTACTACTTTGAGTTTGTTTTTATGTGCTTCATTTACTACGGCACCCAGCTCCTCTTTGGTCATTTCGTCTTGATCTATTAATTTGATGACATCTACTCCTGCTTTGGCCAATTTTTGAATTTTTTTCCTTGCGTCATCTGCACCGGATACACCCCATCTAAAATCCTCGGTACCCGGATACGGTTTGTGTTGAATAAAAGGCCCCGAGACATATAAGGTAGCACCGGGAATGCGACCCGTATTTATAGCATCGCGTACAGCGATACTCGCTTCTAAAGGGGCTCCTAAATCGCGCGCACTGGTTACTCCGGCCATAAGTAATTGCAAGGCCGAAGCAGGCATGATCACATCTTGTAATAAGGGCGGATAGGTGCTATCCCAATAGGCGTAATCGGCATGCCCATTAATCATAGTGTGTACGTGCATGTCCCAAAGTCCGGGCAACACTGTCATTCCTTCGGTAGAAATAACTTCGGCATTTTCCGGTATGGCCACGGTTTCTATAGTACCTACTGCCAGTATTTTTTTTCCATCAATAAGAACGACACTATTTCTTATAGGATGCCCACCATAACCGTCTATTAAGGTGCCTCCGACTAAGGCTTTTATGGGCGAATCTTGGGCTACGGAAAGCACGCCCATTAATAGTGAGAAAACAGAAAGGAAAAAACGTGTTCGCATGGCAGTATTTTTATTTAAAGATATAAAAAAGGAACACTTCGTGCACGAGCCGGAATGAATCAATTCACCGTTATGGGCATGACCTACTAAAATAGTGGCGGGTTCATTAATATAGGATTCCATGCCATCCAGTACATCCAGATGACCTTCAGCAATTGCTACGGTAATTATATGGGTATATCAATTATTATGGAAGTCCCTTTTCCCATTACACTATCAATTGTAAACCTACCCGCCATATGTTCCACTCTTTTTTCAATATTGTTCAATCCCATACCGCTGGTTTTTTTATCCAAAGCACCGTAATCAAAACCAATACCGTTGTCTTCAATAATAATATTAAAATTGTCGGCATGTTGTGTCAATTGAATAGTTACTTTGGTTGCTTTTGAATGTTTTATTGTATTCGCAACTAATTCCTGGATCATTCTAAAAATGTTCAACGCTATAGCGTTTTCAAGTCTAGTACCCATTCCGAAATCTTCAACTACAACCTTTATAGCATTTGTTTCAGAAATAACGCTCGACATCTTTTTGATAGCAGGTAAAAGACCTTGATTACTCATTACTCCAGAATTTTTACTATGAGCTATTCCTCTCACCTTATGATAAGCCTCATTTAGTAATTTTTCTACAGGTATTAACCTTGGATTATTTTTGCCAATTTGAGAGTTTTCGAAATGATGCTTCATAGTCGTTAATAAGCTACCTAAATCATCATGTAATTCATTTGCGACTTTCTGTCTCTCTTTTTCTTGACCTGCGATCATGGCATCTATTCCTATTAGTTCTTGGTCTCTAAGCAAGGTTTCAACTCTTTGCTTCTGTATCAGCTCTTGTTGTTCTGCCAGTAATCTCCTTTTTAGTGAGTTTTTATAAGCAAATGTTGCGGTAATTACTGTTATTACCAATGCAAATAGTACTAAAAAGAGATACAATTGAACCTTACTTTTCTTATTTTCTAATTGTAACTTATCAATTTTTAATTTATCAGTTTCATTTTTAACGGCTAATATTCCTGATTCTAAAGAGTTAGTTTTGGCACCCAGCTCAAATTCCTTCAACAAGGAACTATTTAGGTAATAATAAGCAGAGTCATACATTTCTTTTTCTTTTAAAATCCAAGCTTTTAATCTATCATCATAAAACTGCTCTTTTAAGTTTATTGAGGTGTTTTGGGAAAGTACTAATTCTTCTTCTGCCTTTGCCAAATTATTATTGAGCATATGAGTATGAGACAATTGCCAATGTAAAATGCTTTCCAATCTTGAATACTGAGGTTCTTTACAAAATTTTATTGCTTTACGCAGGTAATCAATGGCATTGTCATACGCACCAGTTAATTTACTTTCTATCCCTTTTTCGTATAAATAAAATGGCTTATAAGGATGTGTGTCAGGGACTGTAGCAAATATAGAGTCCAAATTTTTTATTAAATCTCCAAGGTCCTCCGAATGTACTAGACTTTCATTTTCTTTTGAAGCAAAAACCACATCGAAATAAGAAGAAATAATTTTGTCATTTTTAGAGTCACTCAGCTCTTTAAAATAAGTAAGGTATGTTAAATGTTGATTTCCACCAATGAATATTTCTGATTTTAATAAATTTAAAATAGTTACTAATGAAAGTTTTGAGAGCTCTTTGAATCCATTTTCGTTGCTTATAAATAGTGCTGAGGAAAGATCTTTATAGGCCTGTAAACTAGAACCATTTCCGATAATAACTTCGTTCTGAGCCTTTACGAGGTGGTACAGAATTTTTTGTTCATTATTTAAATTTTTAACTTGAATTGCATCAATTTGAACAGGTCTTCCAGTGGTGATAACATCAATATATTTTAGTGTTAAATCGCGTAGTTGAATGTCTTCGATTTTAGTTGAAATTTTTTGAGCCTTTTTAATTTCTAAATTCATTAGTGCTTGCCAACACTCATTGGTGATTTTTAAATTGGATCCGGATTGCATAAGTCCTATAAAAAGGAAAAGGTTTATCATATCACGTTACTCTTTTACTTAATAAATTTTACCAAGGAATTTTGGCATTTACCAATAGTTACCATTTTACCTATTACATCCATTCTATTTTTTTTTTAAAACAGCTACTCCATCTCTTTCGTAGAATTCCGAATCGAATAAATTCGCGCGCAAAATTTCTTCATAATTTGCTTGATCCATTTCATAAATTGGATGGAGTTCTCTGCTAACAATCATTTCATTTAGCTGGTCTATGGGCGTTTTTTTACAATTAATAATTAACGTGGAATCCTTTTTGAAAGAATGCAGACCATTTGCTGCTTTCAAATGTAGGGTTAATAAAGCTTGACCTTTACTATCAGGCTCACACCAAGCAGCTTTGGTCTCCTCTGCGAGGATTCCTAAGTTAAATAGTCCTTTATAATTAATAAGATCTAACTCCATTGTTTCCAAGAATTGACCTGTTTCGTTCATATTGAATTTCGCTGCAACACCAAAAAATGTCCCATATAGCTGACTTGCATAGATTAATTGAATATTTTGTTTATCCTTCTTCTCTTTTTCCTTTCCTACCCTAAGATCAACATTTCAAATAACTTGTTTATTTAGCGCAATGGTTCTTGGTTGTACAGGTTCTGTTTCCATTTTTTATAGATTTTATGTGCAATGAGTTTATCGTTATTGGATTAATAACCCTTACTAAGATACTGAAATGAATGGTTTAATTATAATTTTCATTATTTAGTTTGGTCTTTGGTAATCTGGATTTGAGGGAGTTATTGTTTTAAAAGAAGATCGTGCCTAATAATGCAAACCAAGAGTATGTCATAAGACAAAAAAAAGTTCAATTAATTGAAAATCAATATTTTAATCTTATTTAAATCATTGATTTTGGGTATCCTCGTGGTCAATTTCAATACGATTATTTTGAATTCAAAAAACAATATCAAGAACCAAAAGTTAGTGAAAATATACTATTCACCCCAGTTTGATTACTATTTTAGGTTTGTAATTTTGAAAGAAGGCAGAATTTTGTAAGTTAAAGTGTTGATAAATAATAAATTATAAAATGACTGCGAAAATTATAATAAAAAAAGTCACTTAAATTTTCTGTCTTATGACCTAGAAATTGGATTGCTTTTAATATCATCCTTAATTCTTACATAATTATACGCAAACTTCATGGCCAAACTGGTATTTGGACTAGTGACCTATGTTTTTCTAACAAAAATCCTTATATCTGGGGCATCGAAACCGCCAGCCAACTATGCCTGTTTTAATCGCACTCAGGTTATGATGTACAAACGTGAAGTGGCATAAGCTTGAACTCAATGTATTAAAAATAAAATGTTGTACCTATGTTGTACCCGTAAAAAAGAAAAAGCTTTCCAATTGCTTGAAAAGCTTTTTTTTGTGGATGTGGGCCCTACTGGGTTCGAACCAGTGACCCCCTGCTTGTAAGGCAGGTGCTCTGAACCAGCTGAGCTAAGAGCCCGTAACCCTTTGTTATGCGTAAAGGAAATTAAGTTACCTTTCCTGTAAGCGAGTGCAAATATAGGATAGTTTTTCATTCCCCAAAAGAAAAAACAAGAAAAGATTAAACCACTTCTGCCACCACAAATGTACTGCCTCCCACAAACACTAAATCATCTGGATGCGCCTTCTTTAATGCGGCCCTTAAGGCACTTTTTACAGACACATAAATCTTGCCCTCCAAGCCGTTTTCCCTTGCCTTTTCTTTCACCGTTTTTACGGCTAATCCTCTTGCAATATTGGGCCGGGCAAAATAATACTGAGCATCCTTGGGAAATAACGGTAAAATGGCATCCAGGTTCTTGTCCTTCACAAATCCGATAACCAAATGCAAGCGTCGGAATTTTTCATGTTTTACCTGATCTAATACCAAGGCCAAACCCTCACTATTATGTGCGGTATCACAGATAACTTTTGGTTTTTCTTGCAACACGTGCCACCTTCCCAATAAACCAGTGTTTTCAACCACATGCAGTAGCCCCGCTATAATATGCTGCTCCGTAATGGTAAAACCTTTCAGCTGCTGTAATACACAAAGGACACCTTTTATATTTCTTTGTTGGTAATTTCCTAGAAGGGAGACTTTATATTTTTTTAAGCGCTCTTTGCTTGCAAATAGGATTTTTGAATTCGTCTTGGATGCTACATCTATAAATATTGGTGCTGTTTCTTCTTGATATTCACTAATAACCACCGGTACATTTGGCTTTATAATTCCGGCCTTTTCGGTGGCTATTAATTCTAGTGTATCGCCTAAAATGTCAATATGATCAAAGCCAATATTAGTAATGAGTGAAACTTGGGGGAGGATAATGTTAGTAGAATCTAACCGACCACCAAGACCCACCTCTATGATGGCAATATCTACTTTTTTATGCGCAAAATAATCAAAAGCCATACCCACCGTCATTTCAAAAAAGGATAACCTTTTGGAGCTTAAAAAATCCAAATGACGTTGAACGAAACGGGTTACAAAAGTACGACTTACCGGTATTCCGTTAATTTTGATGCGTTCTCGGAAATCTTTTAAATGAGGTGAAGTATATAAGCCCACGGTGTAGCCCGCTTCTTGTAGAATAGACGCAAGCATGTGGCTGCTAGAGCCCTTACCATTGGTACCGCCTACATGTATGCTTTTAAATTTGGTTTCCGGCTGATTGAGATAGTTTGAAAATTCCTTTATGGCATCTAATTTGGGACTATAAGCCGATTTACCGGAATGTTGGTACATGGGAAGTTGGCCATACATCCATGCCAAAGTCTCCTTGTAACTCATTCCTTATTCTCCCAATTTAAAATTGACCACCACAAAACCTATTTGTTGACTTGGGGCATTGGCGTCCAAATTCCACTTGTGCATAAAGGCGGTTTTTTTAGCGGGTTCTAAAAGGCACGGATGATTGTTGGTAGTGCCTTGTACACCCGGAGTAGCGCTCACTACGACCCCATTTCGGTCTACTGTAATTTTTACTACAACCCTTCCTTCTTCATTACAGTCTTGTACTACTTTTCCTTTACTAATTAAGGATCTTCCGTTTAAGCCAAAACCACCGGTTCCGGAACCAGAACCTGGACTTCCGTAATAGCTTGTGGCATAGGGGTCACCATCGGGCTGCCCCTTGTCGCCGGCTCTTTTGTCATCGCCCTCGCCACCTGTAGCAGTACCCTCATTTTTAGGGCCATTGATAATGCTGGAAAGCGCATCGGTGGTGCTCTGGGAAGGTTTAGGAGCTTCAACAGGTTTTTTAACTTCTTCCTTGGGTTTAGGTTCTATCTTGGGTGTTTCTTTAATTTCTTTCTTTTTGGGGGAGATTACTGGAGCATCGATATCGTCATTGGTTAGCACCTCTTCTATTTTTTCTTGAGGAATTTCCTTTACCACTTCCTCTACTTTTTTGTCTGGCTGTTTTTCTTGCTGAGGCACTGTTTTTATGGCTTCTTTGGGCTGTATTGTTCCGGAACCATAGTCCATGGCTCCAAAATTAACAGAAATGCCATTTTCTATTGGCGGATCCAAATAGGTGAGACCAATATAAAATAGCAATAATAGCAGTACACTTAACAAGAGTGTTGTTAGTGTAAAAGATTTTTTCTTGTGTCTTGTATCTAAGAACGACATTAATTGGGGCGCACCGCCAAAATAACCTTGTAATTATTCCTATTAGCGATATCCATAACGTTTACGGCTTCCTTTATCGCAACGCTTTCTTCTGCCCTAAGAATGATGGTAGGTTTATCTTGTCCTTGAAGTGCTTTTTTAAGTTCAATTTCTATATAAGCTCCGTTAATCTTTTGGTTGTTTACAAAGTATTCTAAATTCTTATTAATACTTACCGATACGTTTTGCGTATTGGTAGATTTTCCCTTAGCCTTTGGCAATAATAAGTCTAGGGCATTAGGCGAATTGGCCGTAAGCATAAAGAATACCAATAACAGAAACACAATATCTGTCATTGAAGCCATGCTGAAATCGGGACTCACCTTATTTCTTCCTTTCAATTTCATTTCAACGGCGTTTTATTATATGGGTTCGTTAAGTAAATCTAAGAAATCTACGGCATTGGCTTCCATTTTATGTACAACCTTATCCGTCCGGTTTACTAAATGATTATAACCGATATAGGCAATAATGCCCACAATTAACCCGGCAACCGTAGTGGTCATAGCCGTATATATCCCGGCCGCCAAGGAACCCATTTCCGCTTGTCCGCCACTAGTGGCCATTTGGTGAAATGCCAATATCATTCCAATAACAGTTCCTAAGAACCCAATCATAGGAGCAGCACCGGCTACCGTAGCTAGAATACTCACATTTTTCTCTAGTTTATACACTTCTAGGGTGCCTGCGTTTTCAATAGCTGTATTAATATCGTCTAATGGTTTTCCGATTCTAGAGATACCCTTCTCGGTTAAGCGAGCTACCGGTGAGTCGGTTTGAGCACAGAGTAATTTGGCTGCTTCTAATTTTCCGCCTACAATGTGATCTCGGATTTGATTCATAAAATTTTTATCGATTCTTGAAGCAGCTTTAATGGCAAATATGCGTTCAAAATAGATATACAGCGCTACAAACAGCATTACAAACAGCAAGCCGATAATTACGATACTTGCTGTGCCTCCATTAAATATTAAATCGATTACCGACAGTGTTTTTTCTTCCGATATATCTAGCCCCATCTGAGTCTCATCGACCAGATCCTGAAATAATAACATAGTTTCCTTAGATTACAGTTGCGATAATAACGGTATTTCGTCGATAAAATTATGCGTTTAAAATAAAATTTCGCAATAAGATAAAAACCGCTGCCCCTGCCAAAAAGCCAACCAAAGCTAACCATGCTATTTTTTTTAGGTACCAGAAAAAATCGATCTTCTCCATACCCATAGCGACAACTCCTGCTGCAGAGCCAATAATAAGCATACTGCCGCCTGTACCGGCAGAATAAGCAATAAAATGCCATGCCGGCTCATCAACCCCTATTTGGAACATCCCAATACTGGCAGCCACCAACGGCACATTATCGATGATCGCAGAGCCTGCACCCAACAAGATCACCACAAGATCAGAGATTTTAGTAGAATGCATCTCCGTTCCCAGACCGGGCATTGTTTCGTTTAGCATACCTGCAAAATGAAATAACAACCCCAAAGATTCAAGAGCAGCAACGGCTAATAAAATACCTAAAAAGAATAGAATACTAGGCATTTCTATTTTTGAAAGAGACTTATGAACAGGGCTATGATGTCCGGCAGCATCGTGTTCTGCACTGTCGTTAATATCGGACAAACTAAATTTACGGTAACTGTAGACTTCAGCAAAGGCAGCCACAACCGCTAGGGAAAGCATCATGCCTACATAAGGAGGTAAATGCGTTACAGTTTTAAAAATAGGAACAAAAATAATAGCCGATAAGCCTAAATAGAACATAATTGTGCCATATTTAGATGTAACTGCCTCTTCATCTTCTTCTGCGTCTATTTCTATTTCTCCTTTAAAAACTGCCAATCTAGACGCAATGTAGGTAGGCACTGCAAAACAAAAAAGCGAGGGGATAAAGACATGTTCTATAAGGGATAAGGCGGTAACTTTATTGGCAATCCACAACATGGTTGTTGTAACATCTCCAATGGGCGACCAGGCTCCTCCTGCATTGGCGGCTACAATAATGATACCCGCAAACCACAGGCGTAACTCCTTATCCTTGATCAATTTTTGTAAAATGGTAATCAGAACAATAGTGGCGGTAAGGTTATCAATAATTGCAGAGAGAATAAATGCCAAAGAGGACACAATCCACAACAACTTTTTCTTGTTTTTCGTTTTTACGTAATTCTTTATGGTCGAAAATCCGTCGAAATAGTCTATAATTTCAACTATAGTCATCGCTCCCATAAGGAAAAACAATATCTCGGCTGTCTTTCCCAAATGATGAAGTAAAATCCCTTCTAAGGTACCTTCTTCCAATTCCTGAAGATCGGGATTTACTTCAAATACAGACATGTGGTTTAGGGCAATAATAGCCCATAACAATGCCATCATACCCAATGCCGGAATTAGTTTATCGATTTTCAGATTATGCTCTAAAGTGATGGCTAAATAGCCTAAAACAAATAAAATAATAATTAGGATTTCCATGTTACGTTTGGTTTAATTTATACTAATTGTTGTAAAGCGATTTCGAACCCGGTACGGCTCAGGTTTTTTCGCGTTGAATTTTGGATAAATATATTGAAAATTGCCTTTCTAATGGTATCTGAGGTGTCTTTAAATATTAATTCGTCATCCATGGCGACTCTTCCTTCCATAAAATAGGCAAAAACGCGTGCCATACCGCAATTGGAAATAAAGTCTGGAATGAGGCTCACCCTGCTATCGGTAAACTCCATAATAGGGCCAAAAAAAATGGCCTTATCCGCAAAGGGTACATTGGCGCCGCAACTAATAACTTCTAATCCGGAAAGGATCATACGTTCAATTTGTTCCTTAGAAATAAGGCGCGAGGCAGCGCAGGGTACAAAAATCTCCGTAGACAAATTCCATATACGATCATTGATGTTTTGAAACGACAACATATCCTTGGCTATGAGTGCATTTCCTTTTTTGTTCTTAAAAAAAGTTCGGATTTCATCAAGTGAAAACCCTTCTTCGTTAATGATGCCTCCAGCCCTATCAATAATGCCTACTACTTTAGCACCCATTTGTGCTAAATAAAAAGCGGCTGCCGATCCTACATTGCCAAAACCCTGAACTATAGCCCTTTTGCCTTTAACGTTTCCGCCATGAATATCGTAATAATGTTTAATGGCCACGGCAACGCCATAACCGGTAATTAAGTCGGCTACGGTATATTTACGGTTCGTATCTGGACTTAAGGTTTTGTTTTCCACCACCTTGATAACGCCTAAACGCAATTGTCCAATTCGGTTTATTTTGTCTGCCTCGGTGGGTCTAAAGTGGCCGTTGAATACGCCTTCCTGCGGATGCCAAACTCCGGCATCTTCAGTAATAGGAATTACTTCGTGAATTTCGTCAATATTCAAATCGCCACCAGTGCCGTAATAACTTTTTAGCAAAGGCGCTACTGCGGTATACCAACGTTCTAAGACCGCTCTTTTTCTGGGATCTGACGGATTAAAGTTTATTCCGGATTTAGCGCCGCCTATGGGAGGTCCCGAAATGGTAAACTTTATCTCCATGGTTTTTGCCAAGGAGAGCACTTCGTTAAAATCTAATCCTTCGCGCATTCGTGTGCCACCACCCGCAGCACCTCCTCGTAATGAGTTTATTACAACCCAGCCTTCTGCCTCCGTCGCAGCATCTTTCCAATGAAAGACTATTTCCGGCGGTTTGTTTTCATAAACCTTTAACAATGCTTTCATTGACATTTCTTTTCACTATCTGTACCTCAAAATTTCCGCGCCGCTGGGTTTCAAACTAAATTAAACAGATGTTCATAACTAGACAAACACAACCCCTAGTAGCACCCACGTTTAGGAATGGTTGATTACACCGCCAAATGCCTATTTCATCTTCGACTACATCGGCAACTTTTTGGACTTTCCAAGGGCACATACCATTAGAGCGTTTCAGTCGCTGATGATCCATCGCAGAACAT
This sequence comes from Aurantibrevibacter litoralis, assembly GCF_034651555.1. NCBI lineage: Bacteria > Pseudomonadati > Bacteroidota > Flavobacteriia > Flavobacteriales > Flavobacteriaceae > Aurantibrevibacter > Aurantibrevibacter litoralis. The sequence goes on along the minus strand of NZ_JAYEEQ010000006.1, from coordinate 190,042 downwards.
CTTGAAACAAATATAAAATAATTGGGTTGGTTTCAAAATAATTTGGATAAGGACTTTTTTATATTCCAGGTTAATGCCTAGGTGGTAATAGAAAAAAAAAGAATTGAAATTCTTTTTGTTACGTTTTTCACGATATAGGCTTATCTTTGTCTTTGACATCACAAATGGATACCCCCGATATGGATTTTAACCTTTCAGAAGAGCAATTATTAATTCAAGAAGCGGCACGGGATTTTACGCAAAATGAATTATTCCCGGGTGTTCTGGAAAGAGATGAAGATCAAAAATTTCCGATTGAGGAAGTTAAAAAAATGGGGGAACTTGGTTTTCTGGGGATGATGGTAGATCCCAAATACGGAGGTAGCGGTTTAGATACCTTATCCTATGTATTGGTTATAGAGGAGCTCTCTAAGGTAGATGCTTCTGCTGCTGTTATTGCATCGGTAAACAATTCTTTAGTTTGCTGGGGCTTGGAGCAGTTTGGTACAGAAGCACAAAAAGAAAAGTACCTCTCCAAATTGGCTACCGGTGAAGTTTTAGGCGCATTTTGTCTTTCAGAACCCGAAGCCGGAAGTGACGCTACATCGCAAAAAACCACTGCAATGGACAAAGGCGATCACTATCTTATAAATGGCACAAAAAATTGGATTACCAATGGTAATTCTGCATCTATATATTTGGTTATAGCGCAAACGGATGCCGCATTAAGGCATAAGGGTATCAATGCACTTATCGTGGAAAAGAATAGTCCCGGATTTGTGGTTGGTCCTAAAGAAAACAAATTGGGCATACGAGGTAGTGATACCCACTCCTTAACTTTTACAGATGTTCGGGTGCCCAAAGAGAACCGGATAGGTGCAGACGGCTTCGGGTTTACTTTTGCTATGAAAACCTTGGCAGGAGGTCGCATTGGAATTGCTGCCCAGGCCTTGGGGATTGCTTCAGGAGCCTATGAACTAGCCAAAAAATACGCCAGAGAACGACGCGCCTTTGGCACCGAGATAGCCAATCATCAGGCCATTGCGTTTAAGTTGGCAGACATGCATACTCAGATCGAGGCAGCTCGCTATTTGGTGTATAAGGCTGCTTTAGACAAAGATTCGGATAAAAACTATGACCTCTCCAGTGCTGTGGCTAAACTCTATGCCTCTCAGGTGGCCATGGATACAACCATAGAAGCAGTGCAGATTCATGGAGGCAACGGATTTGTGAAGGAATATCACGTGGAAAGAATGATGCGCGATGCAAAAATTACCCAGATTTACGAGGGCACTTCCGAAATCCAAAAAATTGTAATTTCGAGAAGTATTTTAAAAGCTGAATAGATTTAATTGACAACTACCCCCTTCCAAAACAACAAAATAAACGTTTTTATTCACCTTTGTTTTGTTACACGGCACATTCAAAAGGGGTCTTTCTGTTAATTTACATTGTTTTCTACGCTGCACCCCTAAATTCCTAGAAATTTCATTTCAAAGTTTAGTAAATTTGTCAAAATCGCAATGTGCTGCTTTTAAATAGTTGCATTTGATTTTTTTTTAACGATTTGTTGTGAATGATGATTTTTTTGTTCATTATATTTAAAATCACTGCATATTCTTTAATTAAAATAATATTTTTGAAGAAATACCATAATTTATGAAGTTGATAAAGCAAGGGTTGTACCTACCAGAATTTGAACACGACAATTGTGGCGCAGGGTTTATTTGTAGCCTTAAAGGGAAAAAATCGAATGACATTATTCACAAGGCACTTGAAATCTTAGAACGACTAGAGCATAGAGGTGCCGTAAGCTCGGATGGAAAAACCGGCGATGGTGCCGGAATATTGATTGATATCCCCCATGATTTTTTTCAGGCGGAGTGTGATTTTCAGTTGCCTGGCCCGGGTAATTATGCCGTGGGTAATATTTTCTTGCCTCAAAAAGAAAATCAGCGAAATTTCTGTATCACTATTTTTGAAGAGAATATAGAAAAACAAGGTCTAAAATTATTAGGTTGGCGTGATGTGCCTGTAGATCAAAGCGTTCCGGGTAGAATCGCCTCGGAAACCGAACCTTTTGTAAAACAGATTTTTATTGCAAAGGAAAATGAGAATCAGGATTATTTTACCTTTAACCTTAAGTTGTTTGTAGCGCGGAAAGTTACGGAACATACTGTACTTAATTCAAAATTATCGGAGAGTAACTTTTTTTACGTTCCTAGTCTATCTACCAAAATCATCATTTTTAAAGGGCTGTTAATGCCTGAAGATATTAGTCTGTACTACAAAGACCTTCGGGATCCTAGGGTAGTTACCAGACTGGCATTGGTACACCAACGTTTCTCAACCAATACATTTCCTACGTGGGATTTGGCACAACCATTCCGCTACATGTGCCACAATGGAGAGATTAATACCTTGAGAGGCAATATCTCTAGGATGCGCTCTCGTGAAGAACTGCTTCAAAGTGATTTGTTTGGCGATGAGATAAAAAATATTCTGCCCATAGTACTTCCCGGTAAATCGGATTCTGCTACGATGGATATGATTGTGGAATTGTTGTTAATGACCGGGCGATCCCTTCCGGAAGTCATGATGATTTTGGTGCCGGAAGCTTGGGAGAAAAACGAAGACATGTCCGATGCCAAAAAAGCATTTTACGAGTATAATTCTTGTTTAATGGAGCCTTGGGATGGTCCTGCCTCCATTCCGTTTACCGACGGTAATTATATAGGAGCAGTTTTGGATAGAAACGGATTACGTCCTTCGCGCTATTCGGTAACCAAAGACGGCTATGTAATTATGTCTTCGGAAACCGGCGTCGTAGAAATTGAACCTGAAAATGTTGAACTTCACGGTCGGTTAGAGCCCGGTAAGATGTTTTTAGTGAACATGGAAGAGGGGCGCATTGTAAATGATGAAGAAATTAAAGAAGAAATTGCGCAACGATATCCGTACCGCCAGTGGCTTAACAAAAATTTGGTACACCTAAGAGATATTCCGTATAACGATTGCCCACTGTTTTTAAACGAGGCAAGTTTAGATAAGCGTAAATCCGTTTTTGGGTACACCTTAGAAGATATAAACACCATAATTCTTCCCATGGGTAAGACCGCAAAAGAACCCATTGGCTCCATGGGATCCGATACCCCAATCGCGGTACTCTCGGAACGCCCTCAGCTTATTTACAACTATTTTAAGCAACTCTTTGCGCAAGTTACCAATCCGCCTTTAGACGGAATAAGAGAGGAGCTAATTACCGATATTAGCCTTACACTGGGTAGCGATCATAACATTTTCGATTTTACCGAATTGCATTGCCGAAAATTAAAAATTCAGAACCCGGTAATTTCTAAAGAAGATTTAGATAAAATAAAGAATTATGATGCCAGTCCCGATTACAAAGTGGTAAGCATTCCTATACTATATGATATTGAACGCGGACATAATGCGCTTGAGGAAGGATTGGACGCTATTTTAAGTCAAGCTTCAAAAGCTGTAGACGAGGGCGCTAACATCATCATTCTATCAGACAGAAACGTAAACAAAGAGAAAGCACCTATACCGGCATTGTTGGCTTGTTCCTTTGTAAACAGTGGTCTTCAGCGCTTGGGGAAACGATCTAAGCTAAGTATTATTATAGAATCTGCAGAGCCAAGAGAAGTACATCATTTTGCGTTGCTTTTCGGATATGGTGCCAGTGCTATTAATCCTTATTTGGTAAATGAAATTATTGGGGAGCAAATCGAAGCCAATGACATTACCGAATATTCTTTTTCGGATGCCGTAAAGAACTACAATAAGGCCATCGGCAAAGGCGTACTCAAGGTGATGAACAAAATTGGTATCTCTACCCTAAATTCGTACCGAGGTTCTCAGCTATTCGAGTGTATTGGTATAAACACGACAGTTGTGGATAAGTATTTTCCCAACACCCCTACCAGAATTCAAGGGATCGATCTGTATCAAATAGAAAAAGAAATAGCCAAAAGGCATCAAAGAGCCTTTGCACCTCAGGAAATTGCAGCCAATTTAGATTTGGAAATTGGTGGCGAATACCGTTGGCGACGGGACGGGGAGAAGCATTTATTCAACCCTTTAAGCATTGCCAAATTACAGCACTCCGTACGATCGAACAAACCCGAATCGTATAAAGAATTTGCGGATATGGTAAATGAACAATCCAAAAATCTCATGACCATCCGGGGCTTGTTCGAGTTTTCTAATTATGACCCCATTCCATTGGAGGAAGTAGAACCTTGGACAGAAATCGTAAAACGATTTAAAACAGGTGCTATGTCGTATGGCTCAATCAGCAAGGAAGCTCATGAAAACTTAGCCATTGCCATGAATCGGATTGGCGGTAAAAGCAATTCGGGTGAAGGAGGTGAAGACGCCGAACGTTTTTACAGAAATCAAAATGGCGATTGGAGAAACAGTGCTATAAAACAAGTGGCCTCCGGTAGGTTCGGGGTTACCTCCAATTACTTGACCAATGCCAAGGAAATTCAAATTAAAATGGCACAAGGGGCAAAACCCGGAGAAGGCGGACAATTGCCCGGTCCTAAGGTAAACCCGTCCATTGCCAAAACAAGAAATTCTACCCCTTATGTGGGCTTAATTTCGCCCCCGCCGCATCACGATATTTACTCTATAGAAGATTTGTCGCAATTAATTTTCGATCTAAAATCGGCGAATCGAGAAGCGCGAATCAATGTTAAGCTTGTGTCCGAAGTAGGTGTGGGCACCGTTGCAGCAGGTGTTTCTAAAGCTAAAGCCGATGTCATCTTAATTTCGGGTCACGACGGCGGTACAGGAGCTTCTCCGTTAACCTCTTTAAAACACGCCGGATTACCTTGGGAACTTGGTATTGCAGAAGCGCAGCAAACTTTAGTACTAAACGACCTAAGGAATAGGGTAGTGTTAGAATGCGACGGACAACTAAAAACAGGTAGAGATGTGGCTATCGCATGCCTTTTGGGTGCCGAGGAATTTGGTTTTGCCACGGCTCCTTTGGTAGCATCCGGTTGTATTATGATGCGGGTTTGTCACTTAAATACCTGCCCGGTAGGGATTGCTACTCAAAATCCAGAATTGCGTAAAAAATTTAAAGGAAAGCCGGAACATGTGGTAAATTATATGTATTTCGTGGCGCAAGAACTCCGAGAAATTATGGCTAAATTAGGTTTCCGGACTATTAATGAGATGGTAGGACAAGTACAGAAACTAGATCATAAAAAAGCCGTAGATCACTACAAAGCGGCCGGCATCGATCTTACACCCATTTTATATCAGGTTGATGTTCCCGAAGGCACCAAGTTTTATAACACCAAAAAACAAACACACGATGTGGATAAATCGATAGAGTTTCAGATTATCGCCAAGGCGCATCCGGCACTCTTCCGAAAGGAAAAAATTAGTTTAGATTTCCCCATTCAAAATAGAGATAGAGCTATTGGCGCCATTATCAGTAATGAAATCTCAAAAATTTACGGGGCAGAGGGATTACCCGAAAACACTTTAAAATTAAATTTCACAGGTTCGGCCGGACAAAGTTTTGGTGCCTTTGCAACCAAAGGACTTACCATGATTGTGAATGGTAATGCCAATGATTACTTAGGTAAAGGTCTTTCGGGTGCTAAATTAGTGCTTAAAGTACCTTACAAATCTACCTTAAAACCCGAAGAGAATGTTATTGCGGGCAATGTAGTGCTCTATGGCGCCACCTCGGGAGAGGCTTATATTAACGGAAAGGCCGGAGAACGATTCTGTGTCCGAAACTCCGGTGCCAAAGCCGTAGTGGAGGGGATTGGCGATCATGGTTGTGAATATATGACCGGCGGTGTTGCCGTAATTTTGGGGGAAGTAGGGCGCAATTTTGGAGCGGGTATGAGTGGTGGAATTGCATTTGTTTTTGATGAAAAGCAAACGTTTAAAAGGAGGTGCAATATGGAAGCGTTAAACCTTCTTACCGTAGATCAGACCGAAGATATTGCACAGTTGCGCGAACTCATCGAGAATCATTATAATGCAACACTAAGCCCTATTGCACAGCGTATTCTAGAAAATTGGGAAAAAAGTTTGCCCCGTTTTGTTAAGGTTTTTCCGGAAGAATACAGACAGGCCTTGATTCGGCTAAAAGAAGAAGAAATAGAAACCATTTAAATCGATACACATGGGAAAGATAACAGGATTTTTGGAGTTCGATAGAAAAGATGAAGCCTATGTGCCCGCAAAGGAGCGCATAAAACATTTTAAGGAATTTACCCTTCCATTAAACGAAAAGGAGCTTAAAGAGCAAGGCGCAAGATGCATGGATTGTGGCATCCCTTTTTGTCACAGCGGCTGCCCACTTGGTAATTTAATTCCCGATTTTAATGATGCGGTCTATCTCGGTAAATGGGAAAAAGCAGCGCAAATACTACACGCAACCAATAATTTTCCGGAATTTACAGGAAGACTTTGTCCGGCACCCTGCGAGGAAGCTTGTGTTCTTGGTATTAATGAAGATCCGGTATCTATAGAGAATATTGAAAAAAACATTGTAGAAACGGCTTTTAAAAAGGGTTGGGTTGTTCCGAAACCTCCAGCCCTACGAACCGAAAAAAAAGTTGCCGTTATAGGCTCGGGTCCGGCAGGATTGGCAGCCGCCCAGCAACTTAACCGTGCAGGGCATTGGGTAACGGTTTTTGAACGTGATGAGAAACCGGGCGGACTTTTGCGTTATGGTATACCCGATTTCAAATTGGAAAAGCACATTATTGATAGACGTTTGGAGATACTAGAAGAAGAAGGAATCGTCTTTAAAAACGGGATTCATGTAGGTGTAGATATTCCGGTAGATCAAATAAAGGCAGATTTTGATGCTATTGTGCTCAGCGGTGGTGCTACGGTACGACGCGGATTGCCGATCAAAGGAGCACACCTCAAAGGTGTAGTTCAGGCCATGGATTTTTTAAGTCAAAATAATCGTCGTGTTGATGGGGTTAAAGCATTGGGCGAAGAACTAAAGGCTACCGGAAAGGATGTCATCGTTATTGGTGGTGGAGATACCGGTTCCGATTGTATTGGTACCTCTTTTCGCCAAGGTGCGCTTTCTGTTTCCAACTTTGAGATTATGGGAAAAGGCACTTTAGAGCGACCAGAAGACCAACCATGGCCATTTTGGCCTATGCGCTTGCGCACCAGTTCGTCTCACAAAGAAGGGGCAGATCGCTTTTTTAGTATTTCTACTAAGGAATTTATAGGCGATGCAGATGGCAACCTCAAAGGATTAATCACTTCCGAAGTAGAATGGATTCATGAACCCGGTAAGCGCCCCATTCTTAAAGAGGTTCCGGGTACCGAAAAAAATTGGAAATGTGAATTGGCTTTATTGGCACTGGGTTTTACAGGCTCTGAAATGACTATTGCAACGCAATTGGGTCTAGAAGCAGACCCCCGCACGAACATTAAAGCACCTGCAACCAATTATATGACCAATGTTCCCGGTGTTTTTGTGGCCGGAGATCAACGTAGAGGTCAGTCCTTGATTGTGTGGGCCATTTCCGAAGGGCGGCAGGCCGCGTATCATGTAGATACCTACCTTATGGGAACATCCCAGTTGCCCCTAAAGGGGGATGGCGATTTGCCAAGAATTTAGTTCCATTTTTATTTGAATAGAAAGGGCGTTTCTTTAGGGAAGCGTCTTTTTTTTGTTTGATAATACCGTTTATGATCGCTGCTGGGATACCCAATTTAGAGATTTGGCTATTTTTAGCAACGTCACCTAAAAGCGTTCCTCTATATTTTCGGATAACGTTTCTATCGGAATGGGTTTCTTAATCCAAATAGGAGGGTACTGCTTACTAAGTCCTTCTGCCCTCCGGGCGGAATTAGTTTAGAAACATTGGTTCTTTTTACAGGTACAAATATAGGCCAACCCTAATTATTTGGCCACATTCACCGCTCTGGTTTCCCGAATCACAGTTACTTTTACCTGACCCGGATAGGTCATATCAGTCTGGATTTTTTGCGAAATTTCAAACGAAAGTTCAGCGGCCCGTTCATCGCTTACCCGTTCGCTTTCTACAATGACCCTTAGTTCCCTTCCGGCTTGTATGGCATACGCCTTTTGCACACCTCCAAAGGCAAAAGCAATTTCTTCAAGATCTTTTAGACGTTGAATATAAGAATCCATCACCTGCCGCCGAGCACCGGGTCTAGCGCCACTTATGGCATCGCATACCTGAACAATAGGAGCTATCAATGTTTTCATTTCTATTTCGTCGTGGTGGGCACCAATGGCATTGCATACTTCGGGTTTCTCTCCATATTTTTCAGCCCACTGCATCCCTAAAATAGCATGCGGTGTTTCAATTTCTACTTCCGTATTTGGTACTTTTCCTATGTCATGCAGCAGACCTGCTCTTTTGGCTAATTTGGTGTTCAACCCTAGTTCTGCCGCCATAACCCCACATAATTTGGCCACTTCTCTAGAATGTTGCAAAAGATTTTGACCATAGGAAGAACGGTATTTAAGACGACCTACAGCCCGTACCAGTTCGGGGTGCAACCCATGTATGCCCAAATCGATCACGGTTCGTTTGCCAATTTCTACGATCTCTTCTTCAATTTGTTTTTCCGTTTTCTTTACGATTTCTTCAATTCTTGCGGGATGGATGCGGCCATCGGTAACCAGTTTATGAAGCGATAATCGCGCTACCTCCCGGCGAACAGAATCAAAACAAGACAGAATAATGGCGTCAGGGGTGTCATCTACAATAATTTCCACTCCGGTAGCAGCCTCTAAGGCTCTGATATTTCTACCTTCTCTTCCTATGATACGACCTTTTACATCATCGGATTCCAGATTGAACACGGATACGCAATTTTCAACGGCTTCCTCTGTTCCAATACGTTGGATGGTATTGATGATGATCTTTTTTGCCTCCTGCTGTGCCGTGAGTTTAGACTCTTCTACGGTGGTTTGTATATAAGCCATGGCATCGGCCTTGGCCTTTTCCTTCAAGGATTCCAGTAATTGACTTTTAGCTTCATCTGCAGAAAGGCCGGAGATGACTTCTAATTGTTGCACTTGGCTTTTATGGAGTTTCTCCAATTCGGACTGTTTTTTATCTAAAAACTCGCTTTTATACTCCACTTCTTTTACCTTAGACGCAAGTTGCTCATTTAAGTTTTTAGATTTTGCTAATTCCGAACTAATATGAGATTCTTTATCACGAGCGCGTTGCTCGGATTCTGCAATTTTTTTATCCTTGGCAATAATCACTTTTTCATGCTCTGCCTTTAGTTCCAAAAACTTTTCTTTGGCCTGAAATATTTTGTCTTTTTTGATATTTTCGCCTTCTACGGAGGCATCTTTTAGCACGATTTCTGCTTCTCGCTTTGCGCTGGAGATTATTTTGGAGGCCTTCCCTTTTTCCAAAAACTTGGCAACAGCAAAGCCGATGACCAAACCTATAATACCTACTATAATTATTGTACTATCCATAGTTTAAATTATAATTAATAAAAAAACCCACATTGGTGGAAGTCTTGTACAAACTCCAATAAACAGGTTTAGGGCTACAAAGCTGCTCAAGGATCCTTATACTAGTAAGGCATGCTTTTACAACTTAAACTCACCCTTTTTAAACAAATTAGTGTTGAGTTTGTCAAAAATATAATTACCAATGTGGGCAGTAACATTATTTTATGTAAAAGAACTTTGTCTATTTTATGCTAAGCTTGGCTTCTACCAACTGATCTAAGGCTTTAATCCGTTGTAATGCCTCTGAGACACCTTCGGATTGGTCTATTCCCTTTTGCTCAATTTTGGATGCAAACTGCAAGGCACACATAGCCAATACATCTTGCTTGTCCCGGACGGCGTAATTTTGCTCAAATTTTTTAGCTAATTGCTCAATATTTTTAGCTGCTTTCCGCAATCCTTCTTCTTGACTGGGATCTATCGTTAAGGGATATACCCTATCCGCTATGGAAAGCTTTATTTTGAGTTTCTCCGTCATCCGTTTTTTGGTACATTATTCCGAAAGTTGCATAATGCAATGATCTAACTCTCGTATTAATGTATTTATTTTAAGCTTCGCTTCTGTTTTGTCTTCATTACTACCCAGCATTGAACTTGCCAATTTAAGTGAATTGTATTTTTGTTCCCATCCTAAAACAGAATGCCGTAATTCTTCCTGTTGCTTTTGCATGGAAACCAAATCGGCTTCCAGTTGAGCTTTAGAAAGATGTAGCAATTCCATTTTGTGTAACAACTTGCTGATTTTGTTCTCTAAAGAATCAACAATTTCTACTATTTCACTCATGCGCAAACGTTCAAAGCGTTTACACAAAGTTAACATAGATTGCACGACTTAGCAATACTTTTTTGGATTATTCTTTTCATCGAGACAAAAAGCCATAAGTCATTGATTCGGATGAACGTAGAGCAGTGGTTATATGCTATACTTTTTAAGCCCTTATAATGAGGTTTTAGTGGTTTATTAATTTGTGTTTGTTCTGATATAGTTTTATACGGAACGCTTAGAAATCTCCTGCTCAGCACAATCTTTTTGATGTGTTTTGAAAATATACAAACCTGTTTTTATAGTAAATTACAGTTCATTTAGGATGTCTTCTTAAAGGAAGCACATTTTAAATTGCCCAGTTTTTTTCAACCTAAAGATTCCCCTATCCTTGGGTCGGGGTTTCCTATTTACCGCTCCTTTGGAGCGATCGGAACTGCAAAAAAAGCAGTTCCGGGTGAGGTAAAATACAACATTTCGGTTTTTGGCTCAAAGGCCAAAATGAAACTGGCGAAACCCGTACTGAGCGCAGTAGAAGTATACCTCTATGGCTTGCCTCTGGGATAGTCAGTTTCAAGAAATTTTTTATTTAAATGGGTTTGCCTATTTTCGTGTTTAGGAATGCGATTTATGAAAAAAAATGTGATTGGCTTGTTGTTTTTTCTTGCTGTACATAGCAATGCTCAAGAAAATTATCCTACCGATGTTTTTAGAGCTCCGCTAGATATTCCCCTAATTCTGGCTGGAAATTTTGGTGAATTGCGCTCCAATCACTTTCATTCGGGTATAGATATTAAAACCCAAGGCAGGGAAGGACTTCCCATTTATGCTATTGGCGATGGCACGGTAACACGTATAAAAATAGCCACCTCAGGATATGGAAAAGTGCTCTATCTTGGACATCCTAACGGATATACCTCTGTATATGCGCATCTTCAAAAATTTTCACCTTCCATAGAAGCATACATAAAAAAGATTCAATACCAAAAACAAGAGTTTGAAGTAGAAGCATTTCCCGAATTGGGCGAGCTAAGTGTTCAAAAAGGTGAAATTATTGCCTACTCAGGAAATACCGGGAGTTCATCGGGACCTCATTTGCATTTTGAAATTAGGCACAGTCTTTCGGAAAATGCCACAAATCCTTTGTTGTATGGCTTAGACATAGCCGACACTACTGCTCCTACCTTATCTGGTCTTTACGGTTATCCTCTGGGGTCTGACGCCCAAATAAATCAAAGTAACGACAGAGTTCAATTGCGTTATACCAAGCAAGCAGACGGTAGTTTTTTGGCGGATAAAGTGACCGCTTTGGGAACCATAGGCTTTGGATTTTCCGGTTACGACCGGCAGGATTTAGCCGCGAATAGGAATGGTATTTATGAGGTAACACAGCTTGTAAACGGAAAGGTGTACGCCTTGTATAATTTCAATTCCTTTTCATTTAATGAATCACGCTTCATTAACACTTTAATAGACTATCCATATTATATATATCATCGTCGACACATACAAAAAAGCTTTAGGGCACCCGGGAATCAATTAAGTATATTTAAGAATCTTTTTAATGAAGGAAAAATAGACATTGCCGAAGGAATGAGCTATACTGTAGAGGTATATCTTAAAGATCTGGAACAAAATACAACCAAAATTACGATTCCTGTAGAAGGTAAAAAAGAAGTTCTTAAAGTTAAGAAGGAAAAGCAGCAAACAGATCATTATATCATGGCTAAAAAACCTAATAATTTTGATTTGGGAATAGCCAAAGTCTATTTTCCGGCCAATACCTTTTACGAGGATTTTTATATTGATCTTCAGCAAGGAGATGAAAAGGTAAAAATACACGATGGCAGTATCCCCGCCCATACCAATTTTACGATTACCTTCGATGTTACCCCATATAATGAAAAGGAACGGGAACAATTATTTATTGCCCGTTTAGATAGCCGCAACGAGCCCATTTACGCCACCACCTACAAAAGAGGAAATACTTTTACCACTAGAACCCGATACCTTGGTTCCTACAGCTTGGCTAAAGATTCGGTACCACCTACCATAAGACCCAAAAATTTTAGGGATAAGCAGTGGCTTACCAATTACAGATATCTTAGTTTAGAGATTAAAGACGACCTAAGCGGTATAAATACCTATAGCGCTACGCTTAACGGCCATTGGATATTAATGGAATACGAATACAAAAATAATACGTTGACTTATAATTTTGAAGATATCAATGCAGAAAACGACCAATTTGAATTAAAACTAACCGTAACGGATAACGTAGGCAATGTAGCCGAATATAACAGTAGTTTTTTTAGAAAATAAGGATATTAAATAATGTGATTTATTTTGTTCACTTTAAACCTATTGGCTTCACTTTAACCTTTTAATACCTATGCAGAAGCGAACCAATAATGAAAAATCCACTACTTTTGTATGCTAGAACCCATATAAATATCGGTTTTTCAAACCTTAGAAGTACAAAGAGGTGTAACGGCGATTATAAATACCTTAAATAGATATAAACTCATGAAAATCCACTTTTTTTTAATATTCCTTGCGCTAGGCCTTTCGCTTCAGGCACAAAAAAATATTTATGAAAGTGATAAGTTTGATGAATTGAGTGAATCGCATCAAATTTTAGCGATTATACCTTTTGTTACAAGACTGGAATTAAAAGATAGTATTTCTCAAGAGCAATTACAGCAGTTGGAAGAGAATGAAGGGTATACAGTACAAAATGCACTGGAAACTTATTTTTCGCAAGGTAAGAAGAACAAAAGGTTTACTGTAGAATTTCAAAATATAAAGAACACCAACGCTTTATTGGCTAAAAACAATATATCATATGACAATATCGATATATATACCATTAAGGAACTCTGCACCCTTTTAAATGTAGATGGTATTATTAGTGGAAACCTTAGCTTAAATGTATTGCTATCTAAGGGGGTGCCTACCGAATTCAGTTTTATGGACTATATAAAGGGCGATGCCAATTACGGACGCATCGGTATTAAGGTCAGTGATGGCGGTACGGGTAAACTCTTGTGGAAATACGAAAAGGAAATCAATAAAAAATCGGGTAAAAATACTTACGACCTTATTACCATAATGATGAAACAGGCGACTCGAAAATTTCCGTACGACACGGAGCGCAGGAAAAAGAAATCCTAGTGTAGGAATCGCAAAAATTTCAAACTACTTTTTCAATCTAAAGATTCCTCGACCCTTGGGTCGGGGTTTCCTATTTACCTCTCCTTTGGAGAGGTCGGAACTGTCTTTTTGCAGTTGCGGTTGAGGTGAAATACAAAATTTCGGTTTTTGGCCCAAAGGCCAAAATGAAACTGGCGAAATACCCCTATGGCATGCCTCGGGGATAGTCAGTTTCAAGAAATTTTTTATCATTAACTATACACAAATTCCTTTAAGGTAGCAACCACATAGTCTAGTTCTTCTTTGGTGTTGTAAGGCGAAAAAGAAAATCGCAACGATGGGTTTTCCAAGGCTGCTGGAGAAAGAATTTCTTGCAGTACATGAGATCCCGACACACTGCCCGATTGGCACGCACTACCTTGCGAACAGGCTATTCCTTTCATGTCTAAATGAAAAAGAAGCAGTAACGCCTTTTCTTGGTCTATGGGCAAGCGCACATTGACAAGGGTATAGGTGCTTTTATCGAGATCTCCGGAAAGACCATTAAATGAGACCCCGGGAATGTGTTGCTTTAATTGCTGAATAAAGTAGCCTTTCAGTTCGCGCATAAACCCGGTCTCCGATGCCAAATGATCCATGGCGAGCACCATGGCCGTTTCTAAACCGATAATATTATGACTGCCTTCGGTACCGGCACGAAAGCCTCGTTCTTGAGAACCTCCAAAAATAAGAGGTTTTAAACCTGAATTTCTACGAATATAAGCAAATCCAATTCCTTTGGGACCATGAAACTTATGGGCGGCGGCAGTTAAAAAATCGACCTGAATTTCTTGTACATTCCATGCAAAATGACCGATAGATTGTACCGTATCCGAATGAAAAAGTGCTTGATGTGCTTTGCATATGGCACCCACGGTGGCAATATCTAGCACATTCCCAATTTCGTTATTGATGTGCATTAAGCTTACCAGCTTTTTAGTAGCGTCTTGTTTCAAAAGGCTTTCTAAATGTGCTATGATCGGATTCCCAAAGGCATCCAAATCTACATAAAGCAAGCTAATGCCATATTCCTGAACCAATGCTTCTGCCGTATGCAAAACCGCATGATGCTCTATTTTTGACGTTATTATGGTTTTTACACCCAAATCGCGAACCGCAGCCCGCAAGATCATATTGTCGGCCTCGGTACCTCCGGAGGTAAAAATAATCTCGGAAGGATGAGCATTCAGGTATTTTGCAATTGTTTTTCGAGCCTTTTCAATACTCGATTTTACAGATCGTCCATAACTATGGGTTGATGACGGATTGCCATAAAATTCGGCAAGGGCTTGCTGCATTTTTAGAATGACTTCTTCTCGAACCCTTGTGGTGGCGGCATTATCCAAATAAACGCTATCCATGTTAATTGTTCTTCTTTTAGGAAAAGGCAAAATTACTGGAAATAAAGTTAATTTCTCATAAATTGCATCTAAACCTCTAGGATTATCGCTTTAAATTCAATTAAATTTGGCAAATGAAAAAGGGTCTTTTATTTTGGTTTTCTGTTTTGCTGTGTTCCTGCAATGATGGGGATCTGCAAATTGAAGCTATAGACTTTGACAGTGTGGCGGTACAGAGTTGCGCCGCTCCGGTAACTGTGGGCACTCGTATTTTTTTTAAAATAAATCAGGACGAAGCACTTATTCTTACCTTAGCGGCCAATAGCTTACGCAATGAGTTGTCCGATGGTCAAATTATAAGTACTGTGCCAGCGCAATCGCAAATTGTGTATCGGATTTTTTCAGGGAACCTTTCCTCCAATTATTTTTGCGATGCTATTCCCCCAACAACGCCTTTTGTTACCGAAGAAATTCTTGCCCAAGCAGGAGAAGTAAGGGTAACGACCACGCAGAATGCAGATGGCATACGCTTTGACCATAAAATAGAATTAAGCGGCATATCATTGGTTACCGAAACAGGTTCTCGGATTACGGATTTACGGATTAATGAATTTGGAACTGTTACTACGACCGCACCCTAGACAACCCAACGTTTTGAAAAATATACACCTCGGTAGCTCCTAAGCCGTATTTTTGATAATTTGCATCGTAAAATTTCAGATTGTCATATTTCCGAAGCATATAATGAAGTTCTTCTTTAAGAATTCCTTCACCTATCCCATGAATAAATACCACGCTTTGAATTCTTTTGTTCATCGCAAATTCCAGTTGCCGTTTTGCAGTATCTAATTGCAGATTAAGGATTTCAAAGTTGCTCATTCCTTTTGTGGATGATCGCAGTTGGCCTACATGCAAATCTACTTCCATAACGGGAATTTGGCTTTCTTTTTTATGGGCTTTAGTCTTAGTTCTTTTGTGAGGCAGTTCCTTTTCTTTTATTATTTGTGCCACCTCGTACGAAGATACTTGCATAGCTGCTGCATCCTTTACAGGTAAAAGTTCTGTTGCCTTGTAATATAACTCAAAGCCTTCATCACTTTCTATAGTAATACCTTGCGATGCTATGTTAGTTATTATACCAACAACCACATCGTCAATCGCTTCCACTCGGTCTCCAATTTTAAAATGGGTCATTTTCTATGTTCTTTACGTTACAAGCCCAATTTCTGGAAAATAAAGTGACATTTTATTTCCATAATACAAAAATAATAGTAATTTTCGGCTAAGGAACTTGCTTTTTGCCAAAAAATGCCAATCGTTTATACCATAGCGCTAGACAAGTATATGTTGCCGTGCCTAAACAAACAAATTTTAGGTGTAGAATGTCCCGGTTGCGGGCTGCAACGTTCAGTTTCATTGTTGCTAGAGGGTGATTTTGGAGGTGCCTTTATGATGTATCCGGCTATTTATCCCTTATTGCTTTTATTGAGCTTTCTTTTGGCTGATACTTTTTTCAGTTTTAAATATGGCAACAAAATTACAATTTCTTTACTTATTCTTACTGTGTTATTTATATTGACCAACTTTATATTAAAATTTGTATAACGAAAATCAACCTTATGGAACAACAAAAATTACCTAACGTAACTCTGGCCATTGTATTAGGGGTTATTTCCTTTTTCTGTTGCTGTTTTGCCGGATTACCTGGTGCTATTATTGCCGGAATTGCCTTGCTTTTGGTAAACAAAGATGCTAAAAAATATACCTTAAATCCGGAGTTGTATTCCAATTACAGTCAGTTGAAAACAGCTAAAATTATAGCGATCATTGGAATCGTACTTGGTGTCTTATATTTCATTTATACCTATTACACGATCTCTCAAATGGGTGGTTGGGATGGTTATATGGAAAAAGTTCAGGAAATAATGGAACAATACGGAATAGAGGAATAAAAAATTAGAAGTCATGAGCCAAGAATCACTACCGGGCGCTAGTAATGCCCTTACCATGGGTATTATCTCTATTGTGGGGGCACTCATTTGTTGTGGCCCCTTTGCCATTATATTCAGTATTATTGGTCTTAATAGTGCCGGCAAGGCCAAACGGATCTACCTTCAGAATCCGGGTATGTACACCGGCTATGAAAATGCCAAGACCGGTAAAGTACTATCTTATATTGGTCTGGTATTATCCCTTATTATGTTATTCTTGTTCATTCTCTATTTTGGGGTTATCATTGCCTTTTTTACCGTAGCTGCTGCAGGCGGATCCTAGTAGAACGCTCCATAAAGATATCAGTACGGTGTTAGGGACTCATGCCGTTTCTGTCTCCTTTAGAACCACCCTGCATACGATTTGGTACCGGGTGGTTCTATTTGTTTTGGTCCTTAGTAAGACAAAAATATAGATTTCCTCATACCATGCACTAAGATAATACGCTGCATCTATACTCATCTAAAGTGAAATGGATGAGCAGCAATTGTAACAGGTTCTGGTTTTGTTGGTGTCGATAGTGTGTTTTACCTAGTCTTTAGAGGAGCATTTGCGAAATAATTTAGTTGATTACGATAGAATTTTGTATTCTAAATCCGTTGTTCATGACGTTACTGTCAGAGCGGTATTTTCCTGTATTTGAGATCAATTAAACAGACGGATTTTGGATGCATTGAATTATATTGGCATAGATTTGTTGATGTTTAGAAGTACTTTGAGGCATTAGGCTTGCTTAGTTGTTTTTATAGACGCATCAAAAGAGGGAAGCACATCTTATCTTTGAGGTTTTGGGCAGATGGCCGTGAGTTCTATTTTTTTTGGGAGCCATCCGATTTAAAAATAGGGGATTTTTATATATTTGCAGACTTTTGAAAAGCGATTTCACAAAAGTGGAGTGCCTTGGGATATTAGCTCAGTTGGTTTAGAGCGCTGCCTTGACAGGGCAGAGGTCACTGGTTCGAATCCAGTATATCCCACACACGTATAATGCGAGCTGGTTTGGAGATTTACAGTGCCTCCAAAATTCGCTCTAAAGCCATTCCTCTGGAGCCTTTGATGAGTATTTGGTTTTTATGAAGCCCTAGGTTCGCTATATTTACTTCAAGATCTGAATAGGTTCGGAATTTAGGGAAACTACATGTGGTTCTATAAAAATTTTCTCCCACCAAAATCACTTTTTCAAAACCAAGCTCCGAAACATGATCCACGATACGTTGGTGTTCCTCTTCGGCTGCGGCACCCAGTTCAAACATATCACCCAAAAAAAGAACTTTCCGTTCCCCCGATAGCATTTTAAAATTGTCCAAAGCGGCTTTCATGCTACTCGGATTGGCATTATAGGCATCTAAAATAATATGGTGGCCGTTCTTTTGAAGCAGCTGAGAACGATTGTTTTTTGGAATATAGGCTTCAATAGCAGCTTTTATAGCAATTAAGGGTACTTTTAAATAGAGGCCAAACGCTACGGCTGCCGCACAATTGTGAAAATTATAGCTTCCGATCAATTGCGTTTCTATTAGGGTGTTTGCCCCACTTAGATGCACAAAAGGATTGGCTTCTAAAAATTGGATATGGTAAAATTTGTTGTCCGATTCACTAAAGCCGAAGGTAGGCTGGTGTTGGCGCCATTTCAATTGCTGTATAGGATCGTCTGCGTTTATGCAAACCCTTTTATTATGGGAAATAAGATAATCATAAAGTTCACTTTTTCCTTTAATAACACCTTCTTCCCCACCAAATCCTTCTAAGTGAGCCTTTCCAAAGTTGGTGATATAGCCAAAATCCGGTGTTGCAATGCTACATAAAAAAGCGATTTCTTTTTGATGATTTGCACCCATTTCCACAATAGCTATTTCGGTGTCTGCTTCGATCGAGAGTAAGGTTAGCGGCACCCCAATATGATTATTTAAATTCCCTTTGGTGGCAATGGTCTTATATTTTTTTGAGAGTACGTTGTAGATTAGCTCTTTTGTGGTTGTTTTTCCATTGCTTCCCGTAAGTGCAATAATAGTTGCGGTACAATAATTACGGTGATACCGGGCTAGGTTTTGAAGCGTTTCTAACACATCGTCAACAACAATGATATGCGTTGAGGTGGCATATTGTTTTTCGTCCACTACAGCGTATGCCGCACCTTTATTAAGGGCTTCGGCTGCAAAAGCGTTTCCGTTAAAATGAGTTCCTTTTAGGGCAAAGAAAATACTTTGTGCAGGTATAGATCTGCTATCGGTACAAACGGTAGGATAATCTAAAAAAAGGTGATGCAATTCGGCTATAGTCATACCGCCAAGATATAAAAAAAGCCCTTTCGGAAAAGGGCTTTTAAGATCATTTTTTAAGAGGATTATTTTGCTTTTTTTCCTCGGATAGTTTTATTTTTAGTTTTCGATTTTGAACCTACTCGAGACATGGCACATCTAAAACCAATGTAATCCGTAGCCATATATTGCGGTAAGTAACGTCGTTGCGCAGGGTCTAACCAAAACGCTCTATCGCGCCAGGAACCTCCTTTAAACACCCGAACTTCATTGTTGATGAGTGAGGTTCTGTTGTTCGATTTATCGTACTGTCTTATTAAGTTGCCAAGAGAATCCGATTGTACAATGGGTTTTGGTGCATTATACATCTTTTTATCGTCCTGTTCGTCTTCGTCGCTACTAAAGCGATCAAAAAACCGTGTCGATCCAGGGTCACCGTCTCGGTAGCCTCTGTTATCACTAGCCGAAAAGTTTGTACGAAGATAGGTTTCATCTTCGTTTACCGGTACCATTTTTATTTCACCGGGTAAATTTACAGCAATAATCTTACCATTAGGAAGCGTGTCGTACACTATAGATTCCTTGCCGAGTACGTCTACTTTACCATCTTTGCCAATGGCACTTTTCATGTACACATTGCCTCGGTAGTAATTAAAATCACTTATCTCATCATCTACAATAGGGCGATACACATCGGCCACCCATTCGGAAACGTTACCGGCCATATCATAAAGACCATGATCGTTGGGTTTGTAAGACTTCACTTCGGCCGTAATATCAGCACCGTCATCGGACCATCCGGCAATACCACCGTAATCGCCTTTTCCTTGTTTAAAGTTGGCTAATTGATCGCCACGACCTACACGTTGGCCATTTCGAGTATAATCGCCTTCCCAAGGGTATTTTTTCCGTCCTCGGTAATTGTTGTATTCTCGGTTGCCCACATTGGCTTGTGCGGCATACTCCCATTCGGTTTCAGTGGGTAATCGGTATTCCGGCAATATAATCCCGCTGCTTCTTTTGGCAAAGGCGGAAATAGAATCTTTCTTTTTCTTACCTTGTAAAGAATCGATCTGGCCTTCGTACACCGATTCGGGCCTGTTTAAATACGCTTCTGTACTAAAGGTGCCTGCAATTTCCCCGTTCATGGCTTTGTATTTGGCATCCTTGGCCAGAAAACCTTCCCGCTCTAACATCACCTCATTAACTCGGTCTGTACGCCACTCTGCAAATTGGGTAGCTTGTATCCAATTCACGCCAACTACCGGATATTCCGAATAGGCAGGGTGTCGCAAATAATTGTTGGTCATAGTCTCATTAAAGCCCAATCTATTACGCCAAACCAAAGTATCTGGTAGAGCACCCGTATAAATATGAGCATAGCTAGGGTTGTCTGGAGGGTAAACCGCTTTTAGGTAATCTAAATACTCCAAGTACATGACATTGGTAACTTCAGTTTCATCCATATAAAAGGACTGCACGTGTTGTTGGGTAGCGGTGTTGTTCCAATCGCGCATGACGTCATCTTGCACTTTTCCTTTGGTAAACGTACCCCCTTCTATGAATACGAGACCGGGAGCTGTTTCCTGCTCCTTAAAGTCAGAATTGTATTGAAAACCACCTTCTTTGGCATTAATTTTCCAGCCGGTGGCTCGCGATGTATTTTTCGACGTGGAGGTTTTTTTGCAGCCGGAAACACCAACTGCTACAACAAGACACGAGAGTACAACTTTAATACATTGTTTTTTCATAATAAGGACTTGAGATCAAAAGCAGACTGCCACTATAGCATTCTGAAATTCATATTTTAAATTAGTTAAAGGCTCTTTTGGCAAATAAAACGATGAATTACACATTATATTTTACAGGACTACAAAATTTTTGAGCCCTATGGCGCTAACGTTTTAAAAAGCGACGGGCAGGCCTCTTTCCCAATAACGGACTAAAATTAGGATTAGTATGATACGCTATCATAAATCCAACGGTTTTTAATATCGCTATAGGATATTCAAGAGACATTTTGGACTGCAAAACACCCTATTTTGCGGGGAAATAAAAATAATTTAACACAAGCACAAGATATCGATGAAATGGTCGTTATTGTGTATTACAACTAAATTATTTTAGTATATCAGTATTTATTAGGATTTTTGGAACCAACTAAACGAAAAATGAACAATGAAAAAACTTTGGATACTTACTGCGATTATTCTGTTTTTTAAAGTTTCGGCTCAAGAGAATAGAGTAATTACTACGGCGGTTCCGTTCTTAACCATTGCAGCAGATGCCAGGGCGGCAGGCATGGGAGATATGGGCGTGGCTACCTCGGCAGATGCCTTTTCACAACAATGGAATCCTGCCAAATATGCCTTTGCAAGTCAAGAAATGGGTATAGGTGCCAGCTACACTCCTTATTTGGAAAGTCTGGTTACGGATATTGCCTTGTTAAATGCCAGCTTTTATAATAAATTAAATGATAGAAGTGCCTTTGCAGTTAGCTTGCGCTTTTTTACTTTAGGCGAAATAGAATTGCGCCAAAGTGCAATAGATGCCCCAAGAATTGTAAAACCTAATGAAATTGCATTAGACGGATCGTATGCCTTGAAACTTAGCGACCAGTTTTCTATGGCGGTAGCCGGCAGGTTCATTAGTTCTAATTTGCGATTTCAAGATGATGCTACCACAGATTCACAGGCAGCCAATAGTTTTGCGGTAGATGTTGCAGGTTTTTATCGATCTAGAGAAATTGCGTATAACAACTTCGATGGCCGATGGAGAGCCGGGTTTAACATTTCCAATTTAGGTGGTAAATTGCAATACGATGAAGGAGGGCAGGAGAACTTTTTACCTACAAATCTCAAGTTTGGAGTAGGTTTCGATTTTATTTTAGATCAAGACAATGTGTTGGGTATTACTACTGAATTCAATAAATTATTAGTGCCCACACCACGGGATTTTGACGGTGATGGCGATATTGATGCAGACGACAATGCTCGGTATCAAGAAATTGGTTTTTTAAGTGGCGTTTTTGAATCTTTCGGTGATGCGCCAGATGGTTTTAGCGAGGAATTAAGAGAAGTTACATGGGCTTTGGGGGCAGAATATGCCTATCAAGAGGCATTTATGCTTAGGGCGGGTTATTTTAATGAAAATGAATTGAAAGGGTCGCGACAGTTTTTTACTTTGGGTGCTGGCTTTAAATACAGGGCGGCACAAATAGATTTGTCTTATTTGTTTTCTACGGCACAAGTTAGAAACCCGTTAGAAAACACCCTGCGTTTTTCGCTAACTTTTAATTTGGGAAACGAAATGTATAACGACTAATTTATACCGTATTGTAATAAAAAAAACAAAACCTGCTACAGAGCAGGTTTTGTTTTTTGTACATTGGAGGCCGAATTGGGTACATTGTAATTTTACCGGAAAAAAGACCATTACAGATTGCGTAAAGTAATTTATTTTTTATCGTTTCCCGGTCAATAACAAGCCACATGTAATATGAAAAAGCGCCAAGTTAGTTTTGAAGTTTTGGTTTACGATTCTTTCAAAGACCTTCCCTCGGAAGATCAGCATTTAATGACTGTAGCGATAGAGGCAAGAGAAAAGGCCTATGCACCGTATTCAAACTTCTATGTGGGTGCCGCGGTGTACTTGTCTAATGGTAGGATTATTTCCGGAAACAATCAGGAGAATGCGGCGTATCCGTCGGGCCTATGTGCCGAGCGTGTCACTATTTTTTATGCCGCCTCTCAATATCCGCAGGCACAAATGAAAAGGATGGCCATTTCGGCATCGTCCCAAAGCCAAGTTGTTAAAACTCCCGTAGCCCCATGCGGAAATTGTAGGCAAACTTTAGCCGAATATGAAAACAAACAGCAGGAACCCATAGAAATCTTATTTATGGGTCAAGAGGGACAGGTTATTAAATGTAATTCAATATCCAATCTGTTGCCTTTTGCCTTTGATGGGTCTCTTTTGTGAAATAACCAAAGGCCATGCAAATGTGTTTTTAGCCATAGCTTTTACTTTAATTTTTTTCCCCTATTGATTTATATGTGTATTTTTGTTTTCCGATTCTAAGGAATCAATTACTAAAAAAGAGCATTTAATGAAAAAAATCACAAAAGAAGTCTACCTCAAGTGGTATGAGGACATGTTGTTTTGGCGCAAATTTGAAGATAAATTAGCCGCAGTTTATATTCAGCAAAAAGTTAGGGGATTTCTTCACCTGTACAATGGACAGGAGGCGGTTTTGGCGGGTGCCTTGCATGCAATGGACTTAACCAAAGATCGTATGATTACCGCCTACAGAAACCACGTGCAACCCATTGGTATGGGCGTAGACCCAAAAAGAGTAATGGCCGAGCTATACGGTAAGGTTACCGGCACTTCACAAGGAATGGGAGGTTCTATGCATATTTTTTCTAAAGAACATCGTTTTTATGGAGGACATGGAATTGTTGGCGGCCAGATTCCCTTAGGTGCGGGTTTGGCTTTTGCCGATAAATATTTTAAGAGAGATGCCGTTACCCTGTGCTATATGGGCGATGGTGCCGTGCGACAAGGATCGCTTCACGAAACATTTAATTTGGCCATGCTTTGGCAGTTACCCGTAGTTTTTATTTGTGAGAATAACGGCTATGCCATGGGAACTTCCGTAGCCAGAACTTCGCATTCTACCGAAATATGGAAATTGGGATTGGGATACGAAATGCCTTGCGGTCCTGTAGACGGTATGGATCCTGTTAAAGTAGCAGAGGAAATGAGTAAAGCCATAGACCGTGCTCGGAGTGGTGGAGGGCCTACCTTTTTGGAGATGAAAACCTATCGGTACCGAGGTCATTCCATGTCAGATGCCCAGCATTATCGCACTAAAGACGAGGTAGAAGAATACAAAAAAATAGATCCTATATCGCAAGTGTTGCAGGTGATTAAAGAGAAAAGTTACGCCACAGACGAAGAAATAAAACAGATAGATAATCGAGTGAAAAGTTTGGTGACCGAGTGCGAAAAATTTGCCGATGAGTCCGACTATCCACCCGTACAGCAACTTTATGACATGGTATACGATCAAAAGGATTATCCATTTATACAACATAAATTATAAGGAATGGCAGAGGTGATAAATATGCCTAGACTTAGTGATACCATGGAAGAAGGTACCGTAGCTAAGTGGCTTAAAAAAGTAGGAGATAAAGTTTCTGAAGGCGATATTTTGGCCGAAATAGAAACCGATAAGGCGACAATGGAATTCGAATCTTTTCATGAAGGAACCTTACTATATATTGGTATTGAGGAAGGCGATGGTGCACCTGTGGATTCGTTGTTGGCTATTATTGGCAATGAAGGCGAAGACATATCAGCATTAATAAATGGAAGCGAGGCTACGAATGCCGATTCACCGGCCAAAGAAGAAATAAAAAACACAGAAAAAAAGGAAATTGTTGCTGAGCAAAAAACAGCAACGACCCCTTCAGAAATTCCGGAAGGAGTGGAGATCGTAAAAATGCCTAGACTTAGCGATACTATGGAAGAGGGCACTGTAGCTTCTTGGTTAAAAAAAGTGGGCGATAAGGTGGAAGAAGGCGATATTTTGGCCGAAATAGAAACCGATAAGGCTACCATGGAATTTGAATCTTTCTATTCCGGTACGCTATTATATGTTGGGATACAAGAAGGAGAAACGGCCGCAGTAGATACCGTGTTGGCCGTTATTGGTCCCGAGGGTACTAATGTAGATAGTGTTTTAAACGCCAAACCAGCCGAAGCAAAAAAAGAAGAAAGTCCTCAGGCGGATACGAAGTCCGAAGCAAAAAATGAAGATACTCCACCGACGAAAACATCAACTGATGGTCAGCGTATTTTTATTTCGCCCTTGGCTAAAAAAATTGCGGAAGAAAAAGGAATAGATATATCGGAGATTAAGGGCTCTGGAGATCATGGAAGAATTGTAAAAAAGGATATTGAAACGTATAAGCCTCAAAAGAAATCCGAACCAGTGGCGGATGCTACAGCCGCAACTTCAGATAAGAAAGAGGGAATGCCCGTAGCCCTTCCCGTAGGTGAAGAAGGCAGTGAAGAAGTTAAAAATTCGCAAATGCGAAAGGTCATTGCCAAGCGTTTGTCCGAATCCAAATTCAGTGCGCCGCACTATTATTTGGTGATAGAGGTAACCATGGACAATGCCATCGCATCTCGAACGCAGATTAATAGTTTGCCAGATACAAAGGTGTCTTTTAATGATATGGTAGTAAAAGCCTGTGCCATGGCCTTGCGAAAGCACCCGCAAGTGAACACCACTTGGAATGGAGATACTACACGATACAATAAACACATTCATATTGGAGTAGCCGTAGCGGTAGAAGACGGTTTGGTAGTACCTGTGTTAAAATTTACAGATCAAATGGGATTCACGCAAATAGGTAGTGCCGTTCGTGATTTGGCTGGAAGGGCAAAAACCAAAAAATTGACACCAGCAGAAATGGAAGGAAGCACCTTTACAGTATCCAATTTGGGTATGTTTGGTATTTTAGAGTTTACGTCCATAATCAATCAACCTAATTCGGCCATTTTATCGGTAGGTGCCATTGTAGAAAAACCTGTAGTTAAGGACGGACAAATAGTGGTAGGTAATACCATGAAGCTCACCTTGGCATGCGATCACCGAACGGTAGACGGTGCCACAGGAGCACAATTTTTACAAACGCTACGTGCGTATCTGGAGAATCCTGTCACCATGTTGGCATAAGAATTATTAAAACAAGTGAAAAACACCTAGGACAAAAGGCATTCCGAGGTTGGGATGCTTTTTGTCATTAGGCATCTAATTTTATATGGTAGCGCAGAAAATCATCGGTTTTATGGACTTTAGAGTGTAGCGTTACAAAAAGGAGGGAGCCCAAAAATTTAATGTGGACTATTTTAATCTAAAGATTCCCCGACCCTTGGGTGGGGGTTTCCTATTTACCTCTCCTTTGGAGAGGTCGGAACTGCCTTTTTGCAGTTCCGGGTGAGGTAAAATACAAAATTTCGGATTTTGGCCCAGAGGCCAAAATGAAACTGGCGAAATACCCCTATGGCTTGCCTCGGGGATAGTCAGTTTCAAGAAATTTTTTATTGCGTTTTTTACGAAGAGGAGTTGTGTAGGCATGAGCAGCACCGCGGCATTGGGAAATGCAAACTCCAAAATCGTATTAGTTCCATTACGAATCGCGTTTTTTTGTGAATCCACTAATAACAAAACATGTACCTTAAACATATCCGCATGAAACAATGTATCATTTTTCTTGGTCTAGCCCTATTAATGGGCTGTGGCGGGCCGAAACTTTTAGTAACAAATCCCGATCGTATTCCAGCGGTGTCAGATTCCACTTTAGTGGATGTCAGTACCGTAAAAGAAGCGATTGGAATCCGTGATTCGGAGCTAGCGCTGTCATCGCAAAGCGCTATCAACAAATCTATAGCATTTTCAAGTGAAAGTGCTATTGCTTATTTGATGCATTTTTTGGCTTCTGATGAACTTCAGGGGAGAGATACCGGAAGTGGGGGTATTGAGAAAGCGGCACAATTTATTACCTCTATTTTTGAGAAGAATAGTATTGCTCCTTATTTTTCTACCTATTTAGATACCCTCGCCAACTATGAAAAACCTGCTTTTAATGTGGTAGGCTTTTTAGAGGGAACAGATGCAAAACTAAAGCAGGAATTCGTGATTATCGGGGCGCATTATGACCATATCGGACTTCTAACTCCAGTGGGTGGCGATGCCATTGCCAACGGGGCAAATGACAATGCTACCGGCACTTCCGCAGTATTAGAATTGGCCCGCTATTTCGGTGCGGAAAAGACCAACAAACGGAGTCTTATTTTCGCTCTTTTTAGTGCTGAGGAAAAGGGACTTTTGGGTTCGGAACACTTGGCTCAGAAATTAAAACGACAAAACCTAAACCTGTACACCATGCTTAATTTTGAAATGCTAGGCGTACCCCTAAATAATAAACCATACGCGATGTATGTTACCGGGTACGAGCTTTCTAATTTGGCTGAAATTAGCAATCGCTATGCGGGGGAAGCATTGGTTGGGTTTTTACCAACAGCCAAGGAGTACAGTTTGTTTAAAAGATCGGATAATTATCCATTTCATCAAGTTTTCAATGTGCCCTCGCAGACCTTTAGCACCTTCGACTTTACCAATTTTGACCATTACCATCAGGTGGGCGATGAAAATGAGTTAATGAACTTCGACCATATGGCTAAGTTGGTCAATAAAACCATCCCTGTTTTAGAAGGTATTATTAATGCACCTGTTCAAGAAATAAGATATAAGTAATGGCGCAAATTATCATTTCCGGAACTAGCCGTGGTATTGGCTATGCCTTGGCAAAACTTTTGGCAGATGAGGGGCATCGTGTTTTGGCGCTCTCCAGAAATGAGAAACCCATACTGCTTTTGAACCATCCAAATATCATTACATTTCCGTTTGATGTCTCCAAGACCGCCGATTTGGAACATGTGAAGGCTTTTTTGAATACCCAATGGGATCATGTAGATATCCTAATACACAACGCTGGAAAATTGCTGAACAAACCGTTCTTAGAAACGTCGATGACTGCTTTTGAAGAAGTTTATAAGGTTAATGTTTTTGGGGTGGCGGCACTTACACAAGCCGTGTTGCCTAAAATGAAGAAGAAAGGACATGTAGTGAGCATTAGTTCTATGGGCGGCATTCAGGGCAGTATAAAATTCCCTGGACTTTCGGCCTATAGCTCCAGTAAGGCTGCCATAATTACGCTTACCGAATTGTGGGCCGAAGAATTTAAAGAAACAGGCCCCGCCTTTAACGCTTTGGCTCTGGGCGCAGTTCAAACCGAAATGTTGCAGGAGGCTTTTCCAGGGTATCAGGCACCCATTACGGCACAGGACATGGCGCAATACATTAAGGAATTTGCGTTAACAGGACATCACTTCTACAACGGAAAAACGCTGCAAGTTTCATCGAGTACACCCTAATAGGGTAACAACTTCAGAGCAAGCTCTCGAGGCATTAATAGGAACCATTATTGTACGTTTCTATGCCCGTACGGATGGGAACGGTACGTACAGGCGTATCGTAGCTTTACAGCCGCATTATCCTATAAACACACAAGAACCTAAGGATTTTAGGTGCCCTTTTTTGACTGATTTTGGCAGGCACGTACAATAATTTTATTAGTTACAGGGTTTTATAAGGATACCTATAAAAAATTGGGTGTCTCTAGGGGTCTTTATGTTGCGATAAAAAAACGGTAGAACCATGACCTGCCCAAAATGTTTACCTGTGTGGGCATTTAAAAATAGGACAAGACCAACCAATAGAAGCAATTCATAACGCATAATATGTAAATAGTAGCTACGATGAAAAATTATAGTATCCAATACCTAGTAATAGTCTTAACTCTGATGTTGATGGGATGCAGTGCAACCAATCAACTTAGACTTAGTGTTGTGGAGCCAGCTCCTGTATTTATTCCAAATGATGTGAAAAAGGTGGGTATCATTAACAGAAGTTTACCTTCTAAAGGGAAAAAGGCCATCGATAGAATAGAACAGATTCTTACGGCAGAGGGTTTGTATTTGGACCTACAAGGATCCGAAACTGCGATTACGGCACTGCGCGATCAGTTGATCCGAGAACAACGATTTGATAAGGTGATTGTCATTGATTCGCTTACCCATGAAAAATCAGGTTTGGGGGTGCTTCCAGCCAGCCTTTCTTGGGAAGCGGTTGATGCACTTTGTACTACGCATGGCGTAGATGTCCTTTTCTCGTTGGAGTATTTTGATACCGACACGGCGATTGATTATCAACTCACAACTATGAAACTTCCCAATACTATAGGGATCGTTGTAGACGTTCCGGCACATCAGGCTACCCTAAACACGGTATTGAATAATGGATGGCGTATTTACGACCCATACCATAAGGATGTTTTAGATGAGTATTTAGCCAGCAGGCATATCGTTTCTGTGGGGAAAGGCATAAACCCCATAAAAGCGGTTGAAGCAGTACTGGGGAGAAAAGAGGCGGTACTTCAGGAAAGTACGTATTTGGGAAGCCAGTATGCCATGCGTATTTTTCCATACAAAAATAGGGTTACAAGAAATTATTTTGTGCGTGGAAGCACTAATTTTGAAATGGCCAAGCGTCGGGCACAGACCGGAGATTGGGATGGTGCAGCCCTGTTATGGCAAAAGGAACTTTCTAATAAGAATGCTAAAATTGCAGGTCGAGCCAATTACAATATGGCTATAAGCCATGAGATTAATGGCGATTTGGACAAGGCCATGGTCTGGGCTTCCAAATCGTATACAGACTACAAGAACAAGGAAGCCTTGCGCTATCTTCAAATTTTAAAATATAGAGCCTCTCAGAATGAGGAATTACAATATCAAGTGAAGCGCTAATCTATTTCCGCATCATTTTTAATTTTTTCTAAAGATCTCACGGATTTTGTGTGCCTAAAATCCTATTTTTGATTTAATGGATGAGATCCTTAAAAAATACCTTCCTGAAAGAGCAGTTGCGCCTTGTGTAGTTCTCATTAAGGAAAACCATGTACATTTAAAAATTGTAAACCAACGGGTCACACGACATGGAGATTACCGCAGGCTACAGAATGGGTTGCATCAAATAACGGTAAATGCGACGCTTAACAAGTACCGTTTTTTAATCACACTAATTCACGAAATAGCCCATTTGGTCGCTTTCGAGAAATATGGTAGGCAAATTTTACCTCATGGCGTAGCGTGGAAAATAACGTTTCAGCAGCTCATGGTGCCCTTTATTCGTCCTGAAATATTTCCCTCACAATTGCTACCACTTTTGGCTAAACATTTTAGAAATCCTAAGGCCAGTAGCGATACAGATGCCATATTATCCTTAGCTTTGAAACAATTTGACGCACCTAGTGACAAATCCTTTATTTTTGAGCTAGCGCAAGGCAGTATTTTCAGAATATATAATGGGCGGGTCTTTAAAAAAGGTGCAATTCGGGTTAAGCGGTATGAATGCATTGAGATCGCCTCGGGGAAAGTATATCTTTTTCAACCCAATGCGGAGGTTGAACTTATATCAAATTAATACGTAAAGATGAATAAAAACTATTATGCGGTTATAATGGCAGGAGGTGTGGGTTCCCGATTTTGGCCGATAAGCACGGCAGCCCACCCCAAACAGTTTCACGATATGCTTGGTACGGGAGATACCTTGATTCAAAAAACTTTTAAACGTTTGAACACTTTTGTACCCACTTCTAATATTTTTATATTGACCAACGAACGGTACAACGATATTGTATTAGAACAACTTCCTATGGTTCAGCCGCAGCAGGTAGTGCTAGAACCGGCCATGCGCAACACAGCACCCTGTATTTTATACGCCGCCCTGAAGATTCAGAAAATAAACCCCAATGCCGTAATGGTTGTGGCACCCAGTGATCATTGGATAGAGGATGAAACTGCTTTTGCGACCGATGTGGAACAATGTTTTGAGTTCTGCACATCGGAAAATGTGCTATGTACCTTGGGGATTACACCTACCTTTCCAAATACGGGTTACGGCTACATAGAATATGAACAAGGAAAGCCTAATGGCCTTCGTAAGGTACATCAATTTAGGGAAAAACCCGATTATGAAAATGCCAAAGCGTTTATAGCACAAGGTAATTTTCTTTGGAATGCCGGTATATTTATGTGGAGTGTTAAAACCATCCTAAATGCCTTTAAACAACATCAACCCCAACAGTTCCAATTATTTGAAGCTGGTATGGCATACTATAATACGGATAAGGAAGCTCAATTTATTACTGAAAATTATCCCTTAGCGGCCAATATTTCCATAGACTATGCTATCTTAGAACCATCTGATGCTATTTATGTACTGCCGGCAAGGTTTGATTGGAATGATCTGGGCACATGGAGTTCCTTGTATGATAAGTTAGCTAAGGATGAGCATCGTAATGCCATCGTTAATAGTGCGGTGCTCTGTGAAGATGCCCACGGCAACATGATTCGCTCCTCCAAAGGAAAAATTGTAATTGTAGATGGCTTACATGACTATATTATTGTGGATAAAGAAGAGGTCTTGTTGATTTATCCCAAATCAAAAGAACAAGAGATAAAGAACGTGGTGGCCAATGTTAAAAATACTTTTGGAGAAAAATTTACTTAGACAGGAACGTACAAATGGAAAACGAAAACACAGTACCAAATCCAATCCCTAATAAAGAGGGGAGTGATGTTAAGAGAGATTTTAAGGGACTATTATCTAGTCTTACTAAATTTTTATCCGAGCTTTTAGATATTAGGAACAATACCGATCAGGAAGCTACCAAAGAATCTATTATTGCAGATATTCCGTTTAAAGGGCACACTTCGTGGATTCTTATCTGTTCTATATTTATTGCCTCCGTGGGGTTAAATGCCAATTCTACGGCTGTGGTTATCGGTGCTATGTTAATTTCACCACTTATGGGTCCCATTTTGGGCATGGGTCTTTCTCTTGCCATAAACGATATTGACACCCTTCGGCGTTCGTTAAAGAATTTTGGCGTTATGGTGGTGTTAAGTGTGTTTACTGCTTTTTTGTTTTTCTATTTATTCCCGTTACGCGATGAATCTTCCGAGCTTTTAGCACGCACGGCTCCGGATATCAGAGATGTTCTTATTGCCTTTTTTGGAGGTTTGGCATTGGCCATTGCAAGAGCTAAAAGAGGCACTATTGCGAGTGTTATTTTTGGTGTGGCCATCGCAACAGCCTTGATGCCACCCCTATGTACCGTTGGTTTTGGTCTGGCTATAGGCAATTGGAGCTATGCTGGAGGCGCAATGTACCTTTTTACGATTAACACTATTTTTATTGGCTTGGCTACTTTTTTGGTCATAAAATTGTTGCGCTTTCCTATGGTACGCTATGCCAATTCGCAACGAAGAAGATTTATATCTAGATTGGCTTCGTTGGTCGCTATTTTGGTCATGATTCCGGCCGGAATCACGTTTTACAATGTTTTTCAGGAGTCTCGATTTAAGATTCAGGCACAACAGCTCATTAATGAAACTATAGGGGTGTATCAATTTAGTAGTGGCGGACGTTATTTTGAGGATCTTACCAATATCACATACGATCGCAATGGCACATCAGAAATTGAACTATTTTCTTTAGGCGATGAAATTATACCTGATAATGTTATTGAGACCTGGAGAACGCAGAAAAATAAATTTTCTAAGTTAACAGATGCCACTTTAAAGGTAGTTCAGGCTGGGAAGGACGACTCTGAGGTTAAATTTAATTATGTAAGCGAATTGTACGAAGCCAAAAAGGCCGAAATTTTAGGAAAAGACGAAAAAATAAAGGTTTTAGAGGAGGAGTTGAGTAAATTGAGTAAAATGGCCGCATCGCAGGTGCCTTTTGATGAGGTAGCTAAGGAGGCCAAGTCGATCTACGGCGATCTTGTAGCTATGGGGTATGCCTACACCGTTAAAACCGATTTTAATAAGATAGATACCATTCCGGTATTTGAGTTACAGTGGAAAAAAGAAGCCAATAGAAACCAAATTGCATCTGAAAGTAAAAAGCTAGAAAATTGGTTAAAATTACGCCTAAAGAACGATAAAATTCAACTTCGTGAAATAGTTGATTAGTTTCGTTCTTCAATATACATTTGTCGCACCTTTTTGAACAATTCAGAAGAATAAACAAAATTAGTTACGGCTTCATTATCGGTTTTAAAAATTTCTTTATTGGAACCTTCCCATTCTAAAATACCATCTTTTAAGAAAATGATTTTTTCCCCAATTTCCATAACAGAATTCATATCATGGCTGTTAATAACTGTAGTTATATTGTATTCCTGAGTTATTTCATGAATTAGGTTATCAATTAATATGGCCGTTTTTGGGTCTAATCCCGAATTGGGTTCATCGCAAAAAAGATATTTTGGATGCATCACTATAGCCCTGGCAATAGCCACCCTTTTTTGCATTCCACCCGAGATTTCTGAGGGGTATTTATGATGAGCGTCAATAAGGTTTACCCTTTTTAATACAAAATCTACACGATCTTTTTTTTCCGATTGAGACTGTTTTGTGAACATTTCCAATGGAAACATGACATTGCCTTCTACGGTCATAGAATCAAAAAGGGCACTACCTTGGAACACCATACCCATTTCTTGTCTTAGGTTTCTTTTTTGGCCTACAGTGAGTTCAGAATAGTTTTGTCCGTCATAACAAATGCTACCCTGTTCCGGCGTAAAAAGGCCTAATAAACATTTAAGAAAAACCGTTTTTCCGGAACCACTCTGGCCAATTACTAAATTGGTCTTTCCCTTGTCAAAACTGGTCGTAATCCCTTTTAAAACTTTAGTGTCGCCAAAGGATTTGTGAATGTCGTTTACCTCTATCATTAGCCCAATAATAATTGTGTAAGTATATAATTTAAAATAATAATCACCACGCTGGTCCAAACAAAGGAAGTAGTGCTTGCTTTTCCTACTTCCAAAGCGCCTCCTTTCATATAAAACCCATGAAAAGAGGGTATGGTTGCAATAATGAATGCAAACACAATGGTCTTTATAAAGGAATAACTCACATGGAATGGAATAAAATCGGTTCTAATCCCCGTTATAAAATCGGCACTAGTACTAAAACCACCCATAACACCTGCAATCCATCCTCCTAAAATACCCACATACATGGCAATGGCAATGGCGAAAGGATACAACAGCAAGGCAATTATTTTTGGAAACACTAAATAATTTAAGGAATTTACACCCATCACCTCCAAGGCGTCGATTTGTTCTGTAACTCTCATGGTTCCGATACTAGAAGTAATGTAGGATCCTACTTTTCCGGCCATAATAATGCTCGTAAAGGTCGGGGCAAATTCTAAGATTACAGATTGTCTGGTAGCAAAGCCAATAAGACTTTTGGGGATGAGTGGACTGGTGATGTTCAAGGCGGTCTGTATAGTAACCACGCCCCCAATAAAGAAGGATATAAAAATGATAATACCCAATGACCCAAAAATAAGCTCGTCTATCTCTTTAAAAATGAGTGGTTTCATTACCTTCCATTTGGTAGGTTTTTTAAAGACTTCGCATATCATTAAAAAATAACTGCCTATTGATGCTATGTAGTTCATATTAATAAAGAGACTTCGATACCGTAAAAATAACAATATTAGGTTTCATTTAACCTTCATTTCATCTTTAAGGGGTTTATTTATTTATTTTTGTGGTTAAAGTCTGATTATTATTATGAATAGATTCGTTTTCATCCTTTTTGTATCCATTTTAGTTTTGGCATCCAGTTCTGTTGAAGTTTTGGCGCAACGAAAATCAAAAGACAAAGTGTCTTCGTCTCCTGTAGCATCCGAAGTAACACCGCCTCGATTGGTGGTAGGTTTCGTAGTAGATCAGATGCGGTACGATTATATCACCCGGTTTTGGAATCAATATGGCGAAGGCGGATTGAAGCGTTTGGTGAAGGAAGGGTATAATTGTAAAAACAATCATTTTAATTACGCACCTACCTATACCGGCCCGGGACATGCTTCGGTATACACAGGCACAACGCCTGCCGTTCATGGCGTCATCGGAAATGATTGGTACGATAAAACATCAGAAACTATGGTGTACTGTGTACGCGACGAGGAGTATACCACAGTAGGAAGTAGCTCAAAAGCCGGTCAAATGTCGCCACACCGAATGGGTGTAACCACACTAACAGATGAACTTCGACTGCATACCCAAATGAGAGGAAAGACAGTAGCTATTGCCCTTAAGGACAGAGGGGCGGTGCTTCCCGGCGGGCATACTGCCAATGCAGCTTATTGGTATGAAGGGAGTGCGCACGGAAATTGGATTACCAGCTCGTTCTACATGGACGCGTTGCCGGAATGGGTAATCCGTTTTAATGCCTCGGGTAACGCAGCGCAGTACAAAAAACCCTGGACTACTTTAAGGGATATACATAGTTATGTAGAAAGTGGTCTAGATAATACGGCATATGAAGGAGTATTTAAAGGGGAGGCTTCGCCCACTTTTCCCCATGATATTCCGGCACTTTGGGACGATAATGGATTTTTTGAAATTTTAAGAACAACCCCTTTTGGGAATAGCATGACCGTCGATTTTGCTTTAGCGGCCTTAGATGGCGAAAATTTGGGAACCGATACCACTACCGATTTTTTGGCGATAAGTTTTTCTAGTACCGATTATGTAGGGCATAAGTACGGCGTAAATTCTAAAGAAATTGAGGATACCTACCTCCGGTTAGATCAAGATTTGGAACGACTACTTAATGCGTTAGATCAGCAGGTTGGAAAAGGAGAATATACCGTTTTTTTAACAGCGGACCATGCCGCCATAGATGTTCCGAAGTATTTAAAAGATCAGAAAATTCCCGCCGGTTATTTAGATAAGGCGGCCTTAAATGCCAGGTTAAACGATTTTTTAAATTATACGTATGGCACGGCAGATCTTATTAAAAACAGATCGAATGGGCAACTGTTTTTGGACCATCAACTTATAAAAAACTTAAATATTAATCTTAGAGAAGCACAAGAGGCTTTAGCCATAGAAATGGTACAATATGAGGGCATAGCACAAGTATACACAGCTTTTCAGATGTGGGAAAATAGCTATTCGGATGGAATCGCCAAAATGCTTCAGAATGGCTACCACCAAAAACGATCGGGCGATGTACTACTGGTAGTAAACGCTGGAGTCATAGACTATCCGGAGACCGGATCCACCCACGGTTCGCCACAGGTTTATGACACTCACGTGCCTTTGATCTTTTATGGTAAAGGAATACAAAAAGGAGCTACTACGGAGCGTACAGAAATTCCGGATATTGCCCCAACCATTGCGAGCCTATTAGGTATAGCCTTTCCAAGTGGCACCACTGGAAGGCCTATTTCAAAAGTGTTGGAATAAACCGTTATCTGTTTGTTATTTTGGGGCCGTTCAACAAAAGTTTTGAACGGATATTTTTCCATCGCAGTTGTCGGATAAACCGACCTTCTTGCGGGGTCACAATAAACGCCATATTTTCTTTTTTACCTCCAAAAAAACCTTTTAGATTGTCTATAATTACTTGGTAATTACGTTGTTTCCAAGCCATTTTTGCGGAAGCGATACATGTAATCCAAAAGCCGTAGCGCATGGCATACATCGCCTTTCCCTGAAGCAGCTTGGCTTTGGCATTATAGCCTTTTCCTGTGGGTCGAAGGTGCTTCACCTTTAAAGAATCATCCGTTAAAATTTCAAAGCCATGGTAACGTGCTAAAAGCTCGTCTACCGTATCCCAGCCCATAGCATTTTTCAAGCCTCCAATAGCCTTAAAACACGATTTTGAATAGGCTTTAAAGGCTCCCCGCACATGGTTTTTGTCCATCGGATGATTTAGTTGCCATTCCCCCGACGCTTCCTGTTCGTACGCAAAGCCGCCGACAATACCGGCCTTGGGATACTTTTGAAAGAGGGAAGCTATTTTTTCAAAGTAATTTTCTGGAAGTATAACATCTGCATCCAATTTTACGATAAAATCAAAGTCGTAGTTTAATATCTCCAAACCTTTATGGAAGGCATTGATAACTTTACTTCCGGGGATATGTGCAGTAGACGAGAGGGTGTTCCGTTTCTGAATCAGCGCACTTTTTGCGGTAAAACGTTCAATGATAGCTTCTGTTTCATCGGTGGAATTATCGTTTACAACAATAACTTTTTTTGGAGGTAGGCTTTGTGTTAACACGGAGTTTAATGTTAGGGCTAAGAAAGCCTCTTCATTGTGAGCCGGAATGATAATGCAATATTTCATAAAGCAGGTAGCCTAAAGTACATGAATTCCTAGGTTTTTACTACCTCAAAGTCGGGTATGCGTTCTGCATACACGATGTAATAGCGAGGTACAAAAAATCGTAGTAACGGGCGGATGCCTATTTTCTTCGTAGGGTTTGTCCATTGCGCTCGGTCTTTTATTTCCCAGCCCGATTTTTGTAGTAGCCAGTCAAATTGCCAATCTTCAAATTCATGGTAATGCCTGTCCCATGGATCTGTTTTACTTCGATACGCCCTAGAAAACCAAAGTCGAAGCGGGATGCTGGCAACTAATTTTGTTGCCTTTATGCGGCACAACAGGTTGTATGGAGCCAAAAGGTGTTCAAAAATTTCAAATGCCGTAACTACATCTGCGTTAGATTGCGTAATGCCGGAAAAGTCGTTGTCTAAGTCTTCACCTTGGGTGTTTTGTACATCATAACCTTGTTGTCTCAAGATTTGGGTAAAGGGATTTTCTACTCCCAGATCCAGAATTGTCTGGTCTTTTGAGATGTGTTTATGTAAAAATGCAGAAGTGTGTTTGTACCGTTTATTTGGGAAACTGTTTTCGTACATGTTTAATAGCGATATACCAGCGCATTAATGTTCATTCCTGCGCCTACACTGGCAAAGATAATGACATCGCCCTTTTGCAATTCCTGATTTTCAATTTTTCCGCGTCGTATTAAATCTAAAAGCGTTGGTATTGTGGCTACCGAACTGTTGCCCAATTCCCGAATACTCATGGGCATACTGTTTTCTGGCATTTCCAGATTGTACAATTTGTAAAATCGTTTCACAATAGCCTCATCCATTTTTTCATTGGCTTGGTGGATAAGGATTTTTTTTACCTCATGAATGGAAACACCACTTGCATCTAAACATTCCTTCATGGCGCGAGGTACATGGGTTACCGCAAATTCATATATTTTACGACCGTACATTTTAATATAGCGGCGATCGCTTGTGTTGTTTTTACAATAAGACTTCCCAAAGAATAAAAAATAAGCCTCTTCAAAAGTATAGGTTTCCGAAGCATGGGCTAAGATTTCTCCGCCATTAGAGGTAGCCTCGATTATCACAGCTCCGGCACCGTCAGAATAAATCATAGAATCTCGATCATGATCATCTACTACTCTGGAAAGGGTTTCGGCGCCAATCACCAGACATTTTTTTGCAATACCACTTTTAATGAAGGCATTGGCTTGTATGACACCTTCTATCCAACCCGGACAGCCAAAAAGGATATCATAGGCTACACATTTTGGGTTTTTTATTTTAAGATGATTTTTTACTCGTGATGCTAAACTGGGAAGGGTATCTCCCTGTATTCTGCCGTGGGCAACATCACCAAAATTATGTGCAAAAATAATATAATCTAACGCTTCCTTTTCAATGCCTGCATCTGCAATAGCTTGTTCTGAAGCTAAGTAGGCAATGTCCGAAGTGTTCAACTCCTTATCTACATAACGTCTTTTGGCAATGCCTGTAATGGCTTGAAATTTTTGAATGATAACGTCGTTACTTTGGTTAAAGGAAGAACCGTCTTCGTTTAGAAATTCATGTGCCCTAAAGTCTGCGTTGTCTGTAACGATGGCGGGTAGGTAACAACCTGTTCCTGTAATGGCAATATTCATGTTCTTGCGTGTAGTGTAATAATGGTTTAGCTTCGTAAAGGTATACAAAGTAGGTTCAGATGCTATGTACGCATAAGAATGAATACGATGTTCAACCCTATTTCAAAAAGAGTAAATTTCCTATAACCCAATCCATTTCCGGTGCTTGTATCTGTGAAATCCCTTGTGTTTACAGGGTTTCTAAGCTTCCATGTAGGCTTCCATAGGTGCACAAGTGCATATTAAATTACGGTCTCCATACGCGTCATCTACCCTTCGTACGCTTGGCCAAAATTTAGAGTCCTGTAAATACGGCAATGGAAAAGCAGCTTTTTCCCGACTGTAGGGAAGGTGCCAATGGTCTTCCGTAAGTAGTTGTAGGGTGTGCGGGGCATTTTTTAAGGGGTTGTTGCTGTCATTTTCACAAGCGGCATCGATCTCGTCTCTAATCGCTAACATAGCATCGCAGAAGCGATCCAGTTCTACTACACTTTCACTTTCTGTAGGCTCTATCATTAAAGTGCCCGCAACCGGAAAGGAAACCGTCGGGGCATGAAATCCGTAGTCCATAAGCCGTTTTGCAATATCGGTTACTTCTATACCGTTTTTTTTGAAGGGTCTGCAATCAATAATCATCTCATGAGCTGCCCTTCCTTTTTCGCCGGTATAAAGTACGTCGTACTTACCACTTAGTCTTTGTTTTATATAGTTGGCATTAAGAATGGCTATTCGGGTTGCCTGAGTAAGCCCTTTTTCGCCCAACATTCTAATGTAGGCATACGAAATAAGACAGACCAATGCACTTCCCCATGGTGCAGAGGATATGGCAGAAATTGCTTTTTCGCCTCCTGTTTTTATAATAGGGTTGCCCGGTAAAAAAGGAACCAGTTGTTTGGCTACACAGATAGGCCCTACACCCGGGCCGCCACCGCCATGAGGAATCGCAAAAGTTTTATGAAGGTTCAGGTGGCATACATCTGCCCCTATGGTCGCAGGGTTAGTTAAACCCACCTGTGCATTCATATTGGCGCCGTCCATATAGACCTGACCACCATGATCGTGAATCAGTTGAGTGATGTATTTGATGGAGGATTCAAAAACCCCATGGGTAGAGGGGTAGGTCACCATTAAGGCGGCTAGATTGTTTGAATGCAAGAGAACTTTAGCTTCTAAATCGGACACATCTATATTGCCTTTTTCATCCGTTTTGGTAACCACTACCTGCATTCCGGCCATTACTGCCGAAGCCGGATTGGTGCCATGTGCCGAGGCAGGAATAATACATATATTTCGATGCGATTGGCCGTTAGCTTCGTGAAAGGCGCGTATGGTCATCAGTCCGGCATATTCTCCCTGTGCTCCAGAGTTTGGCTGTAGCGAAGTGCCTGCGAATCCTGTAATGATGTTGAGAAAGGATTCTAATTCCTTCAAAACAATTTGATATCCTTCTGCTTGCGCCATAGGAACAAAGGGGTGTACATTGCTCCATTGCGCCCAACTTAGGGGCAGCATTTGTGTAGCCGCATTAAGCTTCATAGTGCAAGATCCTAAGGCAATCATAGAATGGTTTAATGCCAAATCCTTACGTTCTAATTTTTTAAGATAGCGCATTAACTCCGTTTCTGAATGATAGGCATTGAACACGTTATTCGTTAAAAAAGCGGAAGTGCGTTGTAGTGCTTGTGGTATGGCCCAAATTTCTTTTATCGAGGTTATAGGTGCGCATTCCTTTCCGGTGGCCTCTGAAAAAATAGCACTAATCTGCTGTAAATCGGACACCGAAGTGGCCTCATTGAGTGCAATGGTAACGGTGCTTTCGTCCGGATAGTAAAAATTGACTTCTGCTTTTTCTGCAAACTGCATTACTTTTTGAGCGTCTGCCTTTACCGTTATGGTATCAAAAAAGGAAGCGTTTGTTTGGTACAATCCCAATTGCTCCAGTTGATCTGCCAAAGTCGTGGCCATGAAATGTATTCTTTGCGCAATGTTCCGAATACCCTTGGGGCCATGATATACAGCATATGTGCCAGCCATTACAGCCAACAGCACCTGCGCTGTACAGATATTTGAGGTGGCCTTATCTCTCTTTATATGTTGTTCTCTGGTTTGCAATGCCATCCGTAAGGCACGCCGGCCGTCAACATCCTTAGTAACACCAATAATGCGTCCTGGAATATTTCTTTTGTACTCGTCTTTGGTAGCAAAAAAGGCGGCATGCGGTCCTCCGTAGCCAAGGGGAATGCCAAAACGCTGTGTGGTTCCTACAACGATATCTACCCCAATCTCGCCCGGGGGCGTAAGCAAGGCTAAACTCAAAATATCTGCTGCAACAGCTGTTTTTACATCCTTTTCCTTGGTTTTTTTTACAAACGGACTTAGATCAACGAGTTCACCTGTTTTGCCCGGATATTGCAAGAGTGCACCAA
Organism: Aurantibrevibacter litoralis; assembly: GCF_034651555.1. Lineage (NCBI taxonomy): Bacteria > Pseudomonadati > Bacteroidota > Flavobacteriia > Flavobacteriales > Flavobacteriaceae > Aurantibrevibacter > Aurantibrevibacter litoralis. The sequence continues at coordinate 149,083 of NZ_JAYEEQ010000006.1, read as the reverse complement.
AAAAATTGGCCTCCGGTTGAAACTGCGTATGATTGCCGACCACAAGCTGAATTCCCAACGGCTTAGATCGGGTTTCTAAAAGCGCCAGAGTTTGTGGCAGTACTTCTTCAGAAATAAAAAACTGAACGGCGTTGTTATTTTTTTGCACTTTGGTTCTTAGGTCAAAAAGCATGGTCATTGCTTCTGCGGCAGCCGTACTTTCATCTAAGAGCGAGGCATTGGCCAATTCCATGCCAGTAAGATCGCAGACCATAGTTTGAAAATTGAGTAAGGCTTCTAGTCGGCCTTGGGCAATTTCGGCTTGGTAAGGGGTATATGCGGTGTACCAACCCGGATTTTCTAAGATATTGCGTTTTATAACCGAGGGGATAATACTTTCGTGATATCCCAATCCTATGTAGGTTTTAAAAACTCTGTTTTTTTCTGATACTGATTTGATGTGCGACAAGAACTCGTGCTCCGACATAGCCTCCGGTAGATCTAGCGGTTTTTTAAGCCTGATGTCATCCGGAATGGTTTCATAAATAAGTTGATCTAAGCTACTCGCCTCTATTTTTTCAAGCATTTTTAAATAATCATCTTCCTGAATGCCAATATGACGTGTTACAAACGAATCCGTTTTCATAGAAATCCTTGTTTTTAAAGAAATTGCGGCAAAATTACAGATTAATTCTGGTAAAAAGGATGATTTTAAAGCTTGTGCTTTTAAAGTTTTTAACCAAGATTAGGGGTTATGAACAGTTTGGTTACTTTTGTTCGATGAAGTGGTTTCAGCGCATTTTCAACTTTTACCTAAATGCCAGTATACACGTGGCGCTATCTGTTTTTTCCTTAGTACAGCTTACAGCGATACAGTTTGATGTTCCCATAAATTCACACCTGTCTTATGGTCTTTTTTTTGCTACTATAAGCAGTTATAATTTTGTAAAATACGGGGTAGAAGCGCCAAAATATGTAAAGATGGCCAATACGTACCAAAAACAAATACAGGTATTAGGTGTCTTGGCCCTTTTGGGCGCCTTGTACCATTTCTATTTTTTAGGCCTGGATATTTGGATTGGTCTTATCTCCCTTTGTTTGCTTTCGGGTTTGTATGCCTTGCCACTATTGCCTAACGCCAAAAATCTTAGAAGTCTGGGCGGATTTAAAATCTTTGTGGTGGCTACGGTGTGGACCGGCACCACGGTAGCGTTGCCTTTACAAGAGGCCCAGTTGCCAATGAGTTGGGATTATGGTATCGGTTTAGGGCAACGATTTTTACTCATTTTGATTTTGCTGTTGCCTTTTGAGATTAGAGATCTAAAGTACGATCCTTTGGAGCTGCAGACGCTTCCACAGCGTTACGGTATTAAAAAAACAAAGCAGATAGGTATACTACTATCGATTCTATTATTTTTTAGCACATTTTTAAAAGACACAGTACATTCCATGGAAGTATACCTAAATGCGCTCTTGACACTCACATTATGTATACTTATATGGATAAGCAAAAAAGACCAAAATGTTTATTTTGCGTCATTTTGGGTAGAATCTGTACCCATTTTGTGGTGGGGAATCTATCTTTTAGCGGTTTCCTACTACTAAAATTTCTTCTCTAATTGCTCTCTTAGCTTTTTTTTATCGTTTTCAGATAAACTCTGCAAATTTGCTTTTTCAAAAAGCGAAGTAAGTTGCGTATTCTTTTTCGTAAATTTAGAACATGCTTTGCACATTAAGACGTGAAATCTTAGGGTTATTTTTTGCCAAGTAGTTGCTTCGTTGTATTGTTTTTTATTGCAGATGGCTGTTGCTTCTTCACAAGAAATCATAATTAAAACCAGTTTTTGTTAAGGCAATCCATGAGTGCGGTGCGCGCCCTATGTATCATTACCCAAAGATTGGACGGATTAATATCTAATTCTTTACAAATATCATCGGTTTCTATGCCTTGAATGGTTTTCATGGTAAATACCATGGATTGTTTTTTGGGTAATTTAGAAATACACTCCTGTATGGCAAGACCCAATTCTTCATTTTCAATGGCATCGTTTTCTAACACACTTTGCGGATCGGCCACTTGTTCTTCGAGCCAATCGCCATCAGAATCACTATTAGAAGCATAACTTAATCGAACCTCTGCCTTTCCCTTATTCGAGTTTATTTTGCGGTAGTGATCTATAACCTTGCGCTTTAATATAGCAATGAGCCATGTGCGTTCTGCTGCATTGCCTTCAAAGTTCTTGGCAGATCTTAAGCCGGCAAAAAAAGTTTCCTGAACCAGATCTTTGGCAATTTCGGCATCGCTAACTCTTGCCACCGCATAATTAAAAAGATAGTCCGCATAAAGGTCTACCCAAGCATTCGGATTTAATTGATGCATTTGTAACACGTTTTTACTAGTATCAAATGTAGTGGATTTTTTTTGGGAAATAATAGTTATTTTTGATTCAAATTAACACATTATGAAAGTAGTATTGGCTTGCAGTTTTTTTCTTTTTTTATGTCTGCAAATTGGACATGCACAAATTAACACAAAACCGATCAAAGAAATTTCACAAAAAGAGTTAAATAATGCGATCGTGATTGATGTACGCACACCGGAAGAGTATCAGCAAGGACATCTACCAAATGCGATCAATATTAATTGGTATGATGCTGATTTTGCGGAACAATTTTCTGCAATTGATAAGAATGAAACCATCTACATCTACTGTAAGGTTGGTGGTCGCAGTGCCAAGGCTACAGAAAAACTGGATGCTTTGGGGTTTTCCAAGGTCATTAACCTCGATGGCGGTTATGACGGATGGTCCAAAAAGCAGGAACAGCACTAATAGTAGTATTAAAACATAGGTACACGTCGTTCCTTATTGTTGGGTATTTTACAACAATCCTGCTCGTTCTAGCAAGGCTTCCACTTTAGGTGCGGCACCCCGAAACCTTTTGTAAAGAATCATAGGTTTTTCCGTACCTCCTTTAGACAGAATGTGCTCTTTAAATTTGGTGGCAACTTCCGTATTAAAAATACCTTTTTCTTTAAAATAAGCAAAGGCATCGGCATCCAGTACTTCGGCCCATTTATAGCTGTAATAGCCCGAAGAATACCCTCCTTGAAAGATATGGGAGAAGGAAGTGCTCATGCAGGTTTCCGGTGTTTCCGGATAAAGATCTGTGCCCGTAAATGCTTTTGTTTCATGCGCTTTTACATTTGTTATTTTAGATGGATCTGCACCGTGCCAAGCCATATCGAGTAGGCCAAAGCTTAGTTGGCGAAGCGTTGCCATACCTTCCTGAAAAGTGGCCGATGCTTTTATTTTATGCACTAATTCCATAGGAATCAGTTCACCGGTTTCATAGTGGGTTGCAAACAATTCTAGGGCTTCTTTTTCGTAACACCAGTTTTCCATAATCTGGCTGGGAAGCTCTACAAAATCCCAATAGACCGATGTGCCCGAAAGGCTGGGATAGGTAGTATTGGCTAGCATACCATGCAGCCCATGACCAAATTCATGAAACAAAGTGGTAACTTCATTAAAAGTAAGTAAGGAAGGTTTGGTGGCTGTGGGCTTGGTAAAATTACAAACATTAGAAATATGGGGGCGCACATTGCTGCCTTGTACCATATACTGCGATTTAAACGAGGTCATCCAGGCACCACCTCTTTTGCCGGGACGCGGATGGAAATCGGCATAGAAAAGGGCTATGAATTTCATATTGGCATCGTACACCCGATAGGTTTTTACCTCCTCATGGTATTTTTCTACATCAAAAACTTCTTCAAATTGAAGTCCAAATAGTTTTTGGGCTACTTTAAAAACACCATTGATTACGTTTTCCAATTTAAAATAGGGCTTTAACTGCGCATCATCTAAATCGAAAAGTTTTTGTTTTAATTTTTCGGAATAGTAGCTGCCATCCCATTTTTCGAGTCGGTCTATGCCGTCTAATGCCTTGGCAAAGGCTTGCAGTTCGCTAAATTCTCGTTCTGCCGCAGGTTTCGCTTTTGCCAATAAGTCGTTTAAAAATTGCGCGACTTTTTCAGGTGTTTCTGCCATCCGTTCTTCCAACACAAAATGCGCATGGGTTTGGTATCCCAATAATTGAGCCCGCTCATGACGAAGCCGGGCAATGCGTAAAACGTTGTCCTGATTATCCAGTGCATCCCCATGAAATCCTTTGCTGCCAAATGCAATAGCCAATTCTTTACGAAGAGCTCTGTTTTTGGCATATTTCATAAACGGAATATAGCTGGGGTAGTCTAAGGTGATAAGCCAGCCCTCTTTATTTTTTGAGGCCGCCAATTGCGCAGCTGCTTCTTTCTCCCCTTCTGGTAAACCTTCTAAATCTGACTCTTTGGTAATGTGTTTTTCATAGGCGTTGGTTTCCGCCAATATATTTTCACCAAACTTTAGTTTAAGTTTAGAAAGTTTCGCATCAATTTCTCGGAGTTGTTTCTTTTTTTCCTCCGGTAAATGAGCACCGTTACGGCTGAAACTTTTATATTTTTTATCAAGCAAGGTTAATTGTTCGGTAGTTAGTTCTATGGTTTCCTTTTGATGGTAAACTTCCTTTACGCGGGCAAACAAGGCGGCGTTTAACGTAATATCGTTGCTAAATTCTGAAAGCATGGGCGAAACCTCTTGCGCTATGTGCTGAATTTCGTCGTTGGTTTCTGCCGAGTTTAAATTAAAGAAAACACTAGAGATCCTATCCAATTGTTGTCCGGCAAATTCAAGAGCTTCTATGGTATTTTCAAAAGTGGGAGGTTCGGTATTTTGGGTAATGGCATCTATTTCTGCTCTGGCATCGGCCATGGCTTGCAAAAAGGCGGGTTTAAAATGATCATTTTTTATTTGTGAAAACGGAGCGGTATCAAATGGGGTTAAAAGGGGATTCATATGCTGATTGTAAGGTTTTATTTAAGTTAAAGAGGAAAAAGAGTTAAAGAGAAAAAGGGTTAAGAAGTTATAGTCAGACGGGCAACTGCCAACTGAAAACTGCCAACTATCTTTTGGTATTTCTTATTTCAGCGGATCCGTCTAAGACTTTTTGCTTTAACCCTTCTTTATAAAAAATAATCTTGTCCAAAACACATTTGTCTGCACTGCCAATAATTTGAGCGGCAAGAATACCCGCATTCTTTGCACCGTTGAGGGCTACGGTTGCTACTGGCACACCACCGGGCATTTGAAGAATAGATAAAATAGAATCCCATCCATCGATGGAATTGCTGCTTTTTACCGGAACACCAATAACAGGTAAAGGCGTCAAAGAAGCGACCATGCCGGGCAAATGAGCAGCACCGCCGGCACCGGCTATGATTACACTGTAACCATTTTTATGGGCATTTTTGCTGAAGTCAAATAACTTTTCCGGGGTTCTGTGTGCCGATACAATATCTACATCAACCTCAATATCAAACCCTTTTAAAATATCTACAGCTTCCTGCATCACAGGGAGGTCACTGGTACTACCCATTACTACGGCTACTTTACTCATGTTATTTTTTCAAATTAATTATAATCCAATCCTTAATGCCTTCGTATTCAATTTCTCCTTTCGATACACATATTACAAAACTATATTTTTCATCATCTGATGCCTCAATGTCCAGACCATTTTCTGAAAGTAAGAGACGCATTAAAACATACCCCATTCTTTTATTTCCATCCAAAAAAGGATGATTTAACACAATACTTTGAAAGATTGCGGCGGATTTATCAATTGCAGAAGGGTATAACTCTTTACCATCAAAGGTTTGGAAAGGACGACTTAATGCTGAAGATAATAATTTTTCATCCCGTATTCCACTCGAGCCACCGGATGATTCTGAAATAATTTTGTTTAACTCCTCTGCTAGTTGTATTGAAATCATTCAGCTAATCTTGCAAACAATTGTTTTTCTCTCTCTAAGAGATTTTTTACATAAAGAATACGTTTCTTATCTTTAATTGCCAAGTCCTCCATATACAAAATAGCTTGGTCTAAGGCATTATCAGAGAGCTTATCAATAATTTCTTTTAGAGCCTCTTTCTTTTCAATTTCTGACATAATCAACGAATTTTAACAAAATTACGAAAATCTTATCTTGAGATAACTTTTATAGTATTTTTTACTACTCCTGCAATTTTTCGTGCTTCTTCAATGTCTGGATTTACTATAGTTACATGTCCCATTTTTCGAAAAGGACGTGTTTGTCGCTTCCCATAAATGTGTGGCGTAACTCCATCTAATTTCAAAATTTCTTCCAGATTTTCATAAACCACATTTCCGCTATAACCTTCAGCTCCCACCAAATTAACCATGATACCCGCCACTTTACTTTCAGTGTTGCCCAAGGGTAAGTTTAAGATGGCTCTAATATGTTGCTCAAACTGATTGGTATAACTGGCTTCAATACTATAGTGTCCACTATTGTGAGGTCTTGGGGCGACTTCATTAACCAAAATTTCATCGTCTTGTGTTTGGAACAGTTCTACCGCTAAAATTCCGATGTGCTTTATTTTTTCAGATACCTTTAGCGCTATCTCTTGAGCTTTAGCGGCTACTTTATCATCAATTCGTGCCGGACAAATTACATACTCTACCTGATTGGCCTCAGGATGAAATTCCATTTCTACCACCGGGTAGGTTACCACCTGTCCGTTAGGGTTGCGTACCACGATCACGGCTAACTCATTTTTAAATGGTACCATTTCCTCGGCAATACATTCCCCCGAAGGTAACCCATCCAAATCCTGTAAGGACCTAACCACTTTTACCCCTTGTCCGTCATACCCAAATTGCGCCGCCTTCCAAACAAAAGGTAAATCCAGTCCGCCATTTTCAATGCTATCTTCTATTTCACTTTTGTAGGCAAAACGCGAGAAATCTGCCGTAGGAATCTCATGATCTACATAAAACAATTTCTGTTGCGCCTTATTTTGTATGGTGCGTAATGTTTTTGATGCGGGATACACCGTAATACCTTCTGTTTCTAGCTTTTCTAGGGCATCAACATTAACGTTTTCGATCTCTATGGTGAGGACGTTTACTTTTTTGCCAAAATTATAAACAGCCTCATAATCCATTAAATCACCCAAAAAAAATTCATTGCACGCAATTTTGCAGGGTGCTTCGGGTGATGCATCCATCACCAACGTATAAATGTCAAACTTTCGGGTTTCATACAACAGCATTTTTCCCAGTTGTCCACCACCAAGAATACCCAACTTAAAATCAGAAGAAAAATAGTCCATGAAATCGTTAGTAAATTATTGCTCTTTTGGGTTAACGTTCACAAAAATACGGTTAAATCTGAGAAACCCTTTGCGTTCACTAAAAAAAGAGAAATCAAAATGGTATCTTTGGCAACCCAAAATTTTTTAAGGTGATACAACTTTACGACAAATATTTTGAGCCCTATATCAGTGAAACGGAAATTTCATCGGCCATAAAAAAAATGGCAGAAGCGATCGCTGACGATTATAAAAACGAGATTCCGCTTTTTGTGGGCGTGCTCAACGGTTCATTTATGTTCGTTTCCGATTTCCTTAAGGCTTACCCCCATCCATGTGAGGTATCCTTTGTAAAATTGAGCTCGTATCATGGCCTAACTTCTACGGGAATTGTAAAAACCCTTTTAGACGTTCCTGAAAATATAGAAGGGAAAAGTGTCATTATTTTAGAGGATATTATTGATACCGGCCGCACGGTAAAGGAACTGGTTCATTTGTTCTCGCAAACGAATGTTAAAGAATTTAAAATTGCACCTTTGTTTTATAAGTCTAGTGTCTACACCGGAGAGTATCCTATAGCCTATTATGGCATGGAAATCCCCGATAAGTTCATTGTAGGCTATGGATTGGATTACAAAGAGTTAGGAAGAAATTTAAAAGAAGTGTACCAACTAAACCAAAAGAATATGATCAATCTTGTTTTGTTCGGAAAACCGGGTGCCGGAAAAGGAACGCAGGCAACTTTTTTAAAGGAAAAGTACAATTTAAAACACATTTCTACCGGCGATGTATTTCGGTATAATATTTCTAATGATACCGATTTAGGGAAACTTGCAAAATCGTATATTGACAAAGGAGATTTAGTCCCCGATGAGGTTACAATAAAAATGTTGCGAGATGAAGTAGAGAAGAATCCCGAAGCTAATGGGTTCATTTTTGATGGATTTCCAAGGACCACTGCACAGGCAGAGGCTTTGGATAACCTATTAGAGTCTAAGGATATGAAAATACATGGCACAATAGCGCTAGAAGCTGAAGATGCGGTATTAATAGCGCGACTTTTAGAACGTGGTAAGGTAAGTGGCCGTAGCGATGACGCCGATGAAGAAAAAATTAAAAATCGATTTGAGGAGTACAATCAAAAAACGGCACCTTTAGCAGCGTATTACGAAAATCAGGGGAAATTCTACAGAGTGAATGGTATTGGTGCCATCGAAGAAATAACGCAGCGCTTAGAAAAGGTAATAGGAGGATTATAAGGCTATTGGCTACACCCATAGCTGTTTCCATGGTAGTCATACAGAGGTGAAAGTAGGAGCCGTTGGGTTACCACAGTCTAGTAGGCGATCTTCAAGATTCTAATCGTTCATCGGATAAACTTAGGGATATAGACAAATGACAGAGGGCAATTTTGTAGATTATGTAAAAATAAAAATGGCATCTGGCAACGGTGGTAAAGGCTCTATGCACTTGCATCGCGAAAAATTTATTTCCAAAGGAGGTCCCGATGGTGGCGATGGAGGTCGCGGCGGCCATATTATTATTAAAGGCAACAAAAATCTGTGGACTTTATTGGGGTTTAAGTTTAAAAGGCATTTTGATGCAGGGCATGGGGAACATGGTAGTGCAAGCCGAAGTACCGGTGCCGATGGTGCCGATGTGTTTGTAGAAGTTCCCTTAGGTACTACGGTAAAAGACGCGGAGACTCAAGAAGTGCTTTTGGAAATTACGGAAGACGGACAAGAAGAAATCATTTTAAAAGGCGGCATGGGCGGTCGCGGCAATTGGCATTTTAGAACCGCTACCAATCAAACCCCACGGTATGCCCAACCCGGCATTCCGGGAGAGGAACGGGAACTTATTTTGGAGTTAAAAGTGTTGGCCGATGTAGGACTGGTAGGTTTTCCGAATGCCGGAAAATCAACCTTGCTTTCCGTGCTTACTTCGGCAAAACCCAAAATAGCCGATTATGAATTTACTACCCTAAAACCTAATTTGGGCATTGTGCAATATCGCGATTTTCAAAGTTTTGTTATGGCCGATATCCCCGGAATTATTGAGGGTGCCGCCGAAGGTAAAGGGCTGGGACATTATTTTTTACGGCATATAGAACGAAATTCGGTACTCTTATTTTTAATTCCGGCAGACAGTAAAGATATCGGTAAGGAATATGATATATTGCTGGATGAACTCCGTCGCTATAACCCGGAACTGCTAGATAAAGAAAGGCTGCTAGCTATCTCTAAAAGCGATATGCTCGATGACGAACTGCAAGCCGAAATGAAGCTGGAGTTAGATGCCAATTTAAGGGATATACCGTATTTGTTTATTTCGTCTGTAGCCCAAAAAGGACTTCAGGAATTAAAAGATATCCTTTGGCATTCTTTAAACGGTTGAACGAATATATGTTGATTTTGTTCATGAGGATTGCTTTTTTACGTAATTTAGGTAAAATTTAGTCCACGAAAACCCATGGGAGGTATAATGAAAAAGGGTCAAAACCTGACTATTCAAAAAACTTAGGGCAGGGATAAAACCAATGGATTAATGGTTTGTAAATATTTTTAAAGATGAAAAAGACATTATTGTTGTTGTTTACCTTTATAGTTTCGTCCTGTGCGGGTATAAAAGTAAATTACGACTACGACAAAAACACTAGTTTTAATAATTATACCACCTATAATTATTTTCCTAATATGGTTACCGGGCTTAGCGATTTGGATGCGAAACGCTTGTTAGATGCCGTTGATGCTAACATGGCAGCCAAAGGCATCCTCCTTGCCGAAGAACCTGATTTTTTAATAAATATCCAAAGCAGATCATACCAAGGACAACGAAATAATGCCTTGGGTGTAGGTCTTGGTGGTACCGGTAGAAGGGTAGGTGGCGGTGTTTCCATAGGCATACCTGTAGGGCAACCCAATGTGGAGTTGGAACTTCAGTTTGATTTTATTGACAGTCAAAAAAATGTACTTTTTTGGCAGGGAGTAAGTCAAAGTGGGTATAAAGATGGACTTTCGCCCATTGCAAGAGAACAGCGTCTTAGAGAGATTGCGAATAAGGTTTTTACCAAGTATCCGCCCAAAAGATAAATGAATTTACCGCAACTTCTCCCTCAGGAGCATAAAAAAACACCCAAGTTATTTTGAGTGTTTTCTTTTGTGAATATCAGCAATTATTACGCTTTCAGAATATCTTTGTACCGATCTTTATAGTGATATAACAACACGATGTTTAAAATGAGTAAGAGAGCCGCAGGTGCAATGCCTTCAGGGGCTAAAGTGGCATGAAACAACACGGCATTTACAGAAACACTAGCCAAAATTAGCAGCATTAAAGGTGCGTATTTGTTTAAAAGCAATGCCAAGCCTGCTAAAATTTCGATAATAGCCACAAGTGGCAGTACTTTCGCACTCATCAGGGCACCAAAATAGGCTCCTGCACTTTCAGACATTTCGCCCATAGGCATAAATTGTAAAAACTTGTTGGCTCCAAAGATTAATAGGAAAAGTCCAAAGACAATTCGAAGGACAAGAAAAATTTTTGCATTCATAAGGATTTATTTTTTAGGTTTTAGGACTGTTAAATTATAAAAAAAATGAATACAAAATTAAGAATTACGCAATAAGTTGGCTTTTCGTGTCAATTTTAACCTATTGAAAATCATAATTATAAAAACACTTAAGGCATTCTTGTACGTAGCCTAACCCCTTCGCTATGACTGCTAAATTCCGGGGCGTACATACTTTGAATTGTTGTAATACCCTTGCTAAAATCCCCGGCATTATTTACCCGTACATCATATTCAAAAACATACACACCCTTAGGCAGGTAATCAAAGAAAAAGTTAGTACTGGCATCTTTGGTGCTTTCATAATACCCCAAACCGTCTTGCCATTTGTAGGTGGATAGCACATTAATTGGCTCTAAGCCGGAAGCGCGCATATCTTTCATATGTACAAATTCCATGGCGCGATCTGCTCTCAATTCTATACGAATTCGTACCAAGTCGCCCACGTTGAGATGCGTTGTTGGTGTAATTTCAGATAGCTGTTCGCCCAGCTTTGTATTTTTCTTTAAAAACAGCTTCTTATTTAACTTCAAAGGAGTTTTCGCTGGAGTAATTTTGTCTAAATCCTCAAAATACTGCCAGTATAAGGCGCCCCAGGCAATTCCCTCGCCTTTTTTGCTAAGGTGTACTTCTGCCATCTTGGGTTGTATTTCAGCACTGTTCCATGCCGTTTTGTAGTAGCCTGTGCCTGCTTCTACCTTAACATTTTCCAATTTTGAGGGGTCTATTTTTTGGTCACCTACACGAACATCAACCGCCTCTGTAACCGAAAGCCAATTGTTCCCTTGGAGTAACAACGCATAAACCGCTTCAGTGGTGGCTTTAGTGGTTTTCCATTGGCTGGTCTGTTTATTTTTTAATAACCACATCTTAAGGTTATCCACGGTTTGGGTATCGTTCTGTATTTCTGAAAACGCCTCGACTAGCAACGCTTGCGTTTCAATAGGTGCTTGATACCAGTACCATGACGCCGTGTTTTCTTTCCAGTACATACCCAACTCGTCAGAGGTAATGCTGTTTTCTTTTAAAGATTGAAGAATTTTGTTGCTGTTGGTCTTGTCTTCCATTCGATGCAATACCAAGGCCAACAACCCTTTGCTGTACAGGTCTTTTTTAGTCCAATATTTTTGAGCCTGACCTTGGTAATAAGCACTAATTTGTTCTACTTTTTTTGATGAAGGAATGTCTTTGAAAAAACTCCGCATGTAGAGGTAATGGATTTGAGTTTGGCTCAAGTGGTCTTCCTGAATGTTTTTAGTTTGCTTTTTCATCCGCTCGTATTCTTCCACAAATTCGGCATCCAAATAGGTCATGGCTTTGGATATCATTAGGTTGGTTTCTTTGTCAGTTACCGATACATTCAGTTTTCTTAAATGGCCCAAACCGGAAACGATATGTTGAGTAATAAATCTGTTAGCCTGTCCCCCATGAAACCATGCCCAGGCACCGGAGGACATTTGATTGTTCTTTAGTTTGTGTAAAGCCATGGCTTGCTCATTGTTCATTTTGTTTAGGTTGAACAATAAGGCAATCCGTTTTTTCTGTTCCGTTTCTGACTGTGCATCGCGCAACCATGGGGTTTCTTGAATGAGGAGTGATTTTAATTCCTCATTTTTCTCCAGAGTACTCAACAAAGCATCACTAGTTGCCCAAAGATCAAAAACCTCTCGAATTCTAGGATTGGCATTGGCAATATGGCTTGCCAAAGAATTGGCATAGTACCGGGAAAAAATTTGCTCGTTACAGTCATAGGGGTATTCCATCAAATAGGGAAGGGCCTGTACCGCATACCAAGCCGGATTGGAAGTAATCTCTAAAGTAAGCTTGTGATTTTTTAAGGTAGTTGAGGTATTCCCTTTTAACTTGTCCAATACAAAGGTTTTTGACTCATTACTCTTAACCCACATGGGTAAGGTTTCGGTAACCAGCATTCTGTTGGTGAGGACAGGCAACACATTTTGCTCTCCATCACTAAAGTCGCCCGCTTTTGCCATCACTTTATATTGAATAGCCTGTATGCCTTCCGGAACCTTAAATCGCCAGGAAACTTGGGTATTTCCTAAGGAATCTAATGTAAAAGACTGCTCAGCCTTTTGGGAATTAGAAGAAACAAGGAGTTGAGAAGTAATGTCCAGACCAGTAAGTGCGTTCACCAATTCTATTTTTGCCGTTCCGTTTAGTTTTTTATTAGTAAGATTGGCAAGCTTGCTACTAAAGGTAATTTCATCTCCTTCCCTTAAGAATCGGGGTGCATTTGGGGTTACCATTAACTCTTTTTGCGTTACGGTTTCTAAGGTTCTAATAGTGCTCTCCAGATTTTTGGTATGTGCTAAAAGCTGTAATTTCCATTTTGTCAACGCTTCCGGGGTGGTAAAACTAAAGGAAACATTTCCCTCTTCATTGGTGCGCAATTGTGGAAAGAAAAAAGCCGTTTCCTGTAAGTTGGTACGAATTTGTACCTCGCTAAAATCGGTCTCTGTTTTGGGTTGTTCTGTTTGGGCATTTTCTATTTGTACCCCGGCGGCCTTTCCTTCAAGGGAAGATTCTATAACCACTTCTTCTAGTTCCATTCGATCTTCCATTGGAGCCCCAAGGGGACTGGGAGCTTCACTTTTTTCCATCATATTTCTTGACCGATAAAGTCGATTTCCATACGATCCAAAATACAGTCCAAACCAATCAAAAACATCATACTGCTGTGGTTTGTAACTATAGCCTTGATTCTTAGCCTCGTAATACTTAAAATACGCCAGGCCAAAACTGGTATTAGCATTACTATAGCTATTCGTATGGTAGGAAGGTTGATGTAAAGGAGAAAAACGCCAGTAATGGCTTTTAAAGGCATCCAAAGAAGCATCGTACATGCTTGCGAGTAATTCGGCAGCAACTTTATCACCTTTTGGACCTTTTATGTTGAAGGTCCAGCGCTCTTCAATTCCCGGTTGTAATTTATCCCGAAAGGTAATCGTCTCTATTTCCAAATCGGTTTTGGGATAAGGAACAGACACAGGCATGGTACCGGAAGTAAATGCATTGTAAAAAGAAAAACTGTAGTTAATGGAAAATCCCCCCAAATCCTTTTCGGTCACGGGTAGGGTTATGGTTCTGCTGTTGTTGTTTAATTGCACAATGTGCGTGTCCACAATTTTTTTGTCCTTTTCAACGGTTAGGGTAACATTCAAATTTTTGGCGCTGGAACTGATTTTTAACTGTACTTTTTCGCCTATATTATATTCGTCTTTATCCTTTTTTATATCAAACAACTGATTATCGGCTAGATGTTCGTCTTTCTCGCTATACAGCGTTGTGATGGTTTTATCGGTTACCAGATTTCCAAATTTATCTTTGGTTTCTAATTCAATTAAATATTTTCCGGAAAGCCATTTTTTGATATTGATCAAATCAACCGTAGTAGATTTTTGGGTATCGAATTCCGTTTCCCAGACTAAGGCACCTTTTTCCCAATGCAGTTCATTATCCTCGTTGGCGTAGGCATCATGCGGGAATACCGCTTTAAACTCCGTTTCTGTCCCCAGCGGATAGTCGGGTGCAGACCACAGGCGCTTACGCAGCACAAATTCCGGGCCTTGTAATTTATACATTTTAAGGCTTCCTTTTGCCGGTGCAAACTGCCCGTTGAGGTTAGTGGTGGTCATTGTAATTTTATGGCTTTTATCCTTATCTATTGTACCGGGTGCTAAAATAGAAGACGTTAGCGCATGGTAGCCCACACGAACTGTTGTGGTAGTGCTATGGGTTTCTCCGTTAATATCCGTTACATTTGCGGTAACTTCATAGGTAAACACAGGAAGGTTTTCTTTGGCACTGGAATTGTCCGGAAGCGCTTTAAAGCTAATGTTGTAATTACCCGATGCATCAGAGGTGGTTTCACCATGGGCTATTTCTTGTGGATTGCCTTGAAACGGCATTCTGCCCCAATAATACCATCTAGGAAAATAGACCACCCTTTTTACGGTATACACTACTTTTGCATCGCTAATGGCACTGCCGGCATAGGCAGTTGCTTTTCCGATTACGGTAATACTGTCATTCACCTGATAGGTTTCTTTGACCGGTTCAAAGCCTGTTTCAAATCTGGGACGTTTGTATTCTTCCACTGAAAAATAATAGTCCTCAGAAACCAGACCGGAAACCCCATAAACTTCTATATAATACTCCCCGGTTAAACCCGAGTTGGGGAGGATAAATTCTCCCTGAAAAGACCCGAAATCATTGGTTGTTACATCGATTTCAGATACTTCTTGGTCATTGGTATCATAAAGGGTTACCACAACATCTTCATTGGATGCAACTACAGATGTGTCTTTAAAATTTTCCAACAAAATCCCTTTAAAATACAAGGGTTGTCCGGGGCGATAAATACTTCTGTCGGTAAATAAAAAGCTCTTGTACGAAATCTCTTCTTTCTTGTTTTCCTTATATTTTTGGTTGATGTAGTATTCTCCAAAATGGGCAGTTTCATCTTTATATTGGGCAGTAATGCTTAGATTGGTCCAATTCTCGTTGGTTAAAGGAATGGATACCTTTCCCACTTTATCGGTTATAAAACGTTGGTTCAAAAAAGGGTTATCATAATTCTTTTGATAGGTAAATTGCAAACTTGCTCCGACTATAGGTTTCCCATTGTTTCTATTAATAAGCTGAAAACTGTAGTTGTCCCGATTTTGGGTTTGTACCAGCGCCAGATTGGTAACCTGTATGGTACTAAACGCAAAGGAAGAATCATCCTTTTCTTTAGGAGTGGCAAAAATAACATAGGTTCCATTTTCTAAATTAGGGACTATCACTTCCGTGCTATGGGTTTGGTAGTCGCCTTCATTTTTAAGACCGGTTTCCCATTGTTTTACAACTTTTAATTTCTTTATAAAAGCAAGCTGTTCCGGTTCATGATATAACTTATCTAATTTTTTTCGATTGCTCTCCGAAATTTGATAGGCTGCAAATTGTAAACTATCCCTATTTCGGTAGTTTACTAATAATCTGGACGGAGCATCAACGGGAATGTGTTTTTCCGAAGTAAGGTGTAAGCTGCGATACAAGATATTTGCCTGTAAAGCCTTCGATTTTTCAGCGGCACTGCTTTTTGGATAATTGGTAATAATTTGTTCGCACAATTCAAAGGCTTCTTTACGTTTCCATTGGTGTGTGGTATCCGTTTTAGGCTGATAGTGATCTGCCCACTGATTATAGATTTCGGCAACTTCATACAGGTATAATCCTCCTAGCGCATCTTTCTTGAACTGCTCGGCTGAATTTTGCAAGACTTGAACAAACAACTGATCCTTCTCCGGAAAAACAGCATGCTGATAGGTATATTTTAATCGGGCAATATCAACATCAACAAAGGCAGTCATCGCCGGATTTTCTTTGTGAGATGCCAATATTCGTTGATAGAGTTGTAAAGCTTTTAGCTGTTGGGAAGTGGTATCATTCGATTGAAATTTTAATTGGGTAAATTGAAAGTTCTCGCATAAATATTCCGGATTATCGATCTCAAATTTATCGGCAGGACGGGTAATGGCATTTTCGCCGGATTTGTAAAAATCTAGGGCGGTATGCGCTAAAAGATCAAATAAGGAGGGTCTTAAGATTTCCGAACCATCCTGTTGAATTAAAACATCATTGTAATTTGATATCTTTTCTTGCTGAAGTCCCTCTGGATTTTGAAGGGAATTATCAAAATGAAGTCCTATTTCATTAAATATTGTAAGCAAATCCCAAGTTCTGAAGTCGGTACTATCAACCTTGTTTTCTGTATTGGTACGGTTATAGAATTGATAGCGGTTCTGCTGAAAATACTGCCAATACAGGTTGGCTAGATAACTTTCCAGTATATTTTTAGTAGGAAAACTACTTTTGGCAATTTGATTTTTAAAATCCTTAACGATCTTCAATTGGGCATCTTCTTCCAGTATTAGGGCGTATTTGGACGTATAAAGAAGTGCTTTTACAATCTGTGCTGAGTTATTCTCCTTTTTTGCTTTTTCTCCAATAGTTTCAACAACAGTTAAAGCCGATTTGGTCAGCGCTTCATTTTCCAGTTGCTGGACTTTTTTCCAAAGTGCCTCATAGGAATCATTTGGTGATTGGGCGTTCATCATTTGAGAAAACAGAATTACAGTCAAAGCTAAATATATATGTTTCATGGTTATTTTTTTAATACTAGGGCAACCTTGATTTTTGTTTTTTAATTTATGGCTTGAAAAGATGTTCTAAGGATGAAAATTACAACACAAAGTTGCGTCAACCGGCTGCAATTAAAAAATATAAATGAGGGAACGTATCATCTAGATGTGGGATTAGACAATACTTCCCAAGCAAAGAAAGTGCCAGAAAACTTTAAGTTTTGTGTTTTGCCCTTTATTTAAATTTTCTTCCCGATAGGTACCGTAATAAGGTTAGAGAACTTTTTAAAGCGATTTCAGCAATCCACCATCAATCGGGATATTAGTGCCTGTAATGTAGGCTGCTTTTTCCGAAGCGAGAAAGGCAACCAAATACCCATATTCTTTTGGATCGCCAATGCGTTTTACAGGCACTTTAGATTCCATATCGGCACGTACTTCGTCTTCGGATATAGCCAGTTGTTTGGCTTTGGTTTGATTCAGCTGAGCAATGCGTTCTGTATCAAAGTATCCTGTTAGCACATTGTTTACGGTTATTTGGTATTGCCCAACATCAGTAGCCAGAGATTTGGCCCAGGTAACCACGGCAGCGCGGATGCTGTTCGATAAGGCCAAATAAGAAAGCGGCTCTTTTACAGAAACAGAGGCTACATTAATAATACGACCATATTTATTTTTTATCATATGTTGTAAAGCCAGTTCGGTAGTAAAAACGATGGTTTTAAATAACAGATTGAACGCTTGCTGGTAGTCCGAAACTTTTTTTTCCAGCGCACTCCCAGCTGATGGTCCTTGGGTATTATTTACCAAAATATCTACGGAGTTCTTTTCAAAGTAAGCTGCAATTATTTTTTGATACGCTTCAAAATCAGAAAAATCTACTACCAAATAATGGTGAGTTTGCCCTTGATTTGTTGGTAAATCGGCAATAAGGTTTTTTAGCTTTTCTTCATTGCGAGCCATTACCGTAACACTTGCGCCACTTTCGGCCAACTGTTGCGCAATCGCCTTGCCAATGCCGCCACTACTGCCACCTACTAATGCTTTTCTGTTGGTAAGGGATATGTTCATGGTACTACATTTATGGGATTAAAATTAAATACAAATATCAAATTCAAATTACAAACGTAAAGCTCAAATCAGGGAACGCTTAGGCACTTATATGGGGTATTGTTTAAAAATTAATTGCATATGAGCTGAAAATAGTTTTTTTGGCTATTGGCTATTGGCTATTGGCTATTGGCTTACAGCTAAAGGCTAAAGGCCAACAACTACCTATACTCTTCCCGCACCGGACTAAACACATCTATTAATTTACAAACAGTCAATGCTTTTCCGCTGTGCGGAACATTCGGGGGAATAATAACGATATCACCCGTAAGGTAGATTTTTGTTTCTCCATTTAAGGTAAACTCAAATTCTCCTTCAACCACATGCATAATTTGTTCATGAATATGAGCATGTTGTGGAACTTTAGCTCCTTTTTCTACCTCCCAAAAAGCAACTGACATTTGCGTGGCATGTACCATTTTGCCATGATACCCTGGCATAATTTCTTTAGAAGGAATAGTAGTCAGGTTGAGATTCATTTTTTTAATCATTAGTATTGATCAACGAATATAAAAAGAATAGTTCGCTTAGGAAGCAGTTTGTATTGCGTTTTGCAATGGCTATCTTTAACACCAAAATTTTAATTCATGAAGATTCATTTTATTGCCATTGGTGGCAGTGCCATGCATAATCTTGCTTTAGCATTGCATCATAAGGGATATACCATAAGCGGGAGCGACGATGTCATTTTTGAGCCTTCTAAAACCCGTTTGGCAGCAAAGGGAATGTTGCCGGAAGCCTTTGGTTGGTTTCCAGAAAAAATAACCTCAGATATAGATGTCATTATTTTGGGAATGCATGCCAAAGCCGATAATCCGGAGTTATTACGGGCGCAGGAATTAGGACTGAAAATTTATTCGTATCCGGAATTTTTATACGAGCAATCCAAGAATAAAACCAGAGTGGTAATTGGCGGCAGTCATGGGAAAACCACAATAACCGCTATGATACTGCATGTTTTAAACTTTCATGGGAAGCCTGTAGATTATATGGTAGGCGCTCAATTAGAAGGCTTCGACCGGATGGTGCATCTTACCGAAGAAAATGATTTTATGGTTCTAGAAGGTGACGAATACCTGTCATCACCCATTGACCGAAGGCCTAAATTCCATATTTATCAACCTAATATTGCCTTGCTAAGTGGCATTGCCTGGGACCACATTAATGTGTTTCCGACGTATGAAAATTATGTAGCACAATTCCAAATCTTTTTAGATAGCATTGTGAAAGGGGGAAGTATAACCTACAACGAAGAAGACCCGGAAGTGGTAAAGGTGGTAACTGCTTCCGAGAATACGATTCGAAAATTGCCGTACCATACTCCGGAATATACGGTTGAAAACGGACAAACCCTACTTGAAACCTCAGAAGGGCCAATGCCCATAGCCATTTTTGGGAAGCACAATTTAAATAATCTGGCAGGAGCCAAATGGATTTGCCAGCATATGGGGGTCGATGAAGATGCTTTTTACGAGGCTATTGCTACTTTTAAGGGAGCATCCAAACGGTTAGAGAAAATTGCGGAAAGTCAGACAAGTGTAGCCTACAAAGATTTTGCACACGCGCCAAGTAAGGTGGAAGCAACTACAAGAGCAGTTAAGGAGCAATATCCAAACAGAAAATTAGTAGCCTTTTTGGAGTTACACACCTACAGTAGTTTTAATGCGGAGTTCTTAAAGGAATACCGAGGTGCTTTGGATGCGGCGGAAGAAGCCGTCGTGTTTTACTTACCAGAATCTGTGCAAATTAAAAAATTGGAAGCGGTAACCGCAGATCAGATTAGAGCCGTTTTTCTTCGCCATGACTTAAAAATTATAACCGATGCCGGCATGTTTAAGGACTATGTTTTCGGTCAGGACTATAAGCATACGGCGGTGGTTTTTATGAGCTCAGGAACTTATGGAGGGCTCGATTTTAAGGAGGTAAAAGCATTGATTTAGCCATTACACCTACCTGTGCTTAGAATAAATCATAAACATTACAGAGTAGGGTATATTTCAATCTAAAGATTCCCCGACCCTTGGGTGGGGGTTTCCTATTTACCTCTCCTTTGGAGAGGTCGGAACTGTCTTTTTGCAGTTCCGGGTGAGGTGAAATAAAAAATTTCTTGAAACTGGCGAAATACCCCTATGGCTTGCCTCGGGGATAGTCAGTTTCAAGAAATTTTTTATTTTTAAAAAGAGTATTATTTTTTTACCTACGCCGTTTGTTTGGATTTATCTATATAAATGAACGGGACGTTTTAATTTAATACAATGATTACACCCCAAACTGCCTTAAATGGTGGTCTAAATGTTTGTATTGCATTTGCCCCCATTGTTCGTGCGTAAATACACCAAACATAGGATGCGGATGCCATTCCTTCCTATTTTTTAGGTTATGGGTTGCTTCAATCAATTGCCTCAGTTTGGCAATTTCCTCATCGAAAATTTTAGTATCTCTGGCTTTTAACTTTGGTGCAGTTGGCAGGTTTTTTCGCCAAGGCTTGTCATTGTACATGGCTTTCTTAAAGAAAATCCGGGCAATAAGACTGCCTCTTTTCTTTGGTTGCTTATTTTCTATGGCCAATTTTAGGGGGAGTTGGCAATGCCACAGCATTTGGCCAACAGTCATCTTACCCCATTTTCGTTCCGACGTTGCGCTCAAGGCATTTAGCCTGTTAGTAATGTCCCTAAAGCCTTCCTCGATAAATAAAGAGTTCATTTTTTTGATTTTATTTCGATACCTAATTTACAACAAAAAACTTAGTTTACTATCTTTAGGCCATGCAGGAAAAACCAACATCCTTTTCTATAAAACAGTGGTCCGATGATGATAAGCCTCGGGAAAAACTGGTACAAAAGGGAAAGTCTTTCCTCTCCGATGCAGAATTGATTGCCATTTTAATAGGTTCCGGTAGTAGAAATGAAAGTGCAGTAGCCCTTTCTAAACGTATTTTGGCATCAGTAAACAATAACCTCAATGAATTGGGTAAACTCTCCATCAAGCAACTACAGCAATTTAAAGGGATAGGGGAGGCCAAGGCGGTGAGTATTGCAGCAGCATTGGAAATTGGCCGACGTAGAAGGGGAGAGGAAGCAGAAAAAATCGTTAAAATTACCAGTAGTCAAAGTGTATATGACTTGTTGAATCCTATTATGGGAGAGCTTCCTCACGAGGAATTTTGGATTATCTACCTCAATAATTCTAATAAAATTTTGCACACTGCACAGCTAAGTAAAGGCGGAATAACTGGTACTTTGGTAGATGTGCGTTTGGTGATGAAGCAGACGCTGGAATTGAGTGCAGTAGCTCTTATTCTGGCGCACAATCATCCGTCTGGCACCTTAAAACCAAGTGAAGCAGATAAGCAGCTTACCCAAAAACTAAAGCGGGCTGCCGCTGCGCTAGATATTGCCATTTTAGATCATCTTATTATCACCCAAAACGCCTACTTTAGCTTTGCCGATGAACAACTGCTCTAGTTTAAGTGCCATCTTATGTTGAACAATAATAGCCTATGTTGCTGATCTATACCCATAAAATTACCCCTCGATTTACCTATATAGTAAAGCAACTCTTTACAAGGGTTTTGGGATTGGAAATTACCTTAACCACTAAGGTGGAAGATTTTATAAAGCATACAGGACCTAAAATAACCTACACCAAACAGCCACTTCAAAATGAATTTTTTATTCGCTCTAACGACTTGTTGTTTGAACAGGGGATTAATGATTTTCCTATAAAAATAGGGGATTGGGATGGTATACCCTGTTTTTTTGGAGCCGGTGAGCGCAGTAATGTGCCTTATGATATTTTTTCGGCGAGTTTTTACTTATTGAGTAGATACGAAGAGTATGTACCGCACATGAAAGATATGCACGGCAGATTTCCGCCTACCGAAAGTGTGGCGTATAGAGGCGGTTTTTTACGAATGCCTTTGGTCGATATTTGGACGTGGAAGTTATTTTCAAAACTTCAAGAGCGATTTCCCGCATTAGAGCAATCGAAAAGGGCTTATCGTTATGTTTCGGTTATCGATGTCACCTCGTCTCATTGTTATGCCCATAGAGGCTTTGTGCGAAGCACAGCGGGCCTATTTATGGATATTGGCGCCTTAAAATTAAAAAGGGCTTGGGAGCGTCTTCGCGTTTGGTTAAATGTACTTCCCGATCCGTACGATAATTATGAACATCTTATAAGAGTCCATAAAAAATTTGGGATTAAGAGTCTGTTTTTCTTTCAATTTGCGGCTTACTCCACCTATGACAAAAATGTGGCACCTACGAATGAAAAATTTAAACATTTAATAAAATCAGTGGCCGATTATAGTACCGTTTCTCTGGCGGCATCATATAGTTCATTTCAAAATGTACAGTTGCTAATGGAAGAAAAGAAAAAGCTATCGGGCGTCATTCACAGGCCTATTCATGCATCCCGATTTCGGTATAATCGCGTAGATGTACCCCAAACCTATCGCAATTTGGTGGAAGCAGAATTCACAGATGATTATACAATGGGATACACCCATGAGATAGGATTTAGAGCCAGCACCTCGCATCCCTTTTATTTTTACGATATTGGCCTAGAGGTACAACAACCTATAAAAATACATCCTTTTGCCGTACACGATTACGCCCTGTTAAAAATGACCGATTCCAACGAAATACAGCAAGAACTAACCACGATATACAGGCAAATAAAGGCGGTGAAAGGATGTTTTGTAACTGTATTTTCAAATGAACTACTGGGAGGGCAAAAAAGCACGGACTGGTTAAAAGTGTACGAAGCCGTAATTCAAAATTATCATGTTTAAAGGAATTGTAACAGATGTGTTTTTTGATCTAGACCATACCCTATGGGATTTTGAGAAAAATTCGGCACTTACGTTTAAAAAAATATTGGCTGAGGCTAATATTACAGTTAAGCTTGCCGATTTTTTGGAGGTGTACAAACCAATTAATTTAGAGCTTTGGAAACTATATAGAGAAAACAGGATTTCGCAGGCAGACTTGCGTTACAAGCGTTTAAAACAAACGTTTGATGTCTTGGGGCATACTATGGATAGCGAGCAGATAAACGCATTGGCAGGCCAGTATATCGTGCATTTGTCTACCTTCCCCAATCTGCTGCCGAATACACACGAAATTTTAAGGTATTTAAAACCGAATTACAAGCTACACATTATCACCAATGGATTTCAGGAAATACAGTATAAAAAGCTCCAAAATTCCCAAATCGATATTTATTTTGATCGTATCATTCATTCGGAAACCGTTGGCGTAAAAAAACCCCATCCGAAAATCTTTGAAATAGCCCTCGAAAAAAGTAAGGTTTTGCCAAAAAATGCGATTATGATAGGGGATAGCCTAGAGGCAGATATCCTCGGAGCCAAGGCCGTTGGGCTACACACCTTACACTTTAATGTGCACGGTGACCCGAAACACGATTTTAGTGCCATAATTTTTGACCTCATTGAAATAAAAAACTATTTATAGAGTTCTATAAGTAGAATGCTACCGGAAAGTTATATTTCCTATGTGCAGTACGCAGATAAATGAAAAGAATTCAGTTTTTTTGGGTATCCTCTTTTTTTGCATTAGTAATGCTTACTTCCTCTTGTATCCGGGATCAAAATTTTGAAAATCTCGAAGATCTTAGTGTTTTTCCTACCGTAACTGTTCCTCTTTTAGCCCTTGAGTCTATTGAAAATGGGTTTAATGAAGCCGAAAAATCGGAGGTTTTAACGCAGGAATTTACTTGGGATGAATTTTTGATGGAGAAGGAACGACTGCTGAGCGGTGTTGTAAGCTATCAAATAGATAATACCACCAGCAAGGAATTAAATGTAGTTGTGGCATTTTTGGATAGCACTGGATACGATTTAGATACCGAGTCGTTTTTGCTCCCTGCCGGGCCCACGGGAATTTTACAACGGGAAGTTACCTATGGTACAGCTTCCGGCAAGAATATCGATATTTTAAGAAATACCGCTTCAATTAATATACGCATTCAAAATTTAGGAGACAGCCATAGTTCGTCGGTGCTTTTAGATCCAAAAGTTAGTGTGGTATCTTCCGGCAAATTCAGTCTATCCGAAGAATAGCCTTTGATCAGGTCGTTTTTCGTTTTGAGGTATTACGGTAGTTCTTTGCTAAAGTCATCCGCTCTGTTTTTCAATTCAAATTTAAAATCCTATCTTGGTAATCTCATTTCAGAGTCACCTAAAAGAGTTAGAAATGAAGCAAAATAACGATCTTTAAAGAAAAAAAGAGATCATTTTAGGTGCCTGCAAATACCGGTCACGATTAAAAAAAAATAAAACTATCCCTATGAAGAATGTGCTTTTTGGTCTTTTGGTAATGGCCACTTCTATGTCGTTTGGGCAAGTGTCGTTAAATGATTATGAGTATGTCATTGTGCCTAAAAAGTTCGATGGCTTTAAAACAGAAAATCAGTATCTTACCAGTACCTATGTTAAATATCTTTTTACCGAAAAGGGGTTTAAAACGGTGTATGATGATGAATTGCCTCAAGAACTCAATGCGAATCGCTGTTTAGGATTGCTTATAGGGCTAAAGGACGATTCTAATATGTTTACCACAAAAACTACCTTACTATTGAAGGATTGCAGCTCCAGAGAGGTATTTGCGTCAAAACAAGGGACAAGTAAAATAAAGGAATTTAAAGCCGCCTACAAGGAGGCTATTGAGGCAGCATTTTCTTCCTTTAATGAAGTGGACTACGCCTATAATGGAGCACTAACCAAAGACAATTCGCCCCTAACCGTTAGCTTCAAAGACGATGTGAAGCAATTGGGTGCTCCGAAAGAAACCGTATCGGTACCTACACCTAATCCTTTGGTGGTGCAACGAGCTACACCCGATGAGCAACTGTATAAAAGCAATGAACCGGTGCCTTCTCAGTTTAAAAAGGCAGAAGTGCAATTTCAGGTAACACCCAAAGGTGCTCCTGCCGATGCAACTGCGGTTTGGTATGCCCAAGTAATGCCTTATGGCTATCAGTTGGTAGATAGCTCACCCAAAGTACAAATGCAACTCTATAAGAGCTCCGTTCCTGATGTTTTTATGGCGAAAAAAGAAGATAAAAGCGGTGTCGTCTTTCGGAAAGATAACAAATGGTTTTTCGAATATTACGCAGGTGCTTCCCCCGTTATAGAGGAAATTAGCATTAAATTTTAAAGTGGGTACTTGTTTTTCCAACGTGATAGTAGAAACTCTTTAACCGATTTTTCTTTGGCATTCTCTCCGGGCTGGTAAAAGGATGTTCCCACAATTTCGTCCGGTAAAAACTCCTCCGCGACAAAATTTTGAGGGTAATCATGGGCGTATTTGTAGTTGGATCCATAACCCAAATCTTTCATTAATTTCGTAGGTGCATTGCGCAGTGCCAAAGGAACCGATAAATCTCCGGTTTCTTTTACCAGCTGTTGCGCCTTACCTATTGCGGCGTAACTAGTATTGCTTTTGGGTGAGGTAGCCAGATAAATAGCGCACTGACTTAAAAGGATGCGAGCTTCCGGATAGCCAATGGCGGCAACGGCCTGAAAAGTGGTATTGGCTAAGACCAAAGCGGTAGGATTGGCCAGCCCAACATCTTCCGAGGCCGAAATAAGCATGCGTCGTGCTATAAATTTTACATCTTCGCCACCTTCAATCATTCGAGCCAACCAATACACAGCAGCATTAGGATCGCTCCCGCGAATCGATTTTATGAATGCCGAAATGATATCGTAGTGTTGTTCCCCCGCTTTGTCGTATAGCACCGTATTTTGCTGTACCTGTTGTAACACCATGGCATCGGTAATTACGATGGGTTCGGTAAGTGCTGAATGTACTACGAGTTCAAATATATTGAGCAATTTGCGACCGTCTCCACCAGACAAACGCAGCAGGGCTTCCGTCTCCTTTAATGCGATTTGTTTCGATTTTAAAATAGGATCCTCTACGAGGGCTCTCGTTAACAAAGCTTCTAAATCGTCCTTGCCAAAAGGATGTAATACATATACTTGACATCGGGACAATAGGGCGGGAATGACCTCAAAACTGGGATTCTCAGTGGTAGCACCAATAAGCGTTACCCAGCCTTTTTCTACAGCAGCTAAAAGGGAATCTTGTTGCGATTTACTGAATCGATGAATCTCATCAATAAAAAGGATCGGATTTTTGGGAGTAAAAAGTCCACCACTTTGCTTTGCCTTATCAATAATATCGCGAACATCCTTCACCCCGCTACTAATGGCGCTCAGCGTATAAAAGGGTCTGCCACTTTCATGGGCAATAATCGCTGCCAAAGTCGTCTTTCCCGTGCCTGGAGGCCCCCAAAGAATGAGGGAAGGGATGAGGCCTTTTTTAATTTGCGCATACAGTGCACCACCTTCACCCACCAAATGATGCTGACTTATATAGGCATCGAGTGTTTTGGGCCGTATGCGTTCTGCCAAAGGTTCATTCATGCCTTAAAATTACTATATTTCCGTTGATTAGTGTAAGTTGGTTATTTTCGATTTCAAAAAAGATTGGAATGAAGGATCAAATAAGTTCCCCTTTTGGGAGGGGAGGGGGTGTGTAAAAACCAAAAGCAAATGTGCAACGATATTTTGATTGTATGTTACAAGCCTGGGATTGCACCGAATTAAGTTCCCCTCTTGAGAGGGGTCAGGGGTGTGTAAAAAAACAAAGGCAAATGCAAAAAAGAAAGATCATACCATATCATCCAAAGCTTAAAGAGTTGGCAAGGCAGCTTAGGAACAATTCGACCAAAGCGGAAATCATCCTTTGGCAAAAACTCAAAAGGAAACAAATGCATGGATATGATTTTCACCGCCAAAAACCAATAGACCATTATATATTGGACTTCTTTTGCCATGAATTGATGCTGGGCATTGAAGTGGATGGATATTCCCATCAAATTATTGAGGTATTCAATAAGGATATTGAGAAAGAAAAGGTTATGGACAGGTTAGGGATTGGGATTCTAAGGTTTACCGATGATCAAGTACTGAAAGATACGGACAATGTGGTAAGGGCGATAGAGGATTATATCACTAACTTCGAAAAACACACCTCCGGCCCCTCTCAAGAGGGGAGCTGAAGGTGGGGTCGAATATTAAGTTTAAATACAGATATACAATGTGTTGAGGGCAATGGTACGCTATATTGCCAATTTCAAAGAACACACCCCCGACCCCTCTCAAGAGGGGAGCTGAAGGTATTTTCGCTTTTTCAAAACCTCAAAGATAAATAACAGGATAAAAAAACAATTGACCAATGCCGTTGACCCCTCGCTTACGGGAAATTTCAGCCATCAAGAGTAGGGCTATGCGTATTTTGTGCCTGATAAATGGGATTGTTTTTTTTTGTATTAAAAAAACACCGACCAAGCACCCGGGTCAATCGATTTCAAAAAGGTCGGAACGAAGGATCAAATAAGTTCCCCTCTTGAGAGGCGTTGCACTGAGCCTACCGAAGTGGGCCGGGGGTGTGTAAAAACCAAAAGCAAATGTGCAACGATATTTGGATTGTATGTTACAAGCCTGGGATTGCACCGAATTAAGTTCCCCTCTGAAGAGGGAAGCTGAAGGTAACATAATTGTCGGGTTTTTATAACTTAGCGGTTGTAAGACCGGATAACCATCTCAAAAATGGATCAATGGAACAGGAACCCTATTTTAAATTCGATAATTCTGTAATTGGATTGCCTTTACTCTTTGCTTTGGTATTATGGTTTGTGTATTGGGTAGAGGTTAGGTTTGGTTTCAATTTCACATCCTTGGGAGTATTACCCAGGACCTTTTCTGGCTTAATAGGTATTGTGCTAAGCCCTTTTATTCATGGTTCCGTGTCGCATTTATATAACAATACGCTGCCTTTGATCCTATTAACTGCAGCCTTGTTTTACTTTTATAGAAATAGCGCATGGCAGGTACTCCTTATCGGTATGCTTATGTCCGGGGGTATAACTTGGGGTATAGGAAGACCATCGTACCATATTGGTGCAAGTGGAATTATTTATGTGTTAGTAAGTTTTATTTTTTTTAAGGGGATTTTTACCAAATACTATCGATTGATAGCGCTTTCCCTGATTATTGTTTTTATTTATGGCAGTTTGGTCTGGTATATTTTTCCGGTTGAAGATGGTATTTCTTGGGAAGGCCATTTGGGCGGTTTCTTAACAGGACTTTTGCTTGCGGTTTTGATAAAAACGAAGACACCTTCACCCAAAAAATACTTTTGGGAACAAGAGGATTATTCGGAGGAAAACGATGAATTTATGCAACATTTTGACGAAGATGGTAACTTTATTGAATCCCCTCAAGAACCCCCAACTGAGGAGACCCAAGTATTAGGTGAAGATAAAAAAATTAAAATCAGGTATTATTACAAGCGCAACACGAAAGAGGATGAAGACTGATGCGGGTGCTGTTGGAGTTTTTGTGTGAAGCAACTAAATGTAGGATGCTTTTTTTTAAAAAAGCAAAGAAGTTTTTTTTAAGGTAAAAACCATCAACCATCAACCATCAACCATCAACCATCAACCATCAACGGTCAACCGTCAACTATCAACGGTCAACCATCAACTATCATTCGCTGTCGTACCACTTCGTACAGAAAAACACCGCAGGCCACGGAAACATTAAGCGAACCTATTTTCCCCATAAGGGGAAGTTTGGCAGTGGCATCCACGACCTTTAAAATCGAAGGAGAAATCCCTGTATCCTCGGCACCCATTATTATAGCGCATGGTTCGTTAAAGGAAACGGAATAAATGGTGTTGTTGGTTTTTTCGGAGGCGGCTATCACCTTGATGCCTGAGGCCTGAAGATAAAAAACCGCATCTTTAAGGTGGTCTACTTTTGCAATCGGCACTTTAAAGACCGCCCCTGCAGAGGTCTTTATGGTGTCTGCTGTAACCGGAGCGCCTCCTTTTTTTTGGATAATGATCCCATCAACACCTGTACACTCAGCCGTTCGGATAACGGCTCCAAAGTTGCGTACATCCGAGAGTTGATCCAAGAGTAGAAAAAGGGGCTTTTCCTTATGCGCAATTGCGTTTTCTACCAACTCCTCTAGGCTATAAAAAGAAATGGGAGAAATGGTAGCGATAACGCCCTGGTGGTTGTTTTTGCTAAGGCGGTTTAGTTTTTCCACAGGAACATACGAGACGCCAATCCCTTTGTGCCGTATTAGGGTTTCCAGTTCTCGCGACAAATCGCCTCGCAGTCCTTTTTGGATAAAGATCTTATCCACGGGTTTGTCGGCTTGTAGTGCTTCTATAATTGCGCGTATACCGTAAATTTGAGTGTTGTTTTCCATAAGGGCAAAGGTAGGTATAAAACGGAAGTGGTATATGTGTTGGAAGCTTGAACATTTTTTTTCGCAAAAAACAATCAGAAGCTTTTTAGTTTTTCCCCGGAGTGCTGTTTGCAAATTTCACAAGAAATTTTTAGGAGATCTTTACAGGGATGCAAAACAATAGGTGAATATCGACTTTAGTTCGATTAATCCATTTGGGTTGTTGGGTTATTAGATCAATAGTTCACATTATGGCATGTAGATAAGGCTTACATGAAGAATTTAGTGATTACTCTAAAAAGTGGTGTTGATATAATTGAACAAAACGATAAGATCTTTTTCTTCTTTAAGTTTAAGTTTGTTTTCCTTCATGTAGCTTCTTAGGGTGGACTGCATTGATTTTTCAAAAAGGGCTATAAACTTGGATGTCTGTTGAGGCATTTCCATAATTTGATCGATACCGTTAAGGCTAACAAAGAATGTTTCAAACTGGACAAACCTACTTGGAGTAGGACGCGTTTGGGGATTAATGGGGGTCGTGGCGGGTACATATATGGCTTTGAGCCTTTTAAAAAGCTTTGATGAAGATCCATTTACCAGTAGGTGTAGGTAGCCGGTGGAGATAGTCCCTTTGGTATCGGTAAAAGCACGGTAACTTAAATCGACATTTTTATAGCGAGCTCTAAAATTACTGTTTTTTACAAGTCCTTGTACGGTTTCCTCCGGAAGTGTGGTCTTTTTTAACTCTATTTGATCATCGTAGGCGTTATAGCGCAGGTAAAAATCGCCTAAAAACTCATCCTTGTCATACAATTGACCTTTGCTAAAATTTTCATCTTCAAAGGGTGTGCCCAAGGCTTTAGATACATTTACCGTGGTTTCTGTACCTTTAAGATGAACAAAGAATTGGTTAAAAGCAGGTTGTACTCGTAAAAGGTTGTCTTGTGGGGAGGCACCACTTGGTAAATTTCCAAATTGTGCCCGCTGTTGCGCAATACAAAAGATTCCGCTGCAAAAACAAAAAAGTAAAAATAAGGATGTTTTCATAGTACGTGTTATTAATTGATTACCTACCTAAATATAGGGTTTTATTGCTGCCATTATTAAAAAAATAGGGATGCTTTTTGGAGCATCCCTATGTATATTCTTATTCTACCAAAAATTGGGCTTAAGGACAAATACTTAATGTAACGAGACCAACACCTGGTCCAGGACCGTCGCTAAATATCTCTTCGCCGTCCAACAGAATTTTGTATTCATGTTCGCCCTCAAAACTACCAGCAGTGTATTCAATGGTAAATTCTTCCGTACCTACGGGAACGTTAAAGACATGTACGGCTACATCACCCTGATCTGTGGTTACCGTGATATCCTGGCTAACGCCATCAATGGTTACCGTTAAAAAGGCGCCATCCCAGCCATCACCAAAATTGTCGAGAAGGTCGAAAGTGTACTCACCAGCCACCGGGTTCAACGGAATACAGGCTACTGTTGCGAAGTACCTATATGGAGATCTAAAAAAGGAGGAACTTTCTACGTTTCCGGCGGCATCGCCTACGGTGAAAGTCCTACCGTCAGTCAGATTCAACAACAAGCGAAATTGTATCCGATCGCCACCCACAAAATCATTGGTGGTTATTCCCAAAGTTGCAAGCACTTGATCTAGAGAAGCAGTGAGGTTAGTTCGTGGTAGCCCAAATTCATCAATGCTAAACTCACTTGCACTAATGGTTCTTAAAAGGACTTCACTGCCAGCATCCTGAAAGCTGCCGGCTGGGGTTCTTTTCTGTAACGTAACAAATACGTCCACTGATTGCATTAGGTCTCCATCTTCGGCATCCTGTTCCCCAAAGGTAACAGAAAATTCAGATGTGGTGTCAAAAAAGTTAAACACACCACTCTCCACTTCAAAAGTCCGCAATACAGCTCCGTTGGTTGTTTCTGCAAGGGCTCTATTGGGAGCTGCATCATCGTTTTCGCATCCTACCCAAATTAGGGATAGGAGTGCTAAAAGAGAAATATTATATATTTTTTTCATTGTCATTTATTTTAACGTTATACCAAATTAGTTGGCTATTGGGAAACCAGGTGAAGGTGGGTTAGTATCCCAAAATACCTGAGTGGTCACACTTTGCCGCTGTTGAATATTGGTGTTGTTGTTTGCCGCGCTCGCAGGATATCTAAACGAACGTATAAAGCCACCTGCGCCGGCTAAAGGCTCACGATTGGGTTGCAATGTGGTTGGGAATCCGGTTCGTCTGTAGAAATTCCAATTTCCAATACCGTTACCATAACCGGCAATCCAGTATTGCTGTGCCATTATGTTCCATTTGCCATCATTAGTAGCCGCATCAAAAGCAGTAGCCACGGCAGTACTATGTGCGGTAACTTCCGCCGGGGTTGCAAAGAAGCTTTCATCGGCAGTAGCATCCAATGGGCCAAATGCCAATACCTTGGTCACCGACTTTTCAACGCCGGCCAATAAGTCAGCTCTGCCATTGACAGGATTCGTAAGCATAGCCACTTCGGCTTTCATAAAATCGACCCATGAGGCCAACATGATGGGAGTTATACCCGCGCCTTGAGCTCCAAAACCTTGGTTAATTCGGCTAAATCGATTATCATCAAACATTCCTCCGGCAGGATATACTCCATGTGCGGTACGCAATAGTCCATCCGGGGGGATACCGTCGTTATCCCCATGATCTCTTCCCCAATATCCATTAGGCAATCCACAGAAAGTAAAGCCGCCATCAATGTAATGTTGGGGAGGTGTTTCTAAAGAGCAAGATATTTGTTCTTCATTTGGAGGAGCTCCAGCTTGCCCGGGTACAGCATTCGTTTGCCTGTAAAAGTAATACCGAAGCCTCGGATCGTTGCTTGTCTGCATTTCATTCACCAACCAATTGGCTACGTAATCCCCTGCACCGGTTGGCGCATAATTCTGAGCGTAATTGGGATGCCGCGTATCGGGTTGTACCGGATTGGTACGCCATTGAAACTGAAAATCGTCTGCCGAACTGGTGATGTAATTGCCTGAAGCTACAATAGCATTGAATTTGCTGATAGCCGTAGCATCCACCAATCGGCTTTGCAAATAGAGCTTCATTTTTAGGGTATTGGCCAATTTTATCCATTTATCATAATCACCATCATAGTAGAAATCTATGGCCGGTTCGGCAGAAAAGTCATCTCTGTTAAAATTGCTGATGGCTTGGTCTAACAGGCCAATAGCCGCTTCGTAGATACTGGCACCGGAATCTAATTTTGGGTTAAAGTTGGCCTCACTAAGGGCTGTAATGGCCTCCGTGTAAGGAATATCTCCAAAAAAGTCGACCAAACTCGTCATCACGTCGGCTTCGATCACATTGGCTATACCAAGGTGAAGAAATTGTTCATTTTCTTGCGCTAGTGGTTCCATGGCACGGATATCAGCCAATATTTCTCTATATACGGCTTCCCATTCTCGATCAAACTCATTAGGCCCGAAGGAGTTGAGGTAGTTTCGGAATTGAAAGTCGCTCAGACGCACCAAGCCACCTGCGTCTTCTCCTAAACTGTCGATGACAGCCGCATAACGCAATTGAACGGAGTTTAAAAAGAAATCAACATCCGCTTGTTCCGGAGAGAGCGCATTAGGATTCTCCGTAAGGTCTAGTTCGGTTGTTTCACAGGAGTGGAATATAAAGATCCCGATAATCCCGATAAATGCAAGTTTAAAAATATTTTTCATCGTCTATTTTTTTATTAGAATGTGGCTTTTACACTAAAACCGTAGCGTCTGGAACTGGGACCGTTCATGAAATCGAAGCCCCTGCTGTTCCCTACGCCGACACCGGCTACGTTAGGATCAAAATTGACTCCATCTGGAGTGTTTATGGCATCGAACCAAAGGTTAAAACCTGTTAAGGTAAAGGATACTGTGCCAAAAGGCGTCTTATCCAAAAATTTAGAAGGAAGGCTATAGCCTAAGGATAATTCCTGTAAACGGATGACAGATGCATCGTACACCTGCAGTTCATTAGGGCCAAACAATATGTTGTCAAAATAAAAGCCGGAGTTGTTGATCTGTACGTTGTTCGGTTGGCCCGTGGCTTGTGAAACCCCCGGTAAAATAAAGGATTCGCGCCTGTCTGAAGTGTCTGTAGTTAAACCTCTTCCCAGAAGGGTCGCTATGGTTTGAGAATATATATCCCCACCGTGGGTATAATTTACCAAGAAATTTAGGTTGAAATTCTTGTACTTAAAGGTGTTCGACACGTTAAGCGTCCAATCCGGATTAGGATCCCCTATTTTAAATTGGCCTTCTTCGATCACATAGTTTCCTTGGCCATCGACTAAAAAGTTCCCGGCATCATCCCTTAAAATTCGGCTACCTACCAAAACACCTAATGGTTGTCCTTTAATGGCAGCGTTACCTAAATTGCTAAATCCGGCAAAAACGATAAGATCGGTATCGGCACCCAGATCGGTAACCTCTGATTCGTTGAGCGTCCAGTTGGTATTCACATTCCATCCAAAGCCATCACTTGTTTTTGGTTGAAAAAGATCGATACCTAAATCCACTTCCACGCCTTCGCCTTCAATTTCCCCAATATTGGTTTGGGTCGACTCAAAGCCTGTTGATGGATCCAAAGCTCGATCTACAATTAGGTCTTGTGTAGTTCTCAGGTAAGCAGACACCTCTAGGTTAATGCGGTTGTTCCACCAGCGCGATTCGATCCCAACCTCAAATTCTTCCAAAGTTTCCGGTTCCAAACCAGGGTTACCCAAAACGCTGCTGGTTGTGTTGATTACCACATTGCTGCCACCAGAATCCTGAAAGCGTTGTGTATTAAGTGTCAGGGTATTTGCTGTTGGAAATCCGGTAGGAAAGTTGGCGGACGTTCCGTAACCAGCACGGATTTTAAGGTAGTTCAAGGCTTTACTATCTTTAAGTCCTTCAATGGCTGTTGTAGGAATAAAAGATACGCTGGCACTTGGATAAAAAATAGCCCTGTTTTCCGACTCTAAGTTAGACACCCAATCGTTACGTCCCGATACATTTAAGTATAAAAATCGCTTGTAATCGAAATCCACCTGCCCGTAGGCTCCTGTAATATTCCGCTCTCGAAAGAACTGAATTTCGTCCTGAAGTCCGAAGTTAAAATGACGTAGAACCCCAAATACTTGTTGTCCGCTACTGGACACCCCATTTTGATCAAAAATTTCCCTTCTGGAGGTAATACCGGCGTTAAAGGTCATGCCAATAGATTCCGAAAGACTATATTGTCCGTTTAGCAACAAGTTATGATCCCAAATGGTATTGGTGTTATTCCAGGTTTGGTAAATTCCGGCCCGCAACTGGGTATTGTCAGAAACCCCACCTTTATTTTGGGAATTGGTGTTGTTTTCGCTGTACACATCGATACCTGCCCTATACGTTACATTAAG
Organism: Aurantibrevibacter litoralis; assembly: GCF_034651555.1. Taxonomy (NCBI): domain Bacteria; kingdom Pseudomonadati; phylum Bacteroidota; class Flavobacteriia; order Flavobacteriales; family Flavobacteriaceae; genus Aurantibrevibacter; species Aurantibrevibacter litoralis. The sequence goes on along the minus strand of NZ_JAYEEQ010000006.1, from coordinate 114,336 downwards.
GTTGTCATTGATCAAATAAGTAAGTGACGCATTACCAAAAACCCGGTAGGTTTCTTGTCTGGTTTGCGCATTGGCTACCGTCCACAAAGGGTGTTGTATACTGTTATTCTGGCGGTAATACACACTGGAACCGTCCAAAGGATTTTCGAAAGGCAACCCTATTAAATCCACACTTCGGGGGGTGAAAAAGATATTGGAAAAAATGGAAGATCCTGTTGACGTGTCAAATACGGCGTTACCATCTCCTGCCGCCACCGGAGGGGATTTAAAATCGGTACGGGTAAAGTTTAAGGCACCGGATGTGGTAAATTTATTCGACAATTCAGCACGACCACCAATACCAAAGGTATTTCGGGTAAGCTTATTGCCCGGCGTAAACCCTTCATCGCTTAAGTTGCTGAAGTTGGTGTTGTACGAAAACTTGCCATCGGCAGAACTTCCGCCTACATTGACAGAGTTGTTGGTAACCGTACCCGTCCTGAAAAAAGCCTCTACATTATTATAAGGTTTATATTGATATCGCACCCCTTCAAATTCAGGGAACGCATCACTGAACGAGGCGGTATAGTACGGGTGGGGTAGTGTGCCATCAGCCGCTATACCACCACCGGCATTAAGAAAGCCGTCGATACCTCCGGCACGAAAGTTGGGCCCCCAGTTGCTAAAGAACCAGCCAAAAGCTTGGTCAAAACCGTTACCATACTCATTTTGGTAATCGGGTAAAGAGGCAATTTCATTGAAGAAAACCGAGGATTGCACGGTAACTTCAAATTTTTTGTTGCCGCCGCCGGCAGCGCCATTTTTGGTGGTAATCAAGATTACCCCGTTACGTCCTTGAGTTCCATAAAGCGTGGCTGCTGCCAAACCCTTTAAGACGTTTACACTTTCAATGCTGTTCGGATCTAAATCCAAAAAGCGACTCGACCCATTATTTCCATTAACGAAGTCATTGTCCCCACCATTTTGAGATTGCCCATTGGTGTCACTACTAAAAGGTACTCCGTCTACAATAAATAAGGGCTGGTTGCTACCACTAAAAGTGCTCAGACCTCGAATAACGATACTGGTTCCCGATCCGGAAAGACCGCTTTGTTGGGTAATCTGCAAACCTGAGGCTTTCCCGGAAAGCACCCGCCCAATGTCACCTTCTGAGCGTTGCTCCAATTGTTCAGAATTCACCTCGGCAACGGCATATCCTAAGGATTTCTTTTCTCTGGTAATCCCCTGAGCGGTTACAATAACCTCTTCCAAGGCTTGGGCGTCTTCGGTCATCTGCACGTTGATGGCGTTTTGCGCTCCTACCAAACGACGCTCTAATTTCTGACCAATGTAGGTAAACAATAAGTTTTGGCCAGGACTTGCGCTTATGGCGTAATTCCCGTCAAAATCGGATTGGGTACCAACAGAAGTCCCTTCTACAACGATATTTACCCCGGGCAACGGCAGACCATCCTGATCTGTAATTGTACCGGTAATCGTTTTTTGTTGTGCAAAGGAAAATTGCACAACCAACGCTAGAAAAAGCGTTAAGATTCCATTAAATTTTGTTCTCATTTTTAAATTATTTGAATTAGCTGGCGTAAAAATGAGATTTTAGACGTAATAATCCAAACTAATTTTAATAAAACTTTAAGATTATATGAAAAAATATAACTTCATCGCTAAACTCTGTTAAAAATTACATTTTACTAATTCTCAGGTTATTCTATTGAAAAGTCCATATTTTTGGTTAGTATTTTGGCTTTTTCAATCTAAAGATTCCCCGACCCTTGGGTCGGGGTTTCCTATTTACCTCTCCTTTGGAGAGGTCGGAACTGTCTTTTTGCAGTTCCGGGTGAGGTGAAATACAAAATTTCGGTTTTTGGCCCAAAGGCCAAAATGAAACTGGCAAAATACCTCTATGGCTTGCCTCGGGGATAGTCAGTTTCAAGAAATTTTTTATTGGGTTTTTTGTGTTGATTTAAAGGTTTTTTTAACAAAGTAACTTTGTAAATATGCTCCAGTGGGGCGTAAAGGAGGGGTTACCTATAGCTATTGCATGCCTTTATGCGCCATAAAAGAGGGGTGGTTTTATAAGCGCTGGGGACTAAAAATAAAAATAGCCCAAAATTAATAGTATAAGATTTGAATTTTTACAAAATAGTATTACATTTGCCAGCCCTTAAAAGAGGGTATCGTTTTATACATATATAATATATAGTATGCCAACAATTTCACAATTAGTACGAATAGGAAGAGCCACAATTACCAAGAAGAGTAAATCGGCTGCTTTGGATTCGTGTCCTCAACGAAGAGGGGTATGTACTAGGGTTTACACTACGACACCAAAGAAACCAAACTCGGCAATGCGAAAAGTTGCTAGGGTTAGGTTGACTAATGGGAAGGAAGTAAACGCTTATATCCCGGGTGAAGGTCACAATCTACAAGAGCACTCGATAGTATTGGTTAGAGGCGGAAGGGTAAAAGATTTGCCTGGTGTGAGGTACCATATCGTTCGAGGTGCTTTGGATACTGCCGGTGTGGCAGGAAGAACCCAGCGAAGGTCTAAATACGGTGCAAAACGCCCAAAAAAGTAGGATGAATTTAGGAAGTAGGGATTTTTTAGTGAGCATCTTTGAAGAATGAAAGCTCAAACTTGAAACCTGAACCCAAAAACTTAAAAAAATGAGAAAAAAACAGGCAAAAAAAAGGCCATTGTTACCCGATCCTAAATTTAACGATCAGTTGGTTACACGCTTTGTGAACATGATGATGTGGGATGGTAAAAAATCTGTTGCTTTTAAGGTGTTTTATGATGCCATAGACATTGTAGAGGCAAAAAAAACAGACGAGGAAAAAACAGCATTAGAATTGTGGAAAGATGCGCTTTCTAATGTGATGCCACACGTAGAAGTGCGTAGCAGAAGGGTTGGTGGAGCTACATTTCAAATACCTATGCAAATTAGACCAGACCGTAAAATTTCTACAGCGATGAAATGGTTGATTAGTTATTCGCGGAAGCGCAATGAAAAAGCGATGAGCCAAAAATTAGCCGGAGAAATTTTGGCGGCTGCCAAGGAAGAAGGCGCTGCTGTAAAGAAACGAATGGATACACATAAAATGGCAGAAGCCAATAAGGCATTCTCTCACTTTAGATTTTAATTACCAGAAATGTCAAGAGATTTAAAATATACAAGAAATATCGGAATTGCTGCCCATATTGACGCCGGTAAAACAACCACTACCGAGCGAATTTTGTTTTATACAGGGGTAAGCCATAAAATAGGAGAGGTGCACGATGGCGCCGCTACCATGGACTGGATGGAGCAGGAGCAGGAACGCGGTATTACAATTACCTCCGCAGCAACTACCTGTACATGGAATTTCCCTATGATCAATGGGGAGAAAGTGGAGGCTACAAAACCGTACCACTTTAATATTATCGACACACCGGGTCACGTAGATTTTACCGTAGAAGTAAATCGTTCTTTACGCGTTCTAGACGGATTGGTGTTTTTGTTCAGTGCGGTAGATGGTGTGGAACCACAGTCGGAAACCAACTGGCGATTGGCCGATAATTACAAAGTACCCCGAATGGGATTTGTTAACAAAATGGACCGACAGGGTGCAAATTTCCTTAATGTATGCAATCAAATTAAGGAAATGCTAAAGTCTAATGCCGTACCTATTGTATTGCCGATTGGTGATGAAGTAGATTTTAAAGGGATTGTAGACTTGGTTAAAAACAGAGCCATTGTTTGGCATGAGGATAATATGGGATCTACATTTGATGAAATCCCAATTCCTGAAGACATGGCAGCCGAAGTAAAGGAATACAGGGCGGCTTTAATAGAAGCTGTAGCAGAATACGATGAAACCTTGATGGAAAAATTCTTCGAAGATGAAGATTCCATTACAGAAGATGAAGTACATACTGCACTAAGAGCTGCGGTGATGGATATGAGTATTATTCCTATGATTTGCGGTTCATCCTTTAAAAATAAAGGCGTACAATTTTTGTTAGACGCCGTTTGCCGCTACCTGCCTTCGCCTTTAGATAAGGAGGCTATTGTAGGCATTAATCCGGATACAGACCTCGAAGTATCCAGAAAACCAGATCCTAAAGAGCCATTTGCGGCATTGGCCTTTAAAATTGCTACAGATCCTTTTGTGGGGAGATTGGCATTTTTTAGGGCATATTCCGGTAGATTAGATGCAGGTTCTTATGTATTGAACAATCGTTCAGGAAACAAGGAACGCATTTCCAGAATCTATCAAATGCACGCCAACAAACAAAATGCGGTAGATTTTATCGAAGCGGGGGACATAGGAGCAGCAGTTGGTTTTAAAGATATTAAAACAGGAGATACCTTGTCTAGCGAAAAGCATCCGATCGTATTAGAAAGTATGAACTTCCCGGATCCTGTAATTGGTATTGCTGTAGAGCCGAAAACCAAGGCAGATGTAGATAAGTTAGGGATGGCCTTGTCCAAGCTTGCAGAAGAGGATCCTACCTTTCAGGTAAAGACCGATGAAGCTTCCGGACAAACCATTATTTCTGGTATGGGTGAGTTGCATTTGGATATTATTGTAGACAGACTGCGAAGAGAATTTAAGGTAGAGGTAAACCAAGGACAGCCTCAAGTAGAATATAAAGAGGCGCTTACAGCTAAGGCGGATCACCGTGAAGTGTATAAGAAACAGAGTGGAGGTCGTGGTAAGTTTGCAGATATTGTGTTTACGATGGAGCCGGCAGAGGAAGGTAAATCTGGTTTGGAATTTATAAATGTTATAAAAGGAGGAAATATCCCGAGAGAATTTATTCCTGCAATAGAGAAAGGATTTAAAGAAGCCATGAAGAATGGACCTTTAGCCGGGTTTGAAATGGACAGTATGCGAATTACCTTAAAGGATGGATCCTTCCATGCGGTGGATTCTGATTCGCTGTCTTTTGAATTGGCTGCCAAAATAGGGTACAAAGCGGCGGCTAAAGCGGCCAAAGCTGTACTTATGGAGCCTATAATGAAGATGGAGGCTTTAACACCAGAAGAAAATATGGGTGATATTGTGGGCGATCTTAACAGAAGACGCGGCACGATTACCAATATGGATGATAGAGCAGGAGCCAAAGTAATTAAAGCATTAGTGCCACTTTCAGAAATGTTTGGTTACGTTACTTCATTGCGAACGTTATCCTCAGGTAGGGCTACGTCTACCATGGAGTTTTCGCACTATGCGGAAACACCGTCGAATATTGCAGAAGAAGTTATTAAGGCAGCCAAGGGCGTAACAGCGTAATACATACTAGAGATGAGTCAGAAAATCAGAATGAAATTAAAATCGTACGACCATAATTTGGTAGATAAGTCGGCCGAGAAGATCGTTAAAACAGTGAAGACAACGGGTGCTGTGGTAACAGGGCCAATTCCGTTGCCTACGCACAAGAAGATATTCACGGTATTGCGTTCACCACACGTTAACAAAAAATCGAGAGAACAATTTCAATTGTGTTCGTATAAAAGGTTGTTAGATATTTACAGCTCTTCACCAAAAACAATTGATGCACTTATGAAGTTAGAACTTCCCAGTGGTGTAGAGGTGCAAATAAAGGTGTTGTAAACCTTTCTAGCTAGGTTTTCGTGTAAAGCAATTGCAGTTGTTTTTTTGAGAGTAAAAAAGGAGTATTCGCCGTAGTGAGTACCGACATGTCCGGAGCGTTTCGCAAAGGAAAAATGGAAAAAATACATTCAGGGTTGAATTATTTTTTTGACCCTTTTTTTTTGAAGCATAGTATAGTTTAAAGGAAGTATTCAATAATTAATTAAATAGTATATGTCTGGGTTAATAGGTAGAAAAGTAGGTATGACCAGCATTTTCGACGAAAACGGAAAGAACATTCCGTGTACTGTTGTCGAGGCTGGACCATGCGTAGTTACCCAAGTCAGAACCGAAGAGGTAGACGGGTATAGTGCCCTTCAACTTGGTTTCGATGACAAGGCAGAAAAGCGTGCAAATAAGGCCGAAAGTGGTCATTTTAAAAAAGCAGGCGTTTCTCCCAAGAAAAAAGTCGTTGAATTTCAAGGTTTCGAAGGAAGTTTCAAATTGGGAGACACCATAGGCGTGGATCACTTTGTGGAAGGAGAATATGTGGATGTCATTGGAACCTCCAAAGGAAAGGGATTTCAAGGAGTTGTTAAGCGGCATGGGTTTGCCGGTGTAGGTCAATCTACGCATGGACAACACAACAGGCTTAGAGCACCCGGTTCTGTGGGCGCATCATCCTACCCGTCTCGTGTTTTTAAGGGAATGCGGATGGCAGGAAGAATGGGAAATGACAGAGTAACCGTTCAGAATTTGGTGATTTTAAAAATAGTTCCGGAAAAAAATCTTTTAGTGATAAAGGGTTGTATTCCTGGTCATAAAAACGCTTACGTAACTATAGAGAAGTAATGAAGGTAGCAGTTTTAGATATTACGGGAAAAGAAACAGGCAGAAAGGCAGAGCTTTCAGATGCTGTTTTCGCTATAGAACCTAATAACCATGCGGTGTATTTAGATGTAAAACAGTTCTTGGCGCATCAGCGGCAAGGTACGCATAAGTCTAAAGAAAGGGCAGAGATTGCGGGGAGTACAAGAAAGATAAAGAAACAAAAAGGTACGGGTACTGCTCGTGCAGGAAGTATTAAGTCTCCGGTTTTTAGAGGTGGAGGTCGTATTTTTGGCCCACGTCCAAAAGATTACACCCAGAAATTAAACAAAAATGTGAAGCGTTTGGCTAGAAAGTCTGCCTTTAGTATTAAGACCAAAGAAAATGCACTTATAGTGGTAGAGGACTTTAGTTTCGAGACGCCAAAAACAAAGGATTTTAAGCAGATTTTAAAGTCTTTAGGGCTTGAAAATAAAAAATCTTTATTTGTGTTGGGTGATACAAATAATAGTGTATATTTGGCATCACGCAATTTAAAGCGATCTGAGGTTATAACAAGCTCAGAATTAAGCACTTACAAAATTTTAAATGCGCATAATATTGTGCTCCTTGAAGGTTCATTAGAGGCGATAGAGTTGAACTTAACTAAATAGTGGAATAATGAGTGTGTTGATAAAACCAATTATTACAGAAAAGATGACGGCGGACAGCGAATTGTACAACCGTTATGGTTTCATTGTAGCGTTAAGTGCAAATAAGATTCAAATAAAAAATGCAGTTGAAACTGCCTACGGCGTTTCTGTAAATAAAGTGCGAACTCTTAATTATGGGCCATCACGCAAGACGCGATTCACCAAAACAGGAGTTCAACATGGTAAAACGGGAGCCTTTAAGAAAGCTATCGTTGATATTGCCGAAGGAGATACAATTGATTTTTACAGTAATCTATAAAGACAAAAAATGTCAGTTAGAAAATTAAAACCAATCACTCCCGGACAGCGTTTTAGAGTAGTAAACGGATTTGACGCCATTACTACTGATAAGCCGGAGAAAAGTTTAGTAGCTCCGTTAAAAAAGTCGGGAGGTAGAAACAGTCAAGGAAAAATGACCATTCGCCAAAAAGGGGGTGGTCATAAAAGGAGATATCGTATTATAGATTTTAAAAGAGACAAGCAAGGGGTTCCGGCTACTGTAAAATCTATAGAATATGATCCCAACAGAACGGCATTTATTGCGCTTGTAGCGTACGCGGATGGTGAAAAAAGATATGTCATTGCCCAAAACGGATTGCAAGTAGATCAAGTAATTGCGTCCGGCACACAATCGGCTCCGGAAATTGGGAACGCATTACCTTTGGTAGAAATTCCGCTAGGAACAATTATTTCCTGTATTGAATTGCGCCCGGGTCAGGGAGCGGTTATGGCCAGAAGTGCGGGCACCTTTGCTCAATTGATGGCTAAGGACGGTCGGTACGTAACCATAAAACTTCCTTCAGGGGAAACGAGATTGGTTTTGTCTGGATGTTTGGCTACTATAGGTGCAGTGTCCAATTCGGATCATCAGTTATTGGTGTCCGGTAAGGCAGGAAGAAGCAGGTGGTTAGGAAGAAGACCGAGAACAAGACCGGTAGCAATGAACCCTGTAGATCACCCAATGGGTGGTGGCGAAGGAAGGGCTTCCGGAGGGCATCCAAGATCAAGAAACGGAATTCCTGCAAAGGGGTACAGAACACGTTCCAGAAAAAAGGATACGAACAAGTATATTATAGAACGTAGAAAGAAATAAAAAGAAAAACAAATGGCACGTTCATTAAAAAAAGGACCTTTTGTTCAGCTTAGTTTGGATAAAAAAATTCAACTGAATGTTGAAACGGGTAAAAAATCCGTAATAAAAACATGGTCTAGGGCATCAATGATAACACCGGACTTTGTGGGTCAGACCATTGCAGTGCATAACGGAAAACAGTTTGTGCCTGTTTATGTTACAGAAAACATGGTAGGGCATAAGCTAGGAGAATTTTCGCCAACGCGCTCGTTTAGGGGTCATGCCGGTGCAAAAAATAAAGGAAAAAAGTAAGCTATGGGAGTTCGAAAAAGACAAATGGCCGAAAGGATTAAGGCAGAAAAGCAGCAAGTTGCCTTCGCTAAATTAAATAATTGTCCAACGTCACCTCGAAAAATGCGTTTGGTTGCAGATTTGGTACGTGGAGTTCGGATAGAAAAAGCACTTGCGATTTTAAAGTTTAATCAGAAGGAAGCTTCACGAAAACTTGAAAAATTGCTGTTATCGGCAATTGCGAATTGGCAATCTAAAAATGAGGAGGCCAATATTGAGGAAGCAGATCTTTATGTAAAAGAAATCCGTGTAGACGGGGGAAGTATGTTGAAAAGGCTAAGACCGGCTCCGCAAGGAAGGGCACATAGAATTAGAAAACGTTCCAACCATGTTACCTTGGTTTTGGAAGCAAACAATAACACACAAAGCTAGAGGATAAAGTATGGGACAGAAGACAAATCCAATCGGCAATCGCCTAGGTATTATTAGAGGATGGGAATCTAACTGGTATGGCGGTAAAGATTATGGTGATCGGCTTGCCGAAGACGATAAAATTAGAAAATATGTTCATGCAAGATTGGCTAAGGCAAGTGTGTCTAGGGTCATTATAGAGCGTACCTTTAAGTTGATAACTGTAACCATTACTACAGCAAGACCCGGAATTATCATTGGTAAGGGTGGGCAAGAAGTAGATAAGCTAAAAGAAGAGCTAAAGAAAATTACAGACAAAGAGGTTCAGATCAATATTTACGAAATCAAAAGACCTGAGATTGATGCTAAGTTGGTTGCAGCGAGTATCGCTCGTCAGATAGAAAGTAGGATATCGTACAGAAGAGCTATTAAAATGGCTATTGCCGCAGCAATTCGTATGAACGCGGAGGGTATAAAAGTAATGATTTCAGGAAGGTTAAACGGGGCAGAAATGGCACGTTCAGAATCCTTTAAAGAAGGCAGAATTCCGTTATCTACCTTTAGAGCCGATATTGATTATGCCTTAGATGAAGCGCAAACCACCTATGGTAAATTGGGTATAAAAGTGTGGATTATGAAGGGTGAGGTGTACGGTAAGAGAGAACTTTCTCCTTTAGTTGGTATGACAAAGAGTCCGTCCACATCAGGAGGTTCAGGAACGGGAGGAGCTAAATCACAACGTCCAGACGGAGCAAGAAAACCACGACGAAGAAAGTAATTTTTTAAAGAAGCAAAAAGATGTTACAGCCAAAAAGAACCAAGTTTCGCAAAATGCAGAAGGGCCGTATGAAGGGGATTTCCGGAAGGGGACATCAACTTTCAAATGGTATGTTCGGGATCAAGTCATTAGAAACTAGTTTTATAACTTCAAGACAGATAGAAGCCGCTCGTATAGCAGCTACCCGATATATGAAAAGGGAAGGTCAATTGTGGATTAAAATTTTTCCGGATAAGCCTATTACCAAAAAGCCTTTAGAGGTTCGTATGGGTAAAGGAAAGGGAGCACCGGAATATTTTGTAGCGGTGGTATTGCCGGGTAGGGTGATGTTTGAAGTAGCCGGGGTTTCATTAGATATTGCCAAAGAAGCGTTGCGTTTAGCAGCTCAAAAACTTCCGGTGAAAACAAAGTTTATTATCGCAAGAGACTATTCAGCTTAATTTTTCAATCTACGGATCATGAAACAATCAGAAATAAAAGAGTTAACGATAGAAGAGTTAAAAGAAAAGTTGGCCGAGTTTAAAAAACAGAATGCAGATTTAAAAATTGCGCACTTTGTAACTCCACTAGAAAATCCACTGCAAATACGAAAAGTGAGAAGAACGGTGGCACGATTGGCAACAGAATTAACAAAAAGGGAAAACCAATAATGGCTTCTGCTTTATGGAAAAAAGAAATTTAAGAAAAGAGAGAATCGGGGTTGTGACCAGCAGCAAAATGGAAAAGTCCATTGTTGTGTCTGAAGTAAAACGCGTGAAGCACCCAATGTACGGAAAATTCGTTTTGAGAACAAAGAAATATGTGGCTCACGATGAAAAGAATGATTGCAACATTGGCGATACAGTAAAAATTATGGAAACCCGGCCATTAAGCAAGACGAAATGTTGGAGATTAGTGGAAATCATAGAAAGAGCTAAATAATTATGTTACAGCAAGAATCTAGGTTAAGAGTAGCCGATAATACAGGGGCAAAGGAAGTTTTGACCATCCGTGTGTTGGGAGGAACAAAAAGACGCTATGCTTCTATTGGCGATAAAATTGTAGTTACTGTAAAAGAAGCCACCCCAAATGGGGCTATTAAAAAGGGTGCGGTGTCTACGGCAGTAGTCGTGCGTACCAAAAAGGAAGTAAGACGACCAGACGGTTCGTATATCCGCTTCGATGACAATGCCTGTGTGCTTTTAAATCCCGCTGGTGAAATGCGTGGAACACGGGTTTTTGGGCCAGTAGCCAGAGAATTGCGTGATAAGCAGTTTATGAAAATTGTATCATTGGCTCCTGAGGTGCTATAAAAGCTATAAAGAGATGATAAAATTAAAAATTAAGGTTGGAGATGTAGTGAGAATAATCTCCGGTGACCATAAAGGCGTAGAAGGTAAAGTTTTACGTGTAGATAAGGAAAAGAACAAGGCCATTGTAGAAGGAGCTAATTTGGTTTCTAAACATGAAAAGCCAAGTGCAAAAAATCCGCAAGGAGGAATCACAAAAAAGGAAGCTCCTGTACATATTTCCAATCTTTCGCTTATTGATCCTAAATCAGGAAAGGCAACGAGAGTTGGTTTTGAACTAAGAGACGGAAAGAAGGTAAGGGTCTCTAAAACATCTAATGAAGTAATTTAGTTATGGCTTACATTCCAAGATTAAAAGAAGAATATAAAGAGCGCATTATTAAGGCGCTAAAGGAAGAATTTGGGTACAAAAACGTTATGCAAGTTCCGAAACTTGAAAAAATAGTAGTGAGCCGTGGTGTGGGAGCTGCGGTAGCCGATAAGAAGTTAATCGATCACGCCGTAGATGAGTTAACAAAAATTACCGGTCAGAAGGCTGTAGCTACACTATCTAAAAAGGATGTGGCTAACTTTAAATTGCGTAAGGCCATGCCTATTGGTGCAAAAGTAACCTTACGTGGCGAGAAGATGTATGAGTTTTTAGATCGTTTGGTAACAACGGCCTTACCCCGTGTTAGGGATTTCCAAGGGATTAGAGCTACAGGATTTGATGGACGCGGAAATTATAACTTGGGTGTCACGGAACAAATCATATTTCCCGAAATCAATATTGATAAGATCAATAGAATCAACGGAATGGATATTACCTTTGTAACCTCTGCGGATACCGATAGGGAAGCAAAATCATTATTAACGCAATTGGGATTACCTTTTAATAAGAATTAGTATGGCTAAAGAATCAATGAAAGCTCGCGAGGTAAAAAGAGCAAGAACCGTTGCCAAATATGCTGAAAAGAGAAAGGCCTTAAAAGAGGCAGGCGATTACGAAGGGTTGCAAAAACTACCCAAAAACGCCTCTCCGGTGCGTATGCACAACCGATGTAAGCTTACGGGTAGGCCTAAAGGGTACATGAGAACTTTTGGCATTTCTCGTGTGTTGTTTAGGGAAATGGCGAACCAAGGGTTAATTCCCGGAGTTACAAAAGCAAGTTGGTAACACTTTAAAAGGTAAAAGAAATGTTTACAGATCCTATAGCAGATTATTTAACACGAATTAGAAATGCCAGCAGTGCAGGTCATAGAGTGGTAGAAATACCAGCTTCTAATTTAAAAAGAGAGATAACAAAAATATTATTCGATCAGGGATATATTTTAAGTTATAAATTTCAGGAAGATGCAGTACAAGGGACAATAAAGATTGCCCTTAAATATGATAAAGTAACCAAAGAACCGGTAATCCGAAATATAAAGAGAGTGAGTACCCCCGGCCTTCGGAAATATGTAAACTCTAACGAGTTGCCTCGGGTGCTTAATGGATTGGGTGTTGCCATCATTTCTACTTCGCATGGTGTGATGACCAGTAAACAGGCCAAAAATGAGAATGTAGGTGGTGAAGTGCTGTGTTACGTGTATTAATTATTAAAAGAGTTAAAAAGTATGTCTAGAACAGGTAATAATCCGATAGCAATACCCTCCGGTGTCACTGTAGATATCAAGGAGAATATTATTACTGTAAAAGGTAAATTGGGAGAGCTAACGCAGGAATACTCAGGATCTTCGGTAAAAGTAGAAGAGGGTCAGGTTTTTGTAACTCGACCATCAGACGGGAAAGAGGAAAAGGCGAAACACGGACTTTACAGATCGTTGATATACAATATGATCAAGGGTGTTTCTGAAGGTTGGGTGAAGGAATTGGAATTGGTAGGTGTAGGATACAGAGCCAGTAATGAAGGTCAGAAATTGGATCTGGCATTAGGATTTTCACATAATATTGTGTTTGAATTGGCTCCTGAAGTGAAAGTGGAAACAGTTTCCGAAAAAGGGAAAAACCCTATCGTGAAATTAACTTCCCACGATCGTCAGTTGGTGGGTCATATTGCCGCTAAAATAAGATCGTTCAGAAAACCCGAACCGTATAAAGGAAAAGGGATTAAGTTCGTAGGAGAACAATTAAGAAGAAAAGCAGGTAAATCAGCTTAATACGTAGCATTATGGGATTATCGAAGTTGGAAAGAAGACAACGCATAAGAAGAAGAATTAGAAAGGTATCCTTTGGAACCTCAGAAAGGCCTAGATTGGCGGTTTTTAGAAGCAACAAAGAAATATATGCTCAAATCATTGACGATACGAAAGGAACTACGCTTGTTGCGGTTTCCTCAAGGGATAAGGATCTGAGTTCAAAAAAAGCCACCAAAACAGAAATGGCGAATATAGTGGGTAAGGAAATTGCCAAAAAGGCACAAGACTTGGGTGTAGCTCAAGTGGCTTTTGACAGAGGAGGTAATCTGTACCACGGAAGAATAAAATCATTAGCAGAAGGCGCACGAGAAGCCGGACTTAAATTCTAATTATATTATGTACCAAAATTACAAAAACGTTGAAACGGTAAAACCGGGGGGACTGGAGTTAAAGGATCGGCTTGTTGGCGTTCAAAGAGTTACCAAGGTAACCAAAGGAGGTAGAGCATTTGGTTTTTCGGCTATAGTTGTAGTAGGAGATGAAAATGGCGTTGTAGGTCATGGTTTGGGAAAGTCCAAAGAAGTGGCTACAGCAATTGCCAAGGCCATTGAAGATGCTAAAAAGAATTTAATTAGAATACCGCTGCATAAGGTAACTTTGCCCCATGAGCAAAAGGGTAAATTTGGGGGCGCCCGAGTCTATATACAACCAGCGTCTCATGGTACCGGAGTTATTGCAGGTGGTGCAGTTAGAGCGGTACTTGAAGCTGTTGGTGTACATGACGTACTCTCTAAATCGCAAGGATCATCTAATCCGCATAATGTTGTAAAAGCCACTTTTGATGCCTTACTTCAGCTTAGAGGAGCCAAGACGATCGCAAACCAGAGAAATATTTCTTTGGAAAAAGTTTTCAAAGGTTAAATTAAAGGAACGCATGGCAAAGATTAAAGTAAAACAGGTTAGAAGTAGCATCAATAGACCACAAGATCAAAAGAGAACCCTAGCTTCCTTAGGATTAAGACGATTAGGTCAGGTAGTAGAGCATGATGCTACGCCCAATATACTGGGAATGGTTAATAAAGTTAAACACTTAGTTTCTACAGAGGAAGCTTAATATTTTAAATATAGTGTAATGAATTTAAGTAATTTAAAACCTCAGGAAGGAGCTATACACAGAGCTGGAAAAATTGTGGGTAGAGGTCAAGGATCTGGAAAAGGTGGTACCGCTACAAGAGGTCACAAGGGCGCTAAATCAAGATCGGGATATTCTAAAAAGATTGGTTTTGAAGGAGGCCAAATGCCTTTACAAAGGCGTGTTCCAAAATTTGGTTTTACCAATATAAACCGGGTGGCTTATAAAGGAATAAATCTAAGTAAGCTCCAAGAGCTTGTAGATAACGGTACCATAACCGATACCGTAACCCTGGAACTGTTGATAGAAAATAGATTGGCCGGAAAAAATGAATTAGTCAAAATTTTAGGTAACGGTGAATTAAAGGCACCTCTAAAAATTGCAGTTCATAAATTTACAGCCAGTGCGAAAGAGGCTATTGAAAAAGCCGGAGGTGAGGCTATAAGCTTGTAAGCAACACAAATTATGAAAAAATTTATAGAGACATTATCTAATATTTGGAAGATAGAAGAGCTAAGAGGTAAAATCATAATTACCTTAGGCTTGCTGTTGGTGTATCGTTTTGGGGCTCAGGTTGTACTTCCCGGAATAGACACAACTCAATTGGCAGAGTTATCGAGCAATACGGATAGTGGTATATTAGGTCTCTTAAATGCGTTTACGGGTGGTGCGTTTGCGAATGCTTCCATCTTTGCTTTAGGTATTATGCCTTATATTTCTGCATCCATTGTGGTACAGCTTATGGGTATTGCCATTCCGTATCTTCAAAAATTACAAAAAGAAGGAGAAAGCGGAAGAAAAACCATCAATCAAATTACACGCTGGCTCACGATAGGTATTTGTATTGTGCAAGCACCTGCATATTTGTATAGTTTAGGCGCTTTGGGCGTTCCGGATAGTGCTTTTGTGTTAGGTAAAGGTCTTGGTTTTATTGTACCTTCTGTAATCATTTTGGTTACAGGAACTGTTTTTGCGATGTGGCTTGGTGAAAAGATTACCGACAAAGGAATTGGTAATGGTATTTCATTGTTGATTATGATAGGGATTATTGCCACGATGCCGCAATCTTTTGTGCAAGAATTTATCTCTAGAACAGCGAATAACAATGGTGGACTCATGTTTATGCTTATCGAGGTAATCATTTGGTTTATTGTGATTCTCTTAAGTGTCTTACTTGTAATGGCAGCCAGACAGGTACCAGTGCAATATGCGCGAAGAACAGCTTCAGGCGGGTACGAGAAAAATGTGATGGGAGCCAGAGATTTTATACGACTAAAGTTAAATGCATCCGGGGTAATGCCAATTATCTTTGCGCAAGCTATAATGTTTGCGCCGGGGTTATTAGGGAAAACTTTTAACAATACCGCAGTTGGTCAATGGATGGAAGTACAGTTTCAAGATATTTTTGGACTGGCCTACAATATTCTCTTTGGGTTATTAATTATTATCTTTACGTATTTCTATACGGCCATTACGGTACCTACCAATAAAATGGCAGATGATCTAAAGCGAAGTGGAGGTTTTATTCCGGGTACACGACCCGGCAAAGAAACTGCCGATTTTTTAGATAAGATAATGTCTTTGATTACCTTGCCAGGTTCTGTGTTTTTAGCACTTTTGGCAGTACTCCCCGCAGTGGTTGTAAAACTTATGGATGTACAAGCCGGATGGGCTTTATTTTATGGAGGCACCTCTTTGTTAATTATGGTGGGTGTGGCCATAGATACCGTTCAGCAGGTGAATTCGTATTTGTTGAACAGACATTACGATGGTTTGATGAAAACAGGAAAAAATAGAAAAGTAGCATAATGGCCAAGCAATCCGCAATAGAGCAAGATGGAAGTATTATCGAAGCTTTATCCAATGCCATGTTTAGGGTAGAGTTAGAAAACGGACATGTAGTAACTGCACATATCTCAGGAAAAATGAGAATGCACTATATAAAATTGCTTCCGGGTGATAAAGTGAAGTTAGAAATGAGTCCTTACGATTTAAGTAAAGCAAGAATTACATATAGATATTAACCGAATAGGATGAAAGTAAGAACATCAATAAAGAAAAGAAGTGCCGACTGCAAGATTGTACGCAGAAATGGCAGATTGTACGTAATTAATAAAAAGAATCCTAGATTTAAACAAAGACAAGGGTAATTATGGCAAGAATTGCAGGTGTAGATGTACCAAAACAGAAACGAGGTGTTATAGCACTTACCTATATTTTCGGTATCGGTAAAAGTAGGGCACAAGAGATTTTAGAAAAGGCTCAGGTCAGTGAAGATACCAAGGTGTCAGACTGGAACGATGACGAAATTACACGGATTCGTGAGGCCGTATCTGGTTTTAAGATAGAAGGCGAGTTGCGCTCCGAAACCCAGTTGCATATAAAACGGCTTATGGATATTGGCTGCTATCGTGGTATCCGCCATAGATCCGGACTTCCGTTACGAGGGCAGCATACCAAAAATAATTCCCGAACACGAAAAGGAAAACGAAAAACGGTTGCAAATAAGAAAAAAGCAACCAAATAATAATAGGCTCAGTACAGGGTAATTCGTAGGTGTAGGATCGTAATAAGCATCCAATAGGAAATACGAAAAACCCATCAATACGAATTACGAAATACGAAATCATATGGCAAAATCAAATACCAAAGTAGTAAAGAAGCGCAAGGTTATTGTGGATTCTGTGGGCGAGGCACACGTTACGGCTTCGTTTAATAATATCATTATCTCCTTAACCAATAAAAAAGGTGATGTTATCTCATGGTCTTCTGCCGGTAAAATGGGTTTTAGAGGATCTAAAAAGAATACTCCTTACGCTGCTCAGGTGGCATCAGAGGATTGTGCCAAGGTGGCTCATGAGGCTGGTTTGCGAAAAGTTAAGGTTTACGTTAAGGGACCTGGAAATGGCAGGGAATCTGCTATCCGATCCATTCATAATTCCGGAATAGAAGTTACTGAAATTATTGATGTTACCCCTATGCCGCATAATGGTTGTAGACCACCCAAAAGAAGAAGAGTATAAATTATTTTAACAATACCCTCAAAAGGGTTCTAATTTCAAAGAAATTGTAGTTACGATTATCGAAGGAGACAGCCTTAATTCATAATCACAATTTCAAATTTAAAGAAAATGGCAAGATACACAGGACCAAAGACAAAAATAGCCCGGAAGTTCGGCGAGGCAATTTTTGGAGATGACAAAGCTTTTGACAAAAGAAATTATCCTCCAGGACAACACGGACAAAGTAGAAGACGCGGAAAGCAATCCGAGTACGCAGTACAGTTATTAGAAAAGCAAAAAGCAAAATACACTTATGGTATTTTAGAGCGTCAGTTTCGCAATATATTTGCTAAGGCAAATAGAAGCAAAGGAGTTACCGGAGAGGTTTTACTTCAATTGTGCGAATCTCGTTTGGATAATGTAGTGTATCGAATGGGAATTTCAACGTCCCGAAGTGGCGCAAGACAACTGGTATCTCACAGGCACATTACTGTAAATGGAGAGTTGGTAAATATTCCTTCTTATACCCTAAAACCGGGCGATGTAATTGGTGTTCGCGAAAAATCAAAGTCACTCCAAGCCATCCAAGACGCACTAGCTGCTAGCAGTAGTGTGTACGAATGGATTACGTGGAATTCAGAAAAGAAGGAAGGCACCTTTGTAAATGTACCGGAGCGAATTCAAATCCCCGAGAACATTAAAGAACAGTTAATCGTCGAATTATACTCTAAATAAAGCAACACAGAACCAGTTATGGCATTATTAAATTTTCAGAAACCCGATAAAGTTATAATGATCGATTCTTCAGATTTTGAAGGGAAATTCGAATTTCGTCCTTTAGAACCTGGCTATGGATTGACCATTGGTAACGCACTACGACGGGTATTACTTTCCTCCTTGGAAGGTTTTGCAATTACCTCTGTAAGAATCGATAAGGTAGATCACGAATTTTCCGTAATCCCTGGTGTTGTAGAAGATGTAACCGAGATCATCCTTAATTTAAAGCAAGTACGGTTTAAGAGACAAATAGACGATGTAGAAAGCGAAACGGTATCGATTTCCGTTAGTGGCAAATCACAATTGGTAGCCGGCGATTTTCAAAAATTTATATCGGGATATCAAATCCTTAATCCAGATTTGGTTATCTGTAATATGGATGCCAAAGTGAGTATTAACATGGAATTGGTCATTGATAAGGGTAGAGGTTACGTTCCGGCAGAGGAAAATAAAAAGGCCAATGCACCTTTAGGTACCATTGCTATAGATTCTATTTTTACACCTATCAAAAACGTAAAATACAGTATAGAAAACTTTAGGGTAGAACAAAAAACCGATTACGAAAAATTGGTTTTTGAAATTTCGTCCGATGGCTCTATCCATCCAAAAGAAGCTTTAACAGAGGCTGCAAAGGTACTTATTCATCACTTTATGTTGTTTTCTGATGAGCGAATAACACTAGAGGCCGACGAGATAGCGCAAACCGAGACCTACGATGAGGAATCGTTACACATGAGACAGCTTTTAAAAACCAAATTGGTAGATATGGATTTGTCCGTTCGGGCATTGAACTGTCTTAAGGCTGCAGAAGTAGACACGCTAGGCGATTTGGTTTCTTTCAATAAGAATGATTTAATGAAATTTAGAAACTTCGGTAAAAAATCATTGACAGAGCTCGAAGAATTAGTAATCAATAAAGGATTAAGTTTTGGAATGGATTTGTCCAAATACAAATTAGATAAAGATTAGGTTCCTGAAGCTTAGGCGCAGGCATAATTACATTATCGATAGTAACATATAGCAACGAACAATGAGACACGGTAAAAAAATAAATCAATTAGGTAGAACTACCTCACATAGAAAGGCAATGTTGGCCAATATGGCATGTTCTTTAATTGAGCATAAAAGAATAAACACTACGGTGGCCAAAGCTAAGGCGCTTAAGGAATTTATAGAACCGCTGATTACGAAATCAAAAGTGACCAATAACCTCACAGTAGAAAAAGGAACTCAGAATCGACGTATCGTATTTAAAAACCTTCGGGATAAACATGCGGTAACCGAGTTATTTAGTCAGGTTTCAGAAAAGGTAGGAGAACGACCAGGCGGTTACACCCGAATTATAAAACTGGGGAATCGATTAGGTGATAATGCGGATATGGCCATGATAGAATTGGTTGATTTTAACGAGATCTATAATGCGGGCAAGCCGAAGAAGGAAAAGACTACACGAAGAAGTAGAAGAAAGAAGACCGATACCCCGGAGACTGCAATAGAGCAAGAAACCAGTGTGGCGGAAACGAAAGTAAAAGATACTGCAAAAAATGACGTAGTTGAACCTAAAACAGATGGCTCAGATGCCTAAGAAAAAAAGTTTATATTTTTTAAAAGACAGAGAAAGGATAGGCCACAAGCTTATCCTTTTTTTGTATTATTTTGTAATCTAAAATTTGTGTTTACCTCATAAATTCCCAGCTGACCTAATATAAGCAGGGGAATCATGTTCGAAAGTAACATATTCGATTTCTTTGGATGATTGGAAATGCCTTATGGAAGGATGTAAAATAGTTAAAGTGAAACGTTTAATGTAAATTTATTAGTGTGAAGTATCTAGCAAGAAGAAAAGCAGTATTAGTATTAGCCGATGGAACAATGTTTTTTGGGAAATCTGTTGGAGACAAGGAGGGAACCGCGTTTGGGGAAGTTTGTTTCAATACAGGGATGACCGGTTATCAGGAAATATTTACAGATCCGTCTTATTTTGGACAACTGATGGTGACCACCAATGCCCATATTGGAAATTATGGTACTCAAAAGGACGAAGTAGAATCAGACAGCGTTAAAATTGCAGGACTCATTTGTAAAAATTTTAGTTATGACTTTTCCAGATCAAAGGCAGATCTTAGCCTTCTCAATTTCTTAAAGGAACACAAGCTCTTTGCCATATCCGATGTAGATACCCGTGCCCTAGTCGCCTATATACGAGATCATGGCGCAATGAACGCGGTAATTTCTACCGATGTTGAACACATTGATCGCTTAAAGGAACAGCTAAAACAAGTGCCGAGTATGAAGGGATTAGAGCTGGCGTCTAAAGTAGCTACGAAAGAAGCTTATTTTTATGGAACCCCGGAGGCCACCTACAAAATAGCAGCTTTAGATATTGGTATTAAAAAGAATATCCTTAGAAATTTAGCCAAAAGAGACGCTTATATAAAAGTGTTTCCTTATAACGCTACTTTAGAGGAAATGCAAGATTGGCAACCCCACGGCTATTTTATTTCTAACGGCCCCGGAGATCCGGAACCTCTGGTAGATGCCATTGGTACAGCTAAAAAAATTATAGAAGCCGATATGCCGCTTTTTGGCATCTGTTTAGGCCATCAAGTAATTGCCTTAGCCAATGGTGTTTCTACCTACAAGATGCATAACGGACATAGAGGAATTAACCATCCGGTCATGAACTTAATTACGGGAAAAGGGGAAATAACCTCCCAAAATCATGGTTTTGCTATAAATAGGGAGGAAGCAGAAGCTCATCCCAATTTGGAAATTACACATGTGCATCTCAACGATCAAACGGTAGCCGGCATTCGTATAAAGGACAAAGACGTATTTTCTGTACAATACCATCCGGAAGCCAGTCCGGGGCCGCATGATGCCGAGTATCTTTTCGATCAATTTTTCGAAATGATAGCCTCTCGCGTTGCCAAAAGTACGTCGGTTTAAGTTTTTGTTGTTTTTGTGTCAATATTGGTAGTAAAGCCCCGTAGTTACACCTGCTTTTATATCTTTGTAAAAAATTAAAAAATAATCAAAATACACTATTATGAGTATTATTCTAAGCATTCATGCGAGACAAATTTTAGATTCAAGAGGTAATCCTACCGTAGAGGTAGATGTAACTACGGAAAATGGTGTTGTGGGGCGTGCAGCAGTTCCTTCAGGAGCATCCACAGGGGAGCATGAAGCCGTAGAACTTCGTGATGGAGGTAAAGCCTTTATGGGCAAAGGAGTTACCAAAGCGGTAGCGAATGTAAATGATATTATAGCCGAGGAAATTATTGCGATGTCTGTTTTTGATCAAAATCTAATAGATCAAACGATGATTGCGTTAGATGGTACACCTAACAAATCTAAATTAGGCGCCAATGCCATACTTGGGGTGTCTTTGGCCGTTGCCAAAGCGGCTGCCGAAGAATTGGGAATGCCACTATACAGGTATGTGGGTGGTGTAAGTGCTAATACCTTACCGGTACCAATGATGAATATTATTAATGGAGGATCGCATTCCGATGCGCCCATAGCCTTTCAGGAATTTATGGTAATGCCGGTAAAAGCCAAAAACTTTTCGCATGCCATGCAAATGGGTACGGAGATATTCCATAATCTTAAAAAGGTATTACACGATAGAGGATTAAGCACTGCGGTAGGAGATGAGGGTGGTTTTGCACCAACGCTTGGAGGTACCGAAGATGCATTAGATACCATAGGCAAAGCAGTTTCTAATGCCGGTTATACCCTAGGTGATGATGTGATGATTGCCCTAGACTGTGCAGCTGCCGAATTTTATGTGAATGGTAAATACGACTACACGAAGTTTGAGGGTGATAAAGGTGCCATTAGAACTTCGGCCGAACAAGCGCAATACTTGGCAGACTTGAGTGCAAAATATCCGATCATATCCATAGAAGATGGTATGGATGAGAACGATTGGGACGGTTGGAAATTGCTTACCGAAAAGATCGGCGATAAAGTACAATTAGTAGGCGATGATTTGTTTGTAACCAATGTAGAGCGACTTTCTAAAGGTATTAAAAATGGCATTGCCAATTCTATCCTTATAAAAGTGAACCAAATAGGTACGTTAACAGAAACTATTGCTGCCGTGAACATGGCTAAAAACGCCGGATATACCTCAGTAATGTCTCATCGTTCAGGGGAAACTGAAGACAATACGATCGCCGATTTGGCCGTAGCCTTAAACACCGGTCAAATCAAAACCGGGTCAGCCTCCAGATCAGATCGTATGGCCAAATACAACCAATTACTCCGTATAGAGGAGGAGCTAGGAACTACCGCCTATTATCCGCAACAAAACGCCTTTAAAGTAAACTAAGGTGTTTTAGCCATAGCGTATTTAAAAAACCTTTCTGAAAAGAGAGGTTTTTTTTTGGAAGTATGTAACACATTATCTACCTTAAAATAATATATTGTAACAGCATAAAAAAACAGGGTATCGTATGACTAATTTTCTATTTGTAGCTGCAGAGAATGATGCCATTCCCAATTGTAAGGCTGGTGGTATGGGCGATGTGGTACGAGATGTACCAAGGCAAATTTCGGTCAAAGGCGATAAAGTCCACGTTATAGTACCTGCGTATTCCAGATTGCATCTAAATGGCATTTTACTGCAACAGCTCAATTTTCGATTAAGGGGAATGGTTTATACGGCGTTTGTCTATAAGGTTATTCCAAAAAAAGAGTTTCCCAATGTGCATCATTACGTGCTGCATCACTCGGAAATACAAGCTGGGGAAATTGCACATATGTATCATAACGATTCGGAAGAACCGTTTTATACAGATGCTATCAAATTTATTATTTTCTGTACAGCCGTTGCTGAAGCCATCAAAAAAGGAGTATTTGGCAGTGTGGATATAGTACATCTTCACGATTGGCATACCAGTCTATTACTTTTTTTAAGAGCCTATCATTCATCTTACAATAATCTAAGAGACATTCGGTTTGTGTATAGTATTCACAATTTGGCCATCCAAGGGATTCGCCCTTTTACAGACAATTACGCTTCTATAGCCAATTGGTTTCCCGAAATACCTTTAGATACAGAAAAATTAATGGACCAACGCTATCCCGATTGTATTAATCTTATGGCCATAGGTATTCGTTTTGCCGATGCGGTACATACCGTTTCGCCGTCTTATAAAGAAGATATTTTGCGACCTAGCAGACTACCCGAATTTATAGGAGGTGAAGGCTTGGAAAACGATCTGCAAAAGGCAGATAAGGAAGGTCGTCTGTTTGGGATACTTAATGGAAGCAACTATTCCCAAATAAGAGAAGCTAAGAAAGGCGCCATATATCTCAACACCATAAATGCCATATTTCATTGGCTACAAGAAGAATCTAAAAAGTATAAGGCCGATTTTTTAGCGCATACGGGAGAAAAATTAGTGCCTTTTCTATCAGAACCGCCTCGATTTGTTTGTGCAAGTGTTGCGCGACTTACCGAGCAAAAATTTTATTTTTTTAAACGATCGCCAAAGGCATTGATAGCGATACTTCAAAAATTAGAAAAAATAAATGGGATATTTATTATACTTGGTACCGGAGACCCGGATTACGAGAAATCATTTCGCGAGATTAGTTATGCCCATAAAAATTTTATCTTTATAAACGGACAGTCCGAAGATGTTATTGATTCTATTTATCTGGAATGCGATTTGTATTTTATGCCGAGCCTTTTTGAACCCTGTGGTATTAGCCAAATGTTGGCCATGCGAAATGGTAATCCATGTTTAGTGCACTACACAGGAGGGTTGAGAGATACGGTTACTCATATGGAAACAGGATTTGTGTTTGATGGAACTACCTACAATGATAAAATTAAAAATATGAAAGCCGTTTTTGATGAGGTACTTGCCTTGTTCGAAAAGGATAAAAAAAAGTGGGATGCCATTCGTGCAAATGCAAAAAAAATGCGATTTACATGGGAAAAATCAGTAAGTGCGTATTATAAAAATTTGTACGCTTTAAAAGAAAATACATAAAATAGGGTTAGTGCCTAAGGTTACTGTTAATAAAACGACAAATGGACCGAAGTAATTGTTAACCTTCCTTGTTTTTCATAAATTTACCTTAATAGATAATAACACGAAAATTAAACAAATGTCAGACAAAGCCACATTAGAATATGAAGGAAAAAAATACGATTTTCCTGTAATTAAGGGCACAGAAGATGAGCTTGCCATAGATATTAAATCGTTACGCGCCGCAACCGGAATGATTACCATAGACCCGGGGTATAAGAATACAGGATCATGTGAAAGTGCCGTTACTTTTTTGGACGGAGAGCAGGGAATTCTTAGGTATCGCGGATATGCCATAGAAGAACTTGCAGAAAAGGCAGATTTTCTTGAGGTTGCCTATTTACTGATTTTTGGAGAATTGCCGGATAAGGTGCAACTTGAAAAATTTCATAATGACATCAAAAGTGAGTCCGAGGTCGATGAAGAAATGAAGAAGATTTTGGATGGCTTTCCAAAATCGGCGCATCCAATGGGTGTCTTATCATCATTAACAAGTGCTTTAATTGCTTTTAATCCTTCTTCGGTGAATGTGTCTTCCGAAAAGGATATGTATTGGGCTATTGTTCGCATTTTAGCTAAATTTCCTGTACTAGTGGCCTGGACAATGAGAAAAAGAAAAGGATTACCACTGGATTATGGTGATGATTCTCTGGGTTATGTGGAGAACATCCATAAAATGATGTTCAAAAAACCAAATCAAGAATACAAAAGAAATAGAATTGTCATAGATGCCCTTGACAAACTTTTAATTTTGCATGCAGATCATGAGCAAAATTGCTCTACTTCTACGGTGCGTATCGTAGGATCCTCTCATGCCGGATTGTTTGCATCCCTTTCTGCCGGCATCTTAGCCCTTTGGGGGCCGTTGCACGGAGGAGCCAATCAGGCGGTATTAGAAATGTTGGAAGCTATTGAAAAAGATGGGGGCGATACGGCCAAATATATGGCTAAAGCAAAGGACAAAAATGATCCTTTTCGACTGATGGGTTTCGGACATCGAGTGTATAAAAATTTTGACCCTCGCGCTAAAATCATTAAGAAAGCTGCCGACGAAGTATTGGCAGATTTAGGCATTGATGATCCTATCTTAGAAATCGCAAAAGGATTGGCCAAGGAAGCCTTGGAAGATGCTTATTTTGTGGATCGTAAATTGTATCCTAATGTAGATTTTTATTCAGGAATTATATACAGAGCTTTGGGCATACCCACAGAAATGTTTACCGTAATGTTTGCCATGGGTCGCCTCCCGGGTTGGATAGCCCAATGGCGCGAAATGCGACTTAGAAATGAACCTATAGGAAGGCCCAGACAAGTCTATACAGGTGCCAATCATAGAGCCTTTTTGCCCGTAGATAAGCGCTAATAATTGGCTATTTCAAAATGAGCCGTCTCTTGCTATGTTTTTAGCAAGAGACGGCTTTTTTATTAGAGGGCACTATAGCTATCTTTGCATAAAATAGGTTCATGTTACGATTACATATTTCAGATGAAACCTCGCCATTAAAAGCAGTAGTTTTAGGAACGGCCGAAAGTTGTGGTGGTGCCCCAAAACCAGAAGACGCTTATGACCCAAAATCGTTAGCGCATATTTTGGCAGGAACGTATCCTAAAGAATCCGATATGATTTTAGAAATGGATGCTTTTGCAACTGTTTTTGAAAAATATGACGTGCAGGTATTTAGACCAACAGTGATACCTAATTGCAACCAGATTTTTTCCAGAGATATCGCTTTTGTAATTGAAGACAAATTAATAAAAGCCAATATTCTGCCGGAAAGAGAACGGGAATTTCAGGCCATAAAACATGTTTTAGATCGCATTGCCCCCGAAAATATCATTCAATTGCCGCGAGAGGCACATATAGAAGGAGGTGATGTAATGCCTTGGAAAGAATATATTTTCATTGGCACGTATTCGGGCGACGATTATCCTGATTACATTACGGCGCGAACCAATAAAGTTGCGGTAACCTATATTGCTAATTTATTTCCCCATAAAATAGTAAAGCCCTTCGAACTAAGAAAATCGAACACCATTGCCCGTGAAAATGCGCTTCATCTGGACTGTTGTTTTCAACCTATAGGAACGAATAAGGCGATACTACATAAAAATGGATTTTTAATCGAGGAGGAATACCAATGGTTGGTGAATTACTTTGGGGCCGAAAATATCTTTGAAATTACCAAAGACGAAATGTATCATATGTACAGTAATATATTTTCTATTTCGCCCAAGGTGATTGTTTCTGAACGCAGTTTTACTCGTTTAAATACATGGTTAAGGCAAAAGGGGTTTACCGTAGAAGAAATTCCTTATGCCGAAATATCCAAACAAGAAGGCTTGCTTCGCTGTAGTACATTGCCGCTGATACGGGCGTAAAACCAATGATATTCCATTTTTAGAGTATTATTCTTAAACAGTTAAATGAATTGCTATGCAGGTAACCAATACCATTTTAATGATTCGGCCGGTAAATTTCCGGATGAATGAACAGACTGCCGTTAATAATTTTTTTCAGGAGGATATCGACCTAAAAAACGCAACCATAAACAGTAGGGCGCAACAAGAATTTGATGCCTTTGTAACTGTTCTTAGAGCCCAAGGAATTCATGTAATCGTAATAGATGATACTAAAGAAGCCGATACTCCAGATTCCATTTTTCCGAATAATTGGGTTTCATTTCATGAGAATGGCAATGTGGCCTTATACCCGATGTTTGCCGAAAATAGGCGTAATGAACGTAGAGAAGATGTTTTGGAAAGGATTGAAGCGGAAGGTTTTGTTATAGAACATATTATAGACTACACCTCAGCTGAAGAAGAGGGTGTATTTCTTGAAGGTACCGGAAGTATTTTATTGGATAGGGTCAATAGAAAAGCGTATTGCGCGTTATCTGCTCGTGCAGACGAAGAACTATTTATTGAATTTTGCGAAGATTTTGAATACACTCCCGTTTTGTTTACCGCAAATCAATCGGTAGATGGAAAACGTGTGCCTATATACCATACCAATGTAATGATGTGTTTGGGCGAAACCTTTTCTGTTATTTGTTTGGATACTATTGACGACAAAAAGGAAAGAAAAAACGTAGTAGATCATCTAAAACAAGATGGCAAAGAAATCATTGCCATCACAGAACAACAAATGCATCATTTTGCGGGGAATATGCTTCAAGTACTGGGTAAAAACGATAAGCGTTTGTTAGTTATGAGCTCCGCAGCATTTCATAGCTTAACCCCGGCTCAAATTCAAAAAATAGAAAAGCATTGCGAAATTTTACATAGTAATTTGGAAACCATTGAAACGGGCGGAGGCGGCAGTGCTCGCTGCATGATGGCTGAGGTTTTTTTGCCTAAAAATTAGTTTACACGTTTTAAACCTATACATTTTCACTACGTTGAATTATAAGGCTTTGTTTAATTTTTAGCAATATTTTTAATCATCCCTTCAAAAATAAAGTAGTGAAAAGGAACAATACTGTACCAGTATAGCCTGCCTTTTAGTCCTCTGGGTCTAAAAGTGGCGGTTTGATGAAGTACGTTATGTTCATCAATCCTAAATTCTAGCCACGCTTCGCCCGGGAGCCTCATTTCGGCGAAAAGCAATAACCGTTTCTCATGTTTATCGGCCAAAAGGACGCGCCAAAAGTCCAACGCATCTCCGGCATATATTTTAGTAGGATGTGTCCGCCCTCGTCGCAACCCCACGCCTCCGAATAATTTATCAAGAAATCCTCTTATTTTCCATAACCAATCTGCATAATACCAGCCATGAGCACCCCCAATTTTCCATATATTATGCAACACGCGCTCTTCATTGTCAATGGGCACGCTTTTTTCATCCCGGAGGACACCATACTTAGGTACCTGAATGTATTTTTGGAGTTCTTTTTTCATTTGCCCGCTGATCATGCTGTCTTTCCAACTGCTTATGACTAGATTTTGTTCAATTTTCAGAAAGGCCATTTCAATGGCTTCGGTATACGTATGGGTTTTTATGCCAAGTAAATCTTGAAGTCGTTGGTCTTTTGCAACTACCTCCATTTTCATACTATCTACCAGATTCATAGCGAGCTTGTAGGAGGTGGAAGTCACAAAATAAAGCCAATACGAAGATAATTTGGGGGTCATTACAGGAACGGTAAGAATGTAGTTTTTAAATCCACGTATTTTAGCGTATTGCTGTAACATTTCTTTATAGGTTAGCACATTTGGCCCACCAATATCAAAGGAATCGTTGTAGGTTGTTTCCTTGCCTATGACCCCTGTTAGAAAACTTATAATATCCCGAATGGCTATGGGTTGGGTTTTGGTCAATACCCATTTCGGGGTAATCATAAAAGGAAGTTTTTCACATAAATCCCGAATAATTTCAAAGGATGAACTGCCGGAACCTACTATAATTCCTGCGCGTAAAACCGTAAGGTTAAAAGCGCCCTGATATAAAATGTCCTCTACGTTTTTGCGAGAGGCAAGGTGTTTAGAGAGGCTCGTATCATTGACAATACCACTTAAATAAATGACTTGTTTTACATGGGTATCCGCCATATACCGGTTAAAGTTTAAAGCAGATGTGGCCTCTTTTTCATCAAAATCCGATGTAGAGGAAGCCATGGAATGTACCAAGTAGTAGGCGATGTCTATTTCTTTTGGAATCCGACCGGGCAAATAGGTATTAAGTAAATCGAGCTCCACAATTTTAACTTTTTTTTTCGTTTCTTCATCGACCGAGAGCCTTTTTTCATCTCGAACAGTGCAAATCACCTCATGCCCCAAT
This sequence comes from Aurantibrevibacter litoralis, assembly GCF_034651555.1. NCBI lineage: Bacteria > Pseudomonadati > Bacteroidota > Flavobacteriia > Flavobacteriales > Flavobacteriaceae > Aurantibrevibacter > Aurantibrevibacter litoralis. The sequence continues at coordinate 85,542 of NZ_JAYEEQ010000006.1, read as the reverse complement.
TCCAAAAGTTGCGGAAGCAAACGCATACCAATATACCCGTTGGCACCGGTGAGTAGGATGGTCATAAAAGATCTTCTATTGAGGTTGGGGCATTGTCCGACTTATAATTTAGAATTTTCCGGAAGTAGTTCTGAATAGCTTTAGTATCGGCTTTTACTTTTATAAAATAATGATCGTGGTAAATGGAATAGATACCCAAATCACCCTTATAAATAGTAAGTTTATAATATGGAATCACCAAGGCAAAGGTTTCTAATAAGGAACGAAATCGTACTATAATTCCTTTAGGGCGCATTTCAATATTACAGCTATCCCGATTAGTATCTAAAATCAATAAATTGCGTATTTCTATACTGGTTTCCGTAATGAATAATTTAGGCGAACCAATCCCTCCTATAGCAAACCGTTCTTTTAGCGTAAAGGGTTTGCCTACCAGATCATCAACTTTTCTGGTAACTTCTTTGTTGTTGTACGATACATTTGCAAGCATTTTCTTTTAGTTTAAAAATTTCGCAACCAAGATACTGACCGATAGCTTTCGCTATGGCAGCGCAAAAGTCGTTAGGTTTGTAAACGGTAAGAAATTTTTTATTAGCGTTTTTTTTATAAAGTTAACGAAAACTTAGGTGTTCCTCTTCGGTCTTCATCACAAAAGGATAAATTTTGCGTAATTTTGCGCCCTTACTAGAAACGCATTCATGAATATCCGAGAAATTTTAACGAACAAGGTTAAGGAGGCTGTTTTGAGTCTGTATGGGGTAGCATTACACCAAATAGAATTTCAGCCCACACGAAAAGATTTTGAAGGAGATATGACTGTGGTTATTTTTCCGCTACTCCGTTTTATAAAAGGAAACCCCGAAGAAATAGGAAAAAACATTGGCGCATTTCTGGAAACGCATGTCATCGAAGTAAGCCGGTATAATGTAGTTAAGGGTTTTTTAAATCTAGTAATTAGCGATACTTATTATATCGATTTTTTTAATGCAATAAAAGAAGATACTCATTTTGGTTTTGTAAAGAATAACAGTGAAGATGCTGTAATGGTAGAGTATTCTTCACCAAACACCAATAAACCATTGCATTTAGGGCATATTCGAAATAATTTATTGGGCTATTCCGTGGCAGAAATCTTAAAAGCATCCGGAAAAAAAGTGTACAAAACTCAGATTATTAATGATAGGGGTATTCATATCTGTAAAAGTATGGTGGCCTGGAAACGTTTTGGAAATGGAGAAACGCCCCAAAGCAGCGGACTAAAAGGCGATAAATTGGTCGGGAATTACTACGTGGCTTTTGATAAGGCCTATAAAGCGGAAATAACAACATTAGTTTCTAAAGGAACACCTAAGGAACGTGCCGAAAAAGAGGCTCCCATTTTTAAGGAAGCTCAAAAAATGCTTTTAAAGTGGGAAGCCGGAGACGCGGAAGTAGTGGATTTATGGAAAACCATGAATGGTTGGGTCTATGATGGCTTTGAGGTTACCTATAAAAATTTAGGTGTAGATTTTGACAAATTGTATTACGAAAGTGATACCTATCTATTGGGGAAGGACGTTGTAAAACTAGGTCTTGAAAAGGGAATCTTTGAAAAAGATCCGGATGGATCGGTATGGATTGATTTAACAGATGAAGGATTAGATCGTAAAATAGTGCTACGATCCGATGGTACTGCCGTTTATATGACTCAGGATATTGGCACCGCCATACAACGCGTTTCGGATTATCCGGATATTAACGGCATGGTTTATACCGTGGGGAACGAACAAGATTACCATTTTAAAGTGCTGTTTTTGATCTTAAAAAAATTAGGTTTTTCATGGGCAGCGCAATTGCACCATTTAAGTTATGGAATGGTCGATTTGCCCAGCGGTAAAATGAAAAGCAGGGAAGGTACCGTAGTAGATGCCGACGACCTTATGGACGAAATGACCCAAACTGCCGCAAAAATTTCTGAGGAACTTGGAAAGCTAGAAGAATACTCCGATGCCGAAAAGCAAGAATTGTATCGTATCATTGGCTTAGGTGCCTTAAAATATTATATCTTAAAAGTAGATCCCAAAAAGCGAATTTTATTCGATCCCGAGGAATCTGTAGATTTTCAGGGGAACACAGGGCCGTTTATTCAATATACCTATGCCCGCATTCAATCCATCTTAAGGAAGGCTACAGAAATGAATGTTAAAGTAGATCGTGAAATTAATAAATCCGAAATTCAACTTCATGAGAAAGAGAAAGAGTTGTTAAAAGGAATTCAGCTTTTCCCGGAAACCATTCAATTGGCAGCCGAAAATTTAAGTCCGGCGCTCATTGCAAATTATACCTATGATTTGGTAAAGGAATTTAATTCCTTTTATCAAAATGTTTCCATTTTAGGAGAGGAGCATCCGAATAAAAAGATTTTCAGAGTTCAAATTTCCAAAAAAGTGGCTGAGGTAATTCAATCGGCATTTAAGCTTTTGGGTATCATAGTGCCTGAAAGGATGTAGCACCCTAACGAATTTTGGTTAAAAACTGACCCTAAAACTAGCGTTTGGAGTGAAACCCAAAGACACATTTTGTACCGTTTCTATTTGATTGTTGTTATTGAGTCTAAAAAAGGTATTGAGAATGTTTTTTCGATCCAACACATTAAGGACAGATGCTCCCACATTAGCTTTTATTCTTGAGGAAAGTTGAAATTTGTAAACAGCTGAAGCATCTAGCCTAAGGTAATCGGAAACACGACTGCTGTTGGGTGTTGCAAAATTAATGGTATTAGGAAAATTGTTGGTATTTAGAGCATTATCGCCCTCAAGAGGTTTTGTAAAAGGTCTTCCCGTTCTGTAATTGAAACCCAAGCCCAATTTTAAATTGTTGTAGGTATAGGTACTTGCAAAAGTAACGGTATGTTTTATGTCTAAATTATTGGGAAAACGGTTGGGTGTAATGGTATTGAAGTTGTACGTGTTTACATTGTACGCATAACTAAGCCACGTGCTCATTAGTGCTGTTTTTTTGTTGACCAGAAACTCCAATCCTTTTACCTCGTAGCTTCCAATTTCACCATTAAACTGGTCTTGATTCTGAAATCCCTGCGTAGCGGTGCTTATGCCATTTACATATTTATAAAACCCTTCCAAACCCACATATAAATTGTTTTTATCGTAGGTAAGGCCAACAGATCCTTGTTTGCTACGGGTAATAGGCAAGGTTGCGTCATCAGACAATATCCAACGTCTTTTTTCAATTCCTAGAAAATTTTGTTTTAGATCAATAATCTGATTGGTGGTCTGATTCTTAAATTCGCCTAGAACTTCCAAGTGCAGGTTTTGGAGCAAATTATAATTGATGGTTAGCCTTGGTTCTACAATAACCTTGGTGAATGTATTTTTGTTTTCGATGTAATTTATACGTGTCCCGCTGCGCGCTATTAATTTTTTATTTGGCGATTCATAACCCACCTCAGAATATAGTGCATGTGTGCGTATTACCCCTTTAATATTACTATTAAAAGGGGGTTGTGTTACATTGGTGAAATTAGTGATGCCTACCTCATTCATTTGATAACCATTAAGCCAATTAAGGGAGCTACTAAGCCTATAGTTGGTATTTAATTTCACGGCCGTTTCTAAGATTTCATTATTCTGAAAAAGTTGTTGAACGTTTTCAAAATTGTTTTGGGCATCTAAATTATAGTAGGTGTAATACAGTTGTATTTCAGTTGAGAAATCGTTGGACCAACGACTAGCCAAGCTGCCGCCAAAAGAAAGGTTCTCCTGAACAAGTTGGCTTTGGGTTTGGTCGTTGTTAGCTACTTGAGTTTCTTCGTAATCGAGTCGGTTGTTCATGGTGATGAAGCTTACTCTTAGTTTATGATTCCGAGTAAGGTCGTACAGAATTTTGCCTGTAAAATCATAAAAATAAAAGGTCTCTTTTCTTCGAATGTCCGGCGATGCATTGTTGGCTTCCGCAATCTCGGTATCCTGAAAAGCACGGTCAAAAAATTGGTTGTAGGTGGGGGTGTTTACCACATCGTTAAGAGATCGGCGTGCAGATAATTGTATGGCCAAGTTAGGGCTTAGGGGTACCTGACCAAAAACATCGCCACTGATCATATTAAATCCACCACCCCCAAAAAACTGGTCGGTAACCTTGTCTTTGGTTTCCATGCTAATGACACTGCTAACCCCATCTCCATATTGGGCACTTGTGCCATTTTTTATAATACTTACTTTGTCTACCAAGTAGGGATTAAAAGCTGAAATTAATCCGAAGAAGTGGCCGGATTGATACATTTTTATACCGTCCCAAAGGATAAGGTTTTGGTCATTTGTGCCGCCACGAACATTGATGTCCGATACGGTTTCGTCTATACTTTTTATACCAGGTAACGCTTGTACCGTCTGTAATACGTCGGGCTCTATTAATCCCGGAAGAATGCCAAAGCGCTCCGTATTCATTGCGATACTACCATCTTCATTTTTAACCAAACCGCTGGTTAAAAAGTGAGATACCACGACTTCATCTAATTGTTGCACCAAGGGTGCCATTAAAACTACGTTACAGGGATCTTGGTTCTCCAAAGATGCAACCGAAATGTACTTGACTTTGTAACCTACATAGCGAATGCGCAAAGTGGCCTCTCTGGGAACATCCATTAATGTAAACTGTCCTTTTGCATCCGTTATGGTGGTATGGTTGTGTCCCAGCACCTCTACCGATGCCCCTATGATGGTGTTGTTCTCGTAGTTGTCTAGTACTTGTGCGCAAATAGCTGCGGTGACACTTTTAGAAAGGGTATAGTACCGCTCATTTAGCTTATTTACTTTTAGCGGTGTTTGGTTCTCAATAGCCTCTAGCACTTCGTCCAAATCGCCTTGAGTAGGCATTGTAACTCGGAACGTTTGTAGGTCCTTATCTACATAAGAAAACTTTATGTTAAAATCGATTTCTAATTTCTGAATGAGCTCAATAAGAGGTAGTTGCGTGGTAATAGCCTCCTGCGCCTTGCTCGGGAAAGGATTAAGAAAAAGCTGGATACAGACAACGAAACCAGCGTATTTACGGTGCGTTTGAGCCATAGAACAGCACTTTATTACCATCTACGGTATACTGTAATTGAGATGGAACACTTATACTTTGTAACGCCAATTCTATATTTGTGTTGCTGAAAGTACCTGTAAATAATTGATTTTTATCGATATCTTTTGTCGCTATACGAACGTTAAATTGCCGTTGAAATTCTTCCAAAACAAAGTGCAACGGGATGCTTTGAAAAGAACTTTCCGCATTCATCCATGAAGGAGTTAAGGCACTAAAAGGGGATCGTTTCTGTGGAACACCATTTAAAACTAAAAAAGATGTTCCTGCCGGTAATTGAGTTTCTTTATTTTCATAGCTAACACCAACAAGACCTTCAAAGCAGTGTACTTCAAAAAAACCATCTCGTTGCACCACATTAAATTGCGTGCCTAACACCGTTACAAGACCATCTTTGGTCTCCACAGTAAAGCGTTTGCCTTTAGCTACTTTAAAAAAGGCTTCTCCCTCTAAGGAAATAGTGCGCTGTTGATCCCATTTTTTCTCGTTATACGATATTTCCGAAGCTGCATTTAGCGCAATTTCAGAACCATCCGGTAATACTACTTCTTTGTTTTCTGCATAGTGGGTGCCAACGGTTTTATTCAAGGTAGTCATATAGAAGTACGACGCAGCAAAAAGAAGCGCAACGACCGCTGCAATGCGAATAAATCGTTTTAAAGGGTTCAGAGCGATTATCTTTACGTCTTTCGTTTTTTCTTTCTGTGCATTTAGGGCAAGTAGCGCCCGGTCCACGTCATATGGAGGTGCTTTTAACCCTCTCGATACTTCAATGAGCTTTTGGTAGCTTGCAAATGCATCGGATTTTTGGAAGGTAGCAAACTCCTCTTCCGAAAGTTCATTGTTGAGCCATTTTGCTAAGTAATTTTCTTGCATGATCTCAAGTTTTATAATGGTAAAACAACTAGGTGCTAAAAAACCCTACTTCTTTTTGCTTATAAGAGCCAAACGCCAAACGCCAACAGCCAAAAGCTAAACGCCAAATGCCAAACCTGTCACTCATATTCCCTCAATCTGATCTCTCAGCGTTTTTAAAGCCAAATGCATTCGTTTTTCTATAGCTTTAATGCTTACACCTTCCATAGTAGCAATTTCGGCATATTTTTTTCCGTCAATTCTATTCAATAAAAAAGTGGTGCGTTGGTTTTCCGGTAGGTCGTTGAGCGCTTTTTCTAGTTTTTCCTGATATTGTTTATGCTCCAAAGTAAATTCGGGCGATTCGTAAGAACCTTCTACAATAGTATGCGCATGTTTTAATCGTACTTTTTCAGCCTTTAGTACATTCAGGTACAGGTTGTTGGCTACGGTAAACACAAAAGACTTCGCCTTTTCAGGACTCACTTTAACGCAATTTTCCCACAGCTTTAAAAAAGCTTCTTGCACTGCGTCATAGGCTTTTTCTTCGTTCCCATATTTATAATAAACAGCATGGAAAACCGTTTTAGAATGAGTCCTAAAGAGCGAACTAAATAGCTGTTCTTCACATACATTGTCTGCCTGTACGTTGTCCAAAGCGGAAATTTTTGTCAAATATATCTTAAAAAAATTAAAAAATTAGGTAGGGTATTTTTAAAGATGGTTGTTTTAGGGTTGTATGAACAAATAAAATCCAAATCGTTATGAAAAATGTAGTAAAACATGTAATGTATGCCGTCCTACTTGCGGGAGCATTATTTTTAAACGCCTGTCAAGATGAATTTGAAGAATTATCCGAGCCTAATGCGCAAGAAACATTAGTGGCAAATTCGGCAACAGCACAATTAATTAAGAGGGCGTCCTCTAATGATGGTTCTATTGATGATATTGTAGATGAATCGCGCTGCTTTGCCATAAACTTTCCCTATACCGTAAATATCGGAGGTGTAGAAATTCGTATTGATTCTAGAGAAGATCTAAAGCAAATAAAGGAAGTGGTCACGGAATTGCCAAGTGCCCTTTTGGAAATTATTTTTCCGGTGACGATTACCTTTGGCGATTTTACAGAACTCACTATTAACAGTAAAGAGGATTTGCGAGAATTAGTGGAAGATTGCAAAAAAGACGACGACGATGATGACGATGATGACCATATCCGTTGTGTAGATTTCGTATACCCAATTACGCTTTTTACCTTCGATATTCAGAGGCAACAAACAGGAAATGTTAGTGTTAACAGTGACAAAGAAATGAGACGTTTTTTTGCGGATTTAGACGACAGCGATCTCGTAAGTTTTGATTTTCCTGTTACTTTGGAATTGTACGATGGTTCTAAAATTACCGCAAACAGCAATGCCGAATTGGCGAATATCATAGAAAACACCAAAAATAACTGTGATAATGATGATGATAGTGATGATGATAGTGATGACGACGGTGATGACGACGGAGACGATTCTGGGGTAACCTTGGAAAGACTTAGAAATGCGCTTGCAGAATGCTCGTGGATCATTAAAAAGGTAAAAAACCAAGGCGAGGAATTAGACCGATTGCTAGGTTTCGAATTCAATTTCCTAGCAGAGGGTGTCGTTACCTTAAGTGATGGCGAAAGTACTTTGCAAGGCTCATGGGAAATAGCGGCAAATGAACAAGGTCGTTTAGTCATGGCTATTACTATGGGTGATGAACCTGGCGTTAGTTTCGAGTGGCCTCTTGCCGATCTAAAGGATAATCGATTAAAGTTTGAAGTGTCGGACATAGGCTATGAACTCATCTTAGAACGGGTATGTAACGACAATGCCGGCGACGGCGATGTACTGGAAATTCGAAATATCATGATGGGTGGCGATTGGGTGGTAGCTCAGTACAAAGATGATGGTGTAGATGAAACTGCCAATTATAACGGTTTTGATTTTTCCTTTGACCCCAATCACCTTATAGAGGTAAGCATTAACGCTGACCCAATACAACGAGGCCTTTGGAGAGTAATACGCGACAGCGACGGAAAGCTTAAGCTTTTTATGAATTTGGGTGAATTTGATCCTTTCGATGAATTCACAGATGATTGGGATATTGTTTCCGCAACGGCAAGCCGAATAGAGCTAAAGGACATCAGTGGCGATGGTTCCACAGACACTCTAGTTTTTGAAAAATAATACATAAAAATAATTTAAAATAGAATATAAAATGAAAAAAACACTTGTGGTACCCGCTTTATTCTTTGTTTCCTTACTGTCTATGATTTCCTGTGATAGTAGCAGCGATTCGGAAAACGATCAAATTACAAGCACCGATATCAACGCCATCAGGTCTTCGGTAGTTAATGGAGATTGGAGGATTACCTTTTTTTTCGATACAGATAAGGAGGAGACTACGAATTTTACAAATTTTATATTCTCTTTTAACGACGATGGCACCTTGGTTGCTACAAATGGCAATCAAACGGTGTCCGGTGTCTGGTCGGTAACTGATTCCAATTCTAGCGATGATGACAATCCAAGTAGCAGTGATGTCGATTTTAATATCTTTTTTGCAACACCATCAAATTTTGAGGAGTTGTCCGAGGACTGGGATATTCTGGAATTCTCTGCCACTACTATAAAATTGACTCATGTAAGTGGCGGAAACGGAGGTACCGATTTTCTAACCTTCGAAAAATAATAAACCTTTTTTGCCCCAAGCTCTGAAAGGGTAGCTTCGCGAGAAGCTGCCCTTTTCTTTTTTATATTTTTGGCTACAAACTGCGAACATCCCAACCATATTCTTAAATTTGCAATTCCCTATAATATCGGAATACAATGTTCAATAATTTAAGTGAAAAATTAGACAAGGCGCTCCATGTGCTTAAAGGACATGGACAGATTACGGAGATCAACGTGGCAGAAACCTTAAAGGAAGTCCGCCGTGCCTTGTTAGACGCCGACGTTAATTTTAAAATTGCTAAGGAATTTACCAATAAAGTAAAGGAAAAGGCTCTGGGCCAGCATGTACTAACCACCTTGCAACCGGGTCAGTTATTGGTGAAAATCGTTAAGGATGAACTCACCGAATTAATGGGTGGGGAAGAAGTGGGTATTCATCTGTCTGCAAATCCCTCGGTAATTCTTATGTCGGGGTTGCAGGGTTCTGGGAAAACCACTTTCTCAGGAAAATTGGCAAATTATCTTCAATCTAAAAAATCAAAAAAACCTTTATTGGTTGCTTGCGATGTGTACCGGCCTGCCGCTATAGATCAATTGCATATTGTTGGCGAACAATTGGGTATCCCGGTTTTTTCAGATAAAGAAAGCAACGATCCTGTGACCATTGCAAAAGCAGGAATCGCTTATGCCAAAGAAAATGGGAACAATGTGGTGATTATAGATACCGCAGGACGCTTGGCGATCGACGAAGAAATGATGGCTGAAATTGCGAACATTCACAAAGCCATTCAACCTCAGGAAACCTTGTTTGTGGTAGATGCCATGACAGGGCAAGATGCCGTAAATACAGCTAAAGCCTTTAATGATATTCTTAATTTTGATGGTGTAATTCTTACCAAATTAGACGGGGATACCCGTGGTGGAGCTGCCATTTCTATTAAATCTGTTGTAAATAAACCTATAAAATTTATAGGAACGGGAGAAAAAATGGATGCCATAGACGTATTCTATCCTTCCCGTATGGCCGATCGTATTTTGGGGATGGGCGATGTGGTTTCATTAGTAGAGCGCGCGCAGGAGCAATTTGATGAAGAAGAAGCTCGAAAAATTCAAAAGAAAATTGCCAAAAACCAGTTTGGTTTTGATGACTTTTTAAGTCAAATTCAGCAGATTAAGAAAATGGGAAGCCTAAAGGATTTGATGGGGATGATTCCCGGTGCGGGAAAAGCCTTAAAGGATCTGGACATAGATGATGATGCCTTTAAGCATATAGAAGCGATTATTCATTCCATGACCCCCCTGGAGCGCTCAACGCCATCAAAATTAGATGCCAGTAGAAAAAAACGTATTGCATTGGGCAGTGGCACAACAGTACAGGAAATAAATCAGCTTCTAAAGCAATTTGAACAAATGAGTAAGATGATGAAAATGATGCAAGGAGGAGGTGGTAAAAAAATGATGCAAATGATGGGTGGTATAAAGGGTATGAGATAATTTGTGCAAGGTTTAATCTAAAGATTCCCCGACCCTTGGGTAGGGGTTTCCTATTTACCTCTCCTTTGGAGCGATCGGAACTGTCTATATGCAGTTCCGGGTGAGGTGAAATACAAAATTTCGGTTTTTGGCCCAAAGGCCAAAATGAAACTGGCGAAATACCCCTATGGCTTGCCTCGGGGATAGTCAGTTTCAAGAAATTTTTTATTGTTACAAGTTTAAGGATTAAAGGTACTAAGGTTATAAAATAATACATCATCAACCATCAACGAACAACCATCAACGATCAACCATCTATGAACAACCATCAACTAAAAACGTAAAACCAACATGAAGCTACTAGACGGAAAAAAAATAGCAAACGAAATTAAAGAAGAAATAGCGGCTGAGGTAGCCAAAATGCGCGAACGAGGTGAAAAAGTGCCGCATTTGGCTGCTGTAATTGTGGGTAGTGACGGGGCAAGTCTTACGTATGTAGGCAGTAAAGTAAAATCCTGCGAAAGGGTTGGTTTTGAATCAACCATGGTGCGACTTCCCAGCACTACCTCAGAGCAGGAATTGCTCCGAAAAATAGAAGAACTCAATAAAGATACCGATATAGATGGTTTTATAGTTCAGTTGCCTTTGCCGGAACAAATAAATACCCAAGCCGTAATTATGGCTATAGATCCGGACAAGGACGTAGATGGTTTTCACCCTACCAATTTTGGTAAAATGGCGTTGGATATGAGCACGTTTATTCCGGCAACGCCCTTCGGAATTTTGGAGCTTTTAGAACGATACAACGTAGACACCCAAGGTAAACATACTGTAGTAATTGGCAGAAGCCATATTGTAGGAAGGCCTATGAGCATTTTAATGGGGCGCAAAGGGTGGCCCGGAAACTCAACCGTGACTTTAACCCATAGCCATACCAAAAACATTACCCAAATTATTTCTCAGGCAGATATTGTGATCTCCGCATTGGGGGTTCCCAGATTCCTAAAGGCAGAAATGGTAAAGGATGATGCCGTGGTGATTGATGTGGGGATTACGCGAGTGGCAGACGATACCAAAGAAAAAGGCTACTATATTACCGGCGATGTAGATTTTGAGAATGTAAGCAAAAAGGCATCTTTTATAACCCCAGTACCCGGTGGAGTGGGCCCTATGACCATTGCCATGCTACTAAAAAATACCTTATTGGCTCGGGAAAGGCATCGTAATAGAAAGTTATAGTATCTGGTAGTTGTCGGTAATTTTGGAAATGGAAAATAGAAATTCAGAAATTTTAGCACAAAAATCGAGAGAGTTATTGAATGACCAATTAAACTCAATAGATTCTAACAACAGTAAAGCTGGAACTTTTGTTTCTATTTCGTCGCTATTTATTCCATTGGCTTTTGGACTTTTTGACAATTTTGAAAAAAGCACAACTTGGATTTTTGTATTTTCAATTCCAATTATTTTAAACCTAGTTGGACTTTATTTCCTAATTAAATCATTGTTTCCTAAAAAAATGTATCACGGAATTAACTTTAGTGAATTTGATATTTTAATTAACAAAGAGGATAGTAGAGATATATATGATTTTGAAATTGGGGCAAATAGAGATTCTTTTAACGACAATAAAGAAACACTAAAAAAACAAAACAATAATCTCAAATACGGACTTATTTTTATTTTTGTAAGTGCTATTTGTTTGACTTTAATTTTTTTTATAAACGTATTGGTAATAAATTGTAGTTCTAATGGCTGAAGAAAATGATAATAACAATGGGGATTCAGGGAATCCTAGGGGAAACAATAGCTCTGGTAATTCCGGCAGGCAAATACCGCAAACCAATCCTTCTCAAAGGTCAACTATTGAGAAAGGTGGAGGTAAAGGTGGAGAAAATTTTAAAAAATAAAACACCGCTAAGGGATGATTATCAAAATCGGAGTCGAACTACTTCTATAGGACATTTATGTAAGGTTCAACTATCATTCTTAGATTGAACTATTGTGCTAAAAATCCCCACCTTCGGAAATACTTAAACCATGAGTATCTCCCGATTTCGTTTGGGTGCTGTCTACAGGTTGTATAATAAGAATACCGGAATCATCTTCATTACCATCGCAGCTGCTAAAGTATACCAAACTAAAGAGAACCAACAAAGGGATTACTATTTTTTTCATCAGCGTAAGTTTACGTATAACGACGTGTTTTTACAAAGTATATCCATAAGGGAAATGCCAACGTGTTTAAATCTCATGATATAGTCACTTCTTTTGATAAAGGCTTCTAGTTCCCCAAAACAGATCGCTATCCTAAGGTTTGTTTAAGGAAGTAAGACCTAAGTTGTCCTCTTTAATAACGGAGGTCACGGCTATTTCTTATTAAAAGGGTCGTATAATCGTTTATTTGCACTTCAAAATTTTGATCGAATAGGCTTTTTAATTGACGTAAATTTCTACCTTGTACAAAATTGAGGTAGTACCAAGTGTATACTTTTTGCTACCTTCATTCAAAAACCAAACAAAATGAATCACTACAAAAAAATCATGCAAAACTCCAACACGTTTTTAATTCTTTTGGCGAGTTTTATTTGTATTACTGCCCTTGGGCAGCAAAAAGTGTCTAAGAATAAACGAGCTGTAATAGCATCGGTTGAAAAACATCAAGAAAATTTGATTCACCTTAGTGATCAGATTTGGGCTTTCGCAGAAACGGCTTTACTGGAGACCAATTCCGCACAAGTATTGGCAGATTATGCCGAAAAACAAGGCTTTCGGGTACAAAGAGGTGTTGCGGAAATGCCCACGGCTTTTATCGCAGAATATGGTTCGGGGAAGCCCATCATTGGAATTATGGGCGAATACGATGCGTTGCCCGGACTTTCTCAAAAGGCACTTCCTACTAAGGAACCATTGCACCTTGGAGCACCCGGACATGGATGTGGTCATAATATGTTTGGACCTGGTAGTTTGGGCGCTGCCGTTGCTATAAAGGAATTAATTGCAGAAGGCAAACTAAAAGGCACTATTCGGTTTTACGGAACTCCTGCTGAAGAAGATTTGGCAGGAAAAGTGTATATGGGCCGTGCCGGATTGTTCGATGATTTGGATGTATGTTTAGATTGGCATCCCGATTATGAAAACAAAGCAGGGATACAAAGTTCGCAGTCCGTCTCGGACTATACCATTTCCTTTAGGGGAAAAAGTGCCCATGCCGCCTCCGACCCTTGGAATGGCCGCAGTGCTCTGGATGCCGCTGAGTTTTTTACAGATGGTATTAATTCTTTGAGGGAACATGTTAGACCCAGTGTACGTATGCATTATGTGTATAGTGATGGAGGTAAAATACCCAATGTAATTCCAGATGAGGCTGCCGTTTGGCTTTGGATACGCGATTCGAAACGCAGTGGAGTAGCAGAGGTTACGGAGCGTATGAGGGAAATCGCTAAAGGAGCCGCTCTCATGGCAGGGGTGGAATATGATATTCAATTGAATAATGGACTCTATGAAATCCTCGTAAATGAAACCGGAGCAAAAGTGCTTCAAAAAAACATGGAAATCGTTGGGCCTATTACGTATACTCAAGAAGAATTGGATTTTGCCGATACCCTTATGGAGAATTACGGTTTGGAGAAAAATGGAATTAATGGAAAGATTCAACCTTTGGATAAAACCAAAGAGGATCCCGAGGGGGGGTCTACGGATGTAGGAGATGTAAGTTATATTGTGCCGGAAATTTCATTGCTGGCTACCACGGCACCACATGGTTCGCCTTGGCACTCTTGGGTCGTAGTCGCATCCGGAGGTATGAGCATAGGTCATAAAGGCATGTTGTTTGCTGCCAAAACCTTAGGTGCTACTATGGTAGATTTGTTCGAGAATGAAAAATTAAGAACGGAAATTAGGGCAGAATTTGTTGAAAGAAAAGGAACCGAGGTATGGGAGGCCATGCTACCTCCGGGCCCACCGCCTATTCCGCAACCCAGAGTGGGTACAAAATAGCGTTTTTAACCAAGGGTAACTTTAGCGTGTTTTGTTATTAGGAACGGTATAGGAGGTGTTGCGAACCAAAAATGTACCCAGATCGGCCTCTATTGTTAAATGTAGAAGTTGAACTAATCATGAAGCAAGGTACCATTTTGTTAGGCTGTTTAGCGTTCATTTCATTGCATACGACAAACGGGCAGACAAAATGTATTGAAACTAAAAGTATTTTCAATCTAAAGATTCCCCGACCCTTGGGTGGGGGTTTCCTATTTACCTCTCCTTTGGAGAGGTCGGAACTGCCTTTTTGCAGTTCCGGGTGAGGTAAAATACAAAATTTCGGATTTTGGCCCAAAGGCCAAAATGAAACTGGCGAAATACCCCTATGGCTTGCCTCGGGGATAGTCAGTTTCAAGAAATTTTTTATGGAAATTGTTGTGGCGCGCCATAATGAAGCTTTGGTAATTTTAAATGGTAGTGATCAATCCTTTAAATCGCATATCGCTTACCAAATTTCGCAAAATCTAAATACCTTTAATCCTTTGGTGCTATATGCATTTTCCTGCGAACTTTTTTAAGGCAGATCAAAAAGAAGAGACCAAGTTTTGGTTGTATGCAGCACAAGGACGAGCAAGAAATGAGCCAATATGTACCTTGATCCAACTGTAAAACAAGCTTTTACTATATTAAATGATGCTTATGAGCCTGATAGTAATCAATATGCGTTTCGCGATATAGCAGTACGTGAAAAAGTAGTGCGGAATGGGGTTCACTCCATACGGATCAATAATGAAGCGCATGATCATCGCCGGATCAACTTGCATGGCGTATAGGAGCGACTTGGCAATGGAGACATCCAAGGCGATCTAAGTATACCCGAAACGGAAAGGAACCTGCCAAAAAAGTACCATGGAGGGTTATTAAGACGGATTCCGTACCTACGCAAAGGCTCAAACCATAAGAAAACCGTACCTTCCTACCTTTTCAAAAAATCGACGATTTGTCGGTTAATTTCTATCTGATGCAAGGAATGCCCCAAACCCCGAGTAGGAATTAAAACACTACTTTTCCAATGGGCATGCACTTTTTCCGACGCGCGAAACGGAGCAATAGTATCTTCTCTATCATGAACCAATAAGCCCGGCTTCGTATTATTTTTGACAAATTTAGAGGTGGAAAAATCTGAAAATCTGAAATTAAATTTTCTCAAAAAATAAGCATCTAAGCCATTATAGACCTTGTTGTTGAATTGAAGTAAATTTTGATAGTGTTTCATGATATCCGTAAGTTCTGAGGGCGCTCCAAGCGCCACTATTTTTTCTAACCTATTTTTCGGTTCCAAATATTGGTGATACAGTGCTGTCATACCTCCCATAGAATGTCCAATGATATACGATGGATCATAAAGTGGAATAAGGTGCTGCAGGCACTGCGCATACAAAGGCACATGCAACATGCTACCGGACGAGTATCCATGTCCGGGGGCATCAAAGGCGATAATGCGGTAGCCGGCTTCTTGTAATATGCCGATGAGATTTCGCCATCGAAACACATTACTTTCCCATCCATGCAGTAATAATACCGTTTCTTTAGCCCCGAACCATTGATAGGTTTGGATGTGTAATCCTTCTATTTCTACGAGCTTATCTTTCGCCTCGTTTAGGTATTTAGCTTGTTGGGGTAACACCCTTCCTTTTCGCGGTGAACTATATAGCCGAAACGCTTTTTGCACCGCAAGATCGGGCGAAATTAAAGACAAACTGTTAAAATAAGCCCCGTAAGCTAATGGCAGTACTTTTTGTAATGTATTTTTCATTGAAAAAAGAATAAGCCGCAAGAGTTACTCCGTATAACCGCAATAGCGTTACAAGAATTTTATCTGCACCATGTTGCACCGTTCTATGGTTATGGCTACCACCCAACCATAAGGTATTTAATTTTTGCTGCATCAGGAATTTGCACTTCTTCAATAGTCACACTACTGGCATAACGAAGACTAGCTGGTAGTTCTTGCTTGTCTATCGTAAAATACACATCGCTTCCTTTTACAAAGACGACCACATTATTTAAAGCAGTTACAATTTTTTTTATGTTGTAATGGGTCTTAATGTCCTTAAACGTGCTGTGAAGACCAACCCCTTTCTCTGTTTTATAACGCGGATCAAAGATGCGAATGTTTTCCACCTTAGGAATGCTATCTGTACTTGGTGTTAGCGTCAGCAAATGACGCCCCCCTTTTTCGTAGACGCTTACTTTAGATGTATTGGCACCTAAGGTTATGCGCGTTGTGTCCTTGACCAAGGAATCGGAAGCAAAAAGGGTTTCTAAATCTGAAAAAGCCGAAGATCGACTTATTTTCCCTACAGAGTCCGCTGTAATCAAAAATTGCTGATTGTTTTCGGACTTACACTGTATAAAGCACGTCGCCAAGGCAAACATGATGGACCAACGAATATGTTGCTTCATTTTTAGTTTATGTGTTTGTTTTTATTGCTTTTGAGCGGTCTCATGGAACGCCCTACGATAATCATACTCCTGTGTGTACTAGTTATACATGGGCGTTTCATGTGTTTATAGTTACTGTTTTTAAGCGGACATACAGCGCATCCAAGGAATCATTCTTTTGTGCGAGACTAAAAAGGAATCAACGATTTTTTATCATTTTATTAAGTACACCAAGCACACCCCGAATAAAGGTGGCACTGGTTAACACTTTTACAACGGGGTTGGCCGCTGTGCTTCGCCGTGTTCTTGTGGTGGTTCTGGGAGACGATGTGTTTTTTTGTCTTTCTTGCTCTTCTTCCAAACGTTCTATTTTCGCATTTAAGATTTCGTATGCACTTTCCCTGTCTATGGCCTCATTGTATTTCGTAATGAGTTTAGATTGATGTATGACGCCACTTAGTTCGTTAGCTGTCAGCGTGTCCATTCTGCTCATAGGTGCTCTTAGTAGGGTGGCTGCCAATGGCGTGGGTCTTCCCTTTTCATCTAAGGCCGAGATCAATGCTTCTCCTGTACCTAAGGCGGTTAAAATTTCACTGGTATTATAAAAAGGCGAAGTGGGGTAGTTTTCTGCTGCCAATTTAATCGCTTTTCTGTCTTTTGCCGTAAACGCCCTTAAGGCATGTTGTACTTTTAAGCCTAATTGCGCTAAAACCGCATCTGGCACATCGGTGGGGTTTTGGGTTACGAAAAATAGTCCCACGCCTTTGGAACGGATTAATTTTACAATGCTTTCTATTTGATTGAGTAAGGCCTTAGAGGCCTCGTTAAAAATTAAGTGTGCTTCATCTATAAACAAAACAAGTTTCGGCTTATCGCTATCGCCCTGTTCGGGAAAGTTCGAATAAATCTCAGCTAACAAACTCAACATAAAGGTCGAAAAAAGCTTTGGGCGATCCTGTATATCTGTCAATCTTAAAATATGAATATACCCCTTTCCATGGGTATCTGTTCGCAACAAATCATCCACCTCAAACGATCTTTCTCCAAAAAACAACTCCGCTCCCTGAGATTCCAGTTCTATAATTTTTCTAAGAATGGTACCGGCCGAGTTGGTGTTAATTCTACCATAACTTTTTTCAAATTCTGCTTTGCCCGCTTCAGTACTATACTGCAATACTTTTCTAAAATCTTTAAGATCTAATAAGGGTAGTTTTTTATCATCGCAATACTTAAAAATAACGGCAACTATACCCTCTTGTGCAGGTGAAAGGTCCAGGATTCTAGAAAAAAGGACAGGGCCAAACTCGGATACGGTAGCCCTTAGTTTTACGCCATCTTGTTCGGACAGCGATAATATTTCAACAGGAAAGCCTTTAGGTTCAAAAGCAAGACCAATGCGTTCGTGGCGCGTTTCAATATGGGCATTGGATGATCCGGGCAAGGCCAAACCACTGAGGTCGCCCTTTAAATCCATCAGTAACACAGGGATTCCTTTATCAGAAAGGTTTTCCGCAATAACTTGCAAGGTTTTTGTTTTTCCCGTTCCCGTTGCACCGGCTATGAGGCCATGGCGGTTTAGGGTTTTTAACGGAATTTTTACATGGGCATTGGTTATGGTTTCACCGTCTAAAATACCGGCACCCATGGTAATAAAATCGCCTTTTGTGCTATAGCCTTCCTCAATATGGGCAAAGAAAGCATCTTTAGTGCTCATGTGCTTTATTTTTTTTGATAAAAATAGGGTAATTTTAATCAACAAAAAAAATGAATACGCAATTTGAGTCGCCGCATCGAGCCTTTTTTGATCTAACGATTTGAAATTAATTGAGTGGTATTCGTGCTCCTGCCAAAAACAGAAATGGGAAACAACGTTAATACAATTCGCATTAGGCATGCTTTTGCAGGATGCCTTATTAAACACTATGTGCATTGTGAGATAACAGATGGCTTTTTTCTATCTTTGCCTAATGCGTAAAGAAGAAGTAGAAGAGCTAGTAGCTAGCGGTGAAATGCTTCCATTAATGGAGGGGTTTTATACCATTCAAGGTGAAGGTTTTCACAAAGGTACGGCTGCTTATTTTATTAGAGTAGGGGGCTGCGATGTGGGGTGCCATTGGTGCGATGTAAAGGAAAGCTGGAATGCAGAAACGCATCCGCCAACAGCCATAACCACTGTTGTAGAAAATGCTACAAAATATTCGGACACTATTGTGATTACTGGCGGTGAACCCTTAACTTGGGATATGGGTCCGTTAACGGCAGCCTTAAAGCAACGAAATGTACAAACTCATATTGAAACCTCCGGCGCGTACCCGCTAACGGGTACTTGGGATTGGATATGTCTTTCTCCCAAAAAAAATAAACTTCCCGTAGGCAACATTTATCGTGAAGCCCATGAATTGAAAATGATTATTTTTAATAAGCACGACTTTGTTTTTGCCGAAGAACAAGCGGCTAACGTAGAATCACACTGTATCCTTTATTTGCAACCGGAATGGAGTGTGCGCGAAAAAGTAATTCCTTGGATTGTAGATTATGTGATGAAAAATCCCAGGTGGAAAGTGTCCCTACAGACTCACAAATACTTGAATATTCCGTAAAAGGGGGCTAAAGTTGCAGTTTGATAGTCTCAGGTGTGCTGTTGTCCTTGTTTCCTAGAAGTATAAACGCAAAAACAACTTACGATCAACGATCAACCAACAACGATCAACGATCAACGAACAACCATCAACCATCAACCATCAACCGACAACTAAAATCACCGCCCACCATTTCCTTGCAAATCTAGCACGCATTCAGGGTCTAATTCGGGGATAACGGCCAAGCCCTTGGCACTTCTGCTTTCCATGAATTTGGCGAAGCCGGCTCCAAAGCGCAGTTCTGCCCGCATAAGACATCCGTCCACAATACAATGGTTGGCTGCTTCCGGATCTTCATGGTCATTTATGGCAACCGTGCCTAAATTTACCAATCCGAAAAGATGGCCAAACTCATGGTTTAAGGTCGCCGTTTCTGCATCCGAATTACTGATGGCAAAACTGCGGGCAGCCAATCTGCGTATCGTTCGTTCATAGATGACCATAGAGGTGTTGCGGTACACGGCACCAAGGGTAACTTTGTTCGATTCCTCATCATCTCCATCAGAAGGAGCATCGGCAAAATAAATATAAACGGCAAGAGTTTGTCCGTTGTTGTAGGCCGTTCTGTTTTCGGTTTCGAGGTCGGCTATCTCCTGTAAGGTGAGTACCGATTTTCCCGGTGAAGGTAATTCGTTAAACAAGACCTCAATATCATTTTTAAATGTATGTTTTCTTAGGAATGCTACAAAATCTTCTATAGCACTATCGGTGGGTCTAAATCCGGTGACATAGCCTATTTCTATTTGCAATTTGGTAAAATTGGTATTAGAGAGAATGTCGTTGGCCGAAGCTCCCGTGGCTCTTAGATTGGCTGCTTTGTTAACGGTGGGTGTGGGGTTGCTACTGTCACCATCGTTGCCGCCATCCGAACAACCCAAACTCATCAAAATGAGCAGGGTTGCAGTCATGAGCAAATGATATCTTTTCATAGATCTTTTTTTAAATTCATCAAATCTGCCTTGTTATTGCTTATCATACGATGCAGCAAAATTAAATGCATAACTCCCAAGAGAATTAGTACGGTGCTTTAGTTGGCTTTAGGAACGTAAACGGTAAAAAATCGCCTGTATTATGCCAATACCTTAAGTCTTGCCAAATAGTCGTAATGCGAGCCCTCACTTACAAGTTCACATGTTAAATTATTAGCATTTGCTGCCCTTTGCAGCGTATTATAATCCACATACAACCACGGAAATGCTGTACTTTTCTTGCCTTTGTACATCGCACTAAACTCGACTTCCCCATAGTAATTTTCAGCGTCAGGAATCCAGTGACCCCCATCCACATCTTCATCAAACATATAAATAATATCTGTAGAATCTAGTAAAATTTGTCCATCGTAAGCCATTAGTGATTTTAAATGCCCAAAAAAGGGGTCTAGTTCTTGTAACGTACCCGCAATTCCTATGCCATTCATTAGCATAAGCAGGGTATCAAATTTAGCGTCGCAAACATCGTAGATAGTGCGCTGCAATGTCTGTTCTATACCTCTTAATCTACAGACAGCAATAGCTCCCGGCGACTGGTCTAAGGCGGTAACATCAAAACCTTTTTGCTGCAGGTACAGGCTGTGGCTTCCGGCACCACAACCAATATCGAGCACGGTACCCCGGCAAAGTTGTAATGCCTTTTGCTCTAGCTCCGGCATTTCTGTATACTTCCGAAAGAGATAGGGTAGGGGAATACGATCTTCTTCATCGAGTGAAGAACGGGTGAGAATGTCTTCTGTGTAATTTCCCGATTGATAATCTAACAAGGCGTTTCCGATAACGTCGTTCACAGTGTATATTTGTAGTTGAAAGGCAAAATACCTATTTTTTAACAAGGTATAAAAGTAGGCTATTTTTTTGGGTTAAAACAGTAGCGATGGAACAAGAAATAGGGCAGCTTCCGGCGATGGCCAAAGAGAAACACAAGGAAAACAACATTTTTTTTAAGCGATTAAAAAAGAAACCTCCGAAAGATTTAGATGTTACCATGCAGCAGTTGCACGCGGCAGAATTTGCAATAACCGACTGTCTCGGCTGCGCCAATTGTTGCAAGACCACAGGCCCCTTGTTTACCAAGGGCGATATCACGCGAATTGCAAAGTTTTTAAGGTTAAAACCTCAAAAATTTATAAATCAATTCTTAAAAATTGACGAAGATCAGGATTATGTGCTACAGGCAGTGCCCTGTACTTTTTTAAATGCGGATAACTATTGCAGCATTTATGAAGTGCGCCCTAAGGCGTGCAGAGAGTTTCCGCATACCGACCGAAAAAAATTTCATCAAATTGGCCATTTAACACTAAAAAACGTAGCCATTTGTCCCGCTGCCTACCGCATTGTGGAAGCCATGAAAAAGCATTTCAAATAACAAATTCTATTACCAAACAGCGTATATTCCAAATCGTTATGGCATTGCTTATTTTTTGCGAGGGCGTCAAGGCATAAATTTACTATTTTAATACCATGCAAACGATTCTTACGTATTTCGAAACAATTCCCGCTACACACAGAAGCCTCATTTTAGTATTGGGTATCACTTTTTTTTGGTTGCTGGAATATGCTGCGCCCTTATTTAAATTCAAGTACCACAAAGTAAAACACGCAGGCGTTAATATCTTTTTTACGCTCACCACGGTCCTCATTAATTTTGTATTGGCCTTTCTTTTACTAGCAACAAGCGATTGGGCGCTTACCCACGGTATCGGAATTTTGCCTCAGTTGGCGCATTGGCCTTTGTGGGGCCAGGTACTTCTAGGTGTACTTCTTCTCGATTTTATTGCGGCTTGGTTGGCGCATTGGGTACAACATAAAATTAAAGTACTTTGGGGGTTTCACCTCATTCATCACACCGACCATGAAGTAGATACAACCACGGCCAATAGGCACCATCCGGGCGAAAGTGTTATTCGGTTTGTTTTTACATGCTTGGGCGTTTTGGTAGTCGGTGCCCCGGTAGGGGTCATTATGTTGTATCAGGCACTTTCGGTGCTTTTTTCACAGTTTAACCATGCCAATATTGCCTTGCCAAAAAAGGTAGATAACGCGTTAAGTTGGGTCTTTGTTTCTCCCGATATGCACAAAGTACACCATCACTTTGTGCTGCCATACACCGACACCAATTATGGCAATATATTTTCACTTTGGGATCGCTTTTTCGGCACTTTTTCCAAACTGCCCAACGCCGAAATCGTCTATGGCGTAGACACCTATCCCGATGCAGCTAAAAATGCGCATTTGGGCGCGTTGCTAAAAATCCCTTTTACAAGATACAAACCTCCGAAAGGCAATCCGGCCAAAAAAAACAGCGCATCAGCATCTTAAAAAGATTCATTCCAATTTTTTCCGTTTTGCAAGCCATTCCTTTGTTGGGCGCTACCACAAGGGTCAGGTTTTCCTATTTATCTCTCCTTTGGAGAGGTCGGAACTGCCTTTTTGCAGTTCCGGGTGAGGTAAAATACAAAATTTCGGTTTTTGGTCCAAAGGCCAAAATGAAACTGGCGAAAAACCCCTATGGCTTGCCTCGGGGATAGTCAGTTTCAAGAAATTTTTTATTCCTTAACGCAAATAAAAAATACTAACCATCAATACATCAGGCCAACCTTATTTGGTTTCCAATAAAAGTAAAATTAATCGTATATCAAATACCGAGCTCGGATCGCTTTAAAATCGGCAATATCCTTTTGCCAGGTTTCCCTAATTTCCTCGGCAGAGAGCCCGTTTATAATCTGTTGTTGCAAGGTTGCGGTACCGGCATGTTTTGTAAACCCTTCGGTAAGAAAAAATTGATCTTTAGATGCCGTGTTGTTGTAGGCATCTATGAGCCATTGCAAATCTACTTTGTTCATTTTTGGTGTATTGGAGAGGTCTCGGCCATAGCAAAGCACTTCTTTGTGTTTCGGGTTTTGAGCTCCAAATTGCGGCGTGGGGGTATAGCTAAAATCGTATTGCGTGGCATCCATAAAAGGAGCCCCATAACGTTGAAACTGAAAATTGGTACCGCGACCTGCATTTACATTAGTGCCTTCAAAAAGACCTAAACTGGGGTATAGATTTATGGCGGTATCGTTGGGCAAATTGGGCGAAGGTCTAATGGGGATCGTGTATTCCGAGGTATGGCTGTAGTGAAGCAGGGGAATAACCGTAAGTGCTGCCTTTTTGGCTCCAGTAAGCCAGCCTTCTCCATTAACCATTTGGGCATATTCACCAATTGTCATTCCATATACCAACGGAATCGGAGTCATACCTAGAAATCCCGCATGTTCTTTTTCCATCATAGGACCGTCTATATAATGAGCGTTCGGGTTGGGGCGGTCCAGAACGATCACGGGAATATTATTTTTCGCACAGGCTTCCATAACCAATTGCAGTGTGGCAATAAAGGTATAAAACCGAACACCCACATCCTGAATATCGAACACAACCACATCCAAATCTTCTAGCTGGGCATGGGTTGGTTTCCTGTTTGCACCGTATAGAGATATGAGCGGCAAACCGGTTTTCGCATCTTTTCCGTCCGTAACTTTTTCGCCGGCATCAACGGCACCTCGGAAGCCATGTTCGGGGGCAAAAACCTTGATAAGGTCTATTTGTAAGGCTAAAAGAGAATCTACTAAATGAACGTGCTGATCGTTGTCCTTAAAAATCACTGAGGTTTGGTTGGCTACCAAACCCACTTTTTTATTTTTTAAAAGAGGCAGGTATGCTGAGGTCTGGTTGGCACCCACCACAATAGCGGGCGCGTCAAGACTTTCCTTTTCCGTTACAACACTATTTCTTATGTTTTCATTTGCTTTAGGGGAGTTTCCGCAGGAAGTCATCACTAAAAACCACAATAAAAATGTATTTTTGGAACTTGTAAAAAACGCCATATATTGAATTTAGAATATTTTATCGCCAAACGCCTTATCACCGGTAAAGAGCATAAAGTTAGTATTTCTGCACCAATTATAAAAATAGCCATAACGGCTATTGCGTTGGGCATTGTTATGATGCTTATTGCCATTTCTACGGGTGTAGGTCTCAAGATAAAAATTCGAGAAAAATTGGCTGCTTTTAATGGGCATATCCAAATATATAACTATGATAATAATGCCTCCGATGTTTCTGTAGTACCGGTTTCGTTACAACAAGAATTTTATCCGCAATTTACATCCGTTAGCGGTATAGCCCATGTGCAGGCAGTGGCCAGTAAAGGGGGTATTATCCGTACAGAAGATACTTTCGAAGGCATTATTGCGAAAGGGGTAGGCAAGGATTACGATTGGACGGTTTTTAAAGAATACATAGTAGCGGGTCGGTTGCCCGAATATCGTTCCGAACTTAACGAAGAAGTACTTGTTTCCGGAGTAATGGCCAACCGATTGCAGTTAAAGGTAGGCGATTCATTTTCTGCCTTTTTTTTAAAAGATGACGATGCCTCGCAAGTACCCAACCAACGAAAATTTGAGATTGTTGGTATTTTCGATAGTGGCTTTGAAGAGTTTGATAGTACCTACGTGTTCGTGGATATTCGGCATATTCAGCGTATCAATAAATGGGACGAAGCCCAAGTAGGGAATTTTGAGGTTTTCTTGACTAATTTTGATGAAATAGATCAGAAAAGTAGAGAAATTTATGGGAAAACCTTGGCTACTTTAGACACACAAACCATTAAAGATAAATACTATAAGATTTTTGAATGGATCGGGCTATTCGATTTTAATATTGCCCTCATCATAGGTATAATGATTATTGTGGGGGGTATTAACATGATTACGGCACTTTTAGTACTCATTCTAGAACGTACCCAAATGATCGGAATTCTCAAGGCCTTAGGCGCCAATAACTGGAGTATTCGTAAGGTCTTTCTGTATAATGCTACCTATCTCATTGCGGTGG
Organism: Aurantibrevibacter litoralis; assembly: GCF_034651555.1. NCBI lineage: Bacteria > Pseudomonadati > Bacteroidota > Flavobacteriia > Flavobacteriales > Flavobacteriaceae > Aurantibrevibacter > Aurantibrevibacter litoralis. The sequence continues at coordinate 60,498 of NZ_JAYEEQ010000006.1, read as the reverse complement.
GCCTGTTATGGGGCAATCTCTTTGGATTAGGATTTATATGGATTCAGAATACGTTCCAAATCTTTAAATTTCCAAATCCGGCAGAGTATTACATAGACTATATCCCCGTGTATATGGATATGCCCACTATTGCGGCTCTTAACTTGGGAGTACTCTTATTATGCTTACTCATGTTAGTGCTACCCTCTTATATAATCACCAAAGTTACGCCCGTAAAAGCCATAAAATTTGAGTAAATAAGCCACTTACAAAAGGGTATTTGGTTGTTGATTCTACATTTAGAAGAATACTAAAACTACCCTTATAAACTGTTATACGTAAATTTTTGCCCACCTACAGAAGCCTCATACATGAGACCACTTTTTGCCATAGTAAATACCACAACACCATCTACATATTTGGCATCTGCCGATACACCAGATTTTAAAGCTACAGCCGAAACCTGTGCGGAAAATTCTGCTTTGTTGCCCTTTAGTCGACTTAAATCGGCATCTTTTTCAAAAAAGATAACCTCTCTATAGGCTTGTCCACCGGCTTGTAAACCGATATTTAACTGCTTCAGTTTTGCGGTGCCAATAAGCTCTCCCTGTTGCCAAACCGCCCCGGTGCCTGCAGCTGCACCAACCAATAAACCGCCTTTTCCTACATTGGGAAAAATAACGTAACCGTAAGATTCATTAAAGAATTTTTCTAATCCCGGATCTTGTTTTAAGAATTCTGCCTTTGCCTCTTTGGCTTCTTCAATAATTTCTTTTTTCTTTCGCTCCGACTGACCAAAGGAGAGGCTACTACATAAAACAGTTAATAAAAGGATGGTTTTTAATGGCAATTTTGCAATAGTAACGGTTCTCATTAGTGTCTTGTTTTAGTGTCAATAATGCAGTAAAAATAAAAAAATTGTACCGGATTCGATGCCAATACCTTCTTAAAAGAATAAATTATATCGCACGCGCTGAAAAGGCTTTAAATTTTTGGTATCTTGTTTTGCAAATCAAATGTCGGTATATAAAGGAGCCTAAAAATGAAACAAATAAAGCAATTTTCAACGTACAGGATTGGTATTATTGGCCTATTCGCAACTAAAATAGCCATAATCAAAGGAACTGTTTTTCCGGTGCTCTTCATAACTACTCTATTATGTAGTAGTTTAAGTTCTGCGCAAAAATTATCCCGGACAGAGCAAAAATTAATAACTACCATCGAAAAGAATAATGCGGAGGCCATTACTTTTTTAGAAAAAGTAGTAAACATAAACAGTGGTACATTAAACAAAAAGGGAGTCGCCCAAGTAGGTCAGGTATTTAGGGAGGCTTTTGATGGTATTGGTTTCCGAACAAAATGGATCACAATGCCTGAAGAAATGAATAGAGCGGGACATCTGTTTGCAGAAACCTCGGGTACTAAAGGCAAAAAATTATTATTGATAGGACATTTGGATACTGTTTTTGAAGAAGATAGTCCTTTTCAGGTATTTAAAAGAATAAATGACAGTGTGGCATTGGCACCGGGAGGCAATGATATGAAGGGTGGAAATGTCATTATACTTTATGCCCTAAAGGCCTTGCAAGAAAATGGCTTACTTAAGAACGCGCAAATAATCGCGGCATTTACAGGCGATGAGGAAAGTACAGGTAAACCTTTAGCTATTAGTCGCAAAGATTTAGTTGAGGCGGCCCAACGAAGTGATATTGCCTTGGGTTTTGAGACAGCAACCGGATTTAACTATGCTACGGTGGCTCGGAGGGGTTCTTCGGGCTGGGTGCTAGAAACCACAGGAAAACGTGCCCATTCGTCCGGTATTTTTAATGAACGAATTGGCGCCGGAGCTATTTTTGAAATGGCGCGCATTCTAAATTCGTTTTACGATGAGGTTCGGGGAGCGGACTTACTCACGTTTAATCCGGGACAAGTATTGGGAGGCACTTTTATAGATTACGATGAGCGTACCGGTAAAGGAAATACCTTTGGGAAGACTAATGTAGTTGCCCAAACAACTATGGTTCGGGGTGGTATGCGGTTTATTTCCGAAGCACAAAAGCAAAATGCACAACAAAAAATGCGAGACATTGTGGCAAATAACCTCCCGCAAACCGAAGCGACGATCACCTTTACGGACAGTTACCCTGCCATGCCTCCTACCCCAGGCAACCAAAGACTTCTTGAGGTTCTAAATAAGGTTAGTATAGACTTGGGACAGGGGCAAGTGGTAGCGTATGATCCCGGGAAACGCGGTGCTGCAGATTTATCATTTGTAGCCGCCTACGTAGACGGATTAGACGGATTGGGTGCCATGGGATGGGGTGCGCATACCCCAGAAGAAACAGTAAATCTTAACACATTTGAAGCTTTAACCAAGCGCACGGCAGTTTTAATTTATCGATTGATTAATGAATAAAGAAATAATGGTATTCCTGAAAAACGAGAAGAGCCTTGTCGGTATTAATGGTGGCGAATTAGTAAGCTATCAGGTGGCAGGGTACGAATATATGCATCAAAAAGGAAGTCCGGGCTGGCGCAATACAGATACCGAAATGTTTCCCATTATTGGCCCTACCAACGATGCAAATTACCGGGTACAAACTCCAAAGGGAGACGCACTTCAAGATCAGCACGGGTTGCTGAGAGCGTTGTCGTATGAAATAATAGAACAAACAGCTAAAAATGCTGTTTTTTTAAAATCGTATAAAGCCCAAACCTTGGTGCGTAATCCTAAGTTTCCCGAAAAATCGGCACAGCAATGGCTTCAGTGGCCATACGACTTTCAGTTTTTAAAAACGTTTGAATTAGGTGACCATAGCTTAGAAATTACGTTTACCATTTCCGGAGAAAGAGATATGGCTTTTATGTTAGGGTATCATCCGGCCTTTCGGCTACAATTGTCAGATCCAAAAATAGAAACAGAACACCAAAGCATCTCGCTTTCTCAGGTTTTATCGGTGGGCAGTAGAGCGCTTCATGTGCCCAATTGTGAACAGATTACACTTAGAGATAAAAATCAGCTTACCCTATCCACAACGGGTTTTGGTAGTTTTATGCTTTGGACCGAAGTGCCAAATATGGTGTGCATAGAGCCGATAACTTTTTACCCTTATGACGTACACCAATCTCGTTTGCATAATGGTTTTCAATTCTTGGGCAATGCACCATCAGTATTTAAAGTGCAAATTTCCGTAAAAACCTAAGGAGATTACATAGGAGCAAGGTACTTAAATGAAAACCATACCGGTGCCATTACCCGATTCACAATTGAGTCGTATACGTCTGTCGCCCGCAAGTTAATGTACATCTTTTTAAATTTTACAGGTTACTGAGAAGAAAGAAATGAATTCCGAAGCCTCGGGGATGCATATTCAGGAATTCGCATAAAAAATGGAATCATATCCGTTGCTATGGGGAGATCAAATTAGGTTAAGTTTATTTTGGAGGATAACCCTATATTTTATCGAATTAACCATCCGTACGTAACAAATGTTACTGAACCGTTTCATTATTAATGGTAATTTTGCCTCATGCAAAAATTTCTTCCAATATTGGATTGGTTGCCGCACTATAAAAGGTCATTTTTTAGAAAGGACTTGGTAGCGGGCGTTAGCACGGCCATAATCCTTATCCCTCAGGGTATGGCTTATGCTCTCATTGCCGGGTTGCCCGCCGTTTATGGCTTATATGCCGCTTTGTTGCCCATACTCATTTATGCTTTATTGGGCACCTCAAGACGATTGGCTGTGGGTCCCGTGGCTATGGATTCTTTGCTTTTGGCTGCCGCCCTGGGTACCTTTGCAATTAATGGCGTGGAAAATTATATTGCCATGGCCTTACTACTTACCTTTATGGTGGGTGCCATTCAATTAATTTTAGGAATTTTAAGAATGGGGTTTTTGGTCAATTTTTTGTCAAAACCTGTCATTAGCGGGTTTACTTCTGCTGCTGCTTTAATTATCATTTTTAGTCAATTAAAGCATCTTTTTGGGGTGAATGTTCCGCAAAGTAGCCACATTCAGGAACTGCTACTTTCTTTATTTGCTGCCTTGCCGCAGACGAACTGGATTTCCATACTCGTTGGGTGTTCGGGAATACTACTCATCCTAATTCTTAAATATTGGAATTCTAATATACCGGCAATTCTTATTGCGGTTATCCTTGGTGTGGTAACGGTTTATTTTTTTAATTTAACCGCTTCGGGAATTAGTGTTCTTGGTGCAGTGCCAAGTGGACTCCCATCGTTTAATTGGCCAACATTCAACTGGTTGCACGTGCAAGAGCTGAGCACCATGGCGCTTACCATAGCACTAATAGGGTATATGGAGCTGGTGTCTATTGGCAAGGCATTAGAGGAAAAAACCAATGAAGAAACCATAGATGCAAATCAAGAATTAATTGCATTAGGCACGGCAAACCTTTTTGGATCCTTGTTTCAATCGTATGCGGTTTCCGCCAGTTTGTCACGATCGGCAATTAATAATGAAGCAGGTGCTACAACCCCAATGGCTTCTATAATCAGTGTTGCTTTGGTAGGCTTAACCCTCTTGTTTTTTACCCCCTTGTTTTATTATCTCCCCAACACCATCTTGGCGGCCATTATTGTTGTATCGGTTACGGGATTAATCGATATTAGATTTCCAATGCTACTTTGGAAACACAATAGGGATGAGTTTGTGTTGTTGCTGATCACTTTTGTAATGACCCTGACGATTGGGATAAAGGAAGGAATTTTGTTTGGCGTATTGTTTTCTTTGTTGCTTATGGTGTACCGCACGTCTAGACCTCATTTTGCGGTATTGGGGAAAATAAGAGGATCATATTATTATCGCAATATTAGTCGATTTAAGGATGAAATTGAAGTGCGAAACGATCTTTTGATTGTCCGCTTTGATGCCCAATTATTCTTTGGGAATCAGCGTTATTTTAAAAAGGAATTGGCCAAATTTATAAAGACTAAAGGCACAGATCTTAGAGCTATTATTTTAAACGCTGAGGCTATAAATTATATCGACGCTACTGCAACGGACATGCTGGTAGGACTTATTCAGGAGCTTCAAGAAAATAACATAGCCTTTTTTATTTCCGGTGCCATAGGACCCACCCGCGATATAATTTTTAATAGTGCCATTATCAAATTATTGCATAAAGATCATCTTTTTGCCAATACCCAAGATGCCGTAAGCCATTACGACAATCCAACCATGTTAAACGATCTCAGTGAAAAGCTGGCGCATCAAAATAGAACGCAAGGTAACTAAGGTTACAAAGATTGGCTCAAAGGAGCGCTATCTTTACACGAGTAAATCTATGAGAACTAAAAAGGAATTTTAAATTATACGTTATGCATATAGAACAAATTTACACCGGTTGTTTGGCTCAAGGAGCTTACTTTATAGAAAGTAATGGCGAAGTGGCCATTATAGATCCGTTGCGGGAGGTGACACCCTACATGCGGAAGGCGGAAGCAGCAAATGCCAAAATTAAGTACATTTTTGAAACTCATTTTCATGCAGACTTTGTAAGTGGGCATGTAACGCTTTCAAAAGAAACAGGTGCCCCTATTGTGTTTGGCCCTACTGCCAATCCGTCTTTTGAGGCAATTATTGCTGAAGATGGAGCTGAATTTAAGCTGGGCGATCTTACGATTAAAGTACTGCATACACCCGGCCATACCATGGAAAGCACCTGCTATCTACTTCGGGATAAGGACGGAAAAGACCATGCCTTGTTTTCGGGAGACACCTTGTTTTTGGGAGATGTAGGTCGTCCGGATTTGGCACAAAAAGCGGCGAATATGACGAAAGAGGATTTGGCAGGAATCCTTTTTGATAGTCTGCGCCAAAAGATTATGCCTTTGGCTGATGAGGTTATTATTTATCCCGCTCATGGAGCCGGTTCTGCATGTGGAAAGCATATGATGAAGGAAACAGTAGATACCTTGGGCAACCAAAAAAAGATAAATTACGCCTTACGAGAGAACATGACAAAATCTGAATTTGTAGCCGAAGTTACTGAGGGTTTACTTCCGCCGCCTCAATATTTTCCGTTGAATGTAAAAATGAACAAAGAAGGCTATGAAGATATTGCCAAAGTGTTACAAAGAGGCACAAAGGCTTTAGCACCCGATGCCTTTGAAAGGACGGCAAATGATACCAATGCCCTAGTCTTGGATGTGCGCCATCAGGACGATTTTGTAAAGGGGCACATTCCAAGATCTATTTTTATTGGCCTTAATGGGGATTTTGCGCCGTGGGTAGGTGCTTTAATTTCGGATAGTGAACAACCGATAGTGTTGGTTGCCCCTTATGGAAAAGAAGAAGAAGCCATTACAAGATTGTCGCGCGTTGGGTACGACGGTACTATTGGTTATTTAGAAGGCGGTTTTGACGCCTGGAAAAAAGCGGGTAAGGAGTATGATACGGTAAATTCGGTATCTTCCGATGCGGTAAAAATAGGAGCGCAAGCCGAGAACCCCAATCTTTTTGATGTACGAAAAACTGCGGAATATGAGGCAGAACACCTCAAAGAAGCGCAAAACACACCTTTGGATACGCTTAACGATTCTATGAATGAATTTCCTATTGATTACGATTTTTACGTGCATTGTGCTGGGGGATACCGCTCAGTTATAGCCGCTTCTATCTTAAAAAGTCGTGGAATACATAATCTCATTAATATAGAAGGTGGATTCCCTGCTTTAAAGCAATCAGGATTTATGGTACTGTCAAAGGAGTGTTCCAATTTATAAAAATAAATATAAGCACATGAAAAAAAACATGGGAAAATTAGACAAAATTCTACGGGTTTTGTTGGCGCTGTCCATTGCTATTTTAATTTATTTTGATATTTTAAAAGGCGCATTGGCGTATGTGCTATTGGCTGTCGCCGCCGTTTTTGTACTTACAAGCCTTGTTGGATTTTGTCCTTTGTACGGTATTTTCGGTATTGGTACGTGCAAGGTTAAAGGCGACTCCAAGAAATCTTAACTCAGAAGGTATGTATTAGAATTAATGTATAAAAAGCTGCCTTAAAACCTTAAAGCTGATTTGTATCATAAAGCGATTCTTTGAATTTATCTAAGTTTGTCGGTATAATTTTATACGTTTCTATTATGCAAAATACACTACTTCCGTTAGTAAATTGGGGCAATGGCATTATAATGATCGCCGTTTTTGCCATGGTGTGCGTTGCCCTTATTGTTACCTTAGTCATGTTCATGAACAGTGGTAAGAAGAAATGAAGGATACCCCAAGAGTATTAGAGTCGTTTCGGTATTACAGCAATCTAAAACACCTAAGAATCTGGTTTCATTAACTTGAGAAATACGATTCTTAGGTGTCTTATTACTGTATTTAATCCATTTCTTGCAACTTTAACAGAGCTTCAGATTTAGAATTTACATTTAATTTTAAATAAATGTTTTGAATATGAAAGTTTACTGCACTTGGGGTAATATATAGTTTATCGGCAATAAGTTTGTAGGTTGCACCGGAGCACAAATAATCTATAATTTGGTTTTCTCTGTCGGAAAAGGACACATAGTTTTTTTGGTGAAAGTTTGATATTACTTTTTGGATAATATCATTGCTCATGGTGGCTCCTTCGTATTTAATTGAATTTAGCGCCTGTAGCAATCTTTTTTTGCTTACCGGTTTGGTAATATAACCATGGGCACCATTTTTAAATGCTTTTTTTACCAGATCAAATTCGGTCTGATTACTACTCATAATAATTTTTACGTGCCTATCTTTTTTGCGAAAAGCACGAATGCCTTGTAGGCCAATTTGTTGAGGCGTAAATACTTCAGATACAATAATGTCGGGTTGTATTTTGGTAAAATCTTTTAGGGCATCTTCTACAGATGCGTATAGACCCACAAGACAATAGTCGCGGTACTTTTCAAAATAATACCGGTAGGCTTGGTGATACAACTTTTCATTGTCGATGATCATTACGTTTAAGATGTTCGATTTCATAATTTGTGAGTTTTTGTGTGGATACCTTGGTGTTAGCACGCTGTATACCCTGAGTTAATGACATAAGTGATGCGCATGGGCTAGCCTAAGGAACATAATAGACATAGAATCAGAATTTACCGTTGTGTTTGGGCAAAGGGTAGACAGGGAAATCATTTTAAGGATTTCCGCAGACCATAAAACATGATTGTAAATCGATTAATACACCCAGGTTAACCTGTGGCAATTAGCACGTGAATTAGGCGGGAGGTCTATGAAATTAATAGCACTGAACGGAGCACTAAACAGCTGCCTTTTACACAAAAACCCGCGATAATATATGCTGCAATGCATTAGGCTTTGTTTAATGCTGCGCAACGCAGATTCGATAAAATATCAGGTATTTATTTCATAGGTTCAGCCAAGAAATCAGCGTTGCTCCAAACAAATTTTCATTTGTAAAAAGGAAAGATAGCGGGCGATCGATAGGAGTGCGTTTTGCCTAGGAACAAGATTACGGTTTGTTCTAGCATTTAAATTGCTGCATGTAGTGTTGAAACATGTAGATTGTAGGTAAAAATTTTCCATATTCCGGGGGGATTTGGGGTTACACAATAATTTTTTTAAACAGAAATACAATTAAATGTAGAAAATTTATAAGCAACTCAATCCATTTTGTAAGAAATTTCGTTGAAATGCATAGCCTGCAAAAGGGCAAACAAAAAGGAGGGGCACTAATGTCCCCCCGGACCCCCCTCCTTTGATCAACCCAACAAATAATACAATCTACATAAAGGCATTTTAAAGAACGGATAACGTAAATTCTTGTAAACTGCTAATAATCAGTAATTTTTAACTATTTTTATGCTTTTAACAGGGAATTTTGTTGGGTGAAGTCTCCGCTATTAGAGCTTTTTCATGTGTTTATGTCTATTCTATTAAATGGGTCATGCTTAGACTGCGCTCCGCACAGGAATGTTACTCCCCAACAATCATTCTCCTGTGCATTATACGTTTTAGCATAACTTGTTTCATAGCAGCACCTACTCATACCATACATACCATCGTTTCAGTTGAATTTCAATCTAAAGATTCCCCGACCCAAGGGTCGGGGTTTCCTATTTACCTCTCCTTTGGAGAGGTCGGAACTGTCTTTTTGCAGTTCCGGGTGAGGTGAAATACAAAATTTCGGTTTTTGGCCCAAAGGCCAAAATGAAACTGGCGAAATACCCCTATGGCTTGCCTCGGGGATATTCAGTTTCAAGAAATTTTTTATTAACAACCAGATCTTTTAATTTCGACGCGAGTAACCATCGTCTTCGTAACTATTAGCCACCGTTGCTGCTGGATTATCTACTTGCATAATCCATTTCTCTGCTTCATAGCGTCCGTTCAAATGGGTCTGAAAAGCCACTTCGGCATCTTTTCTAAAATGGAAGTCGGCCAAGTACACATAATGCAATCCATTTTCTTTGTTGTAGAAGTTTCGAGCTTCTAAACCTTCATTTTTTAATTTATTCATAAAGGCATTTAAATAACTTTTATTTTTAAAAACATTGGCAATCACGTAATATCCGGTATTTACTCCGTCCATGTCAGATTGGTTAAGTACTTTAATGGGTACTTCTATAAATTCATCTTGTACGGGCTGGGCGCGGCTTTTGTCGGTTGTGGACTTCGTTTCTGTTACAGCAAGGGCTGTCTGTTGACCAGTCTGTATATCTTGTAAATTACTTTTAATGTTGTTTTGTATGTCGTTTCGGAGTAATCTGAATATCGTCTCGAAGCGTTGTTCAAAAGCGGCAGTACGGGCAGCCTCAATGGAATCTTGTCGAAGAATTAATTCATCGAGGATAAGACGGTTTTCATAGGCCAAGGTATTCGTTGAGGCATCCTCAGGTGCTGCTTTAGCAGCGTCCTTACTTTTCGTTTTCGATTTGTGCGCTTCCTTTTCTGCCAGCAGTTTCAGAATCTGTTCTTCGTAATTGCGCACTATACCATCTATTTTACTGTCTTCGGAACCCATTGCATAAGAGGTAGAGGTAGCCTCTTTATTTTTAAAAGTGTAGGCCAGTGAGAGTTCATGGTTCCATCCGAAGTTCGCATCTTGTTGGGCAAGATCTTTTTCCATAAGATATCCTAGCGACATGGTGTCGTTGAGGTTAAAACCAAATCCCGCAGACAAGCCATAACTATCGTCCCAACTGGTCTGTAACCAGCCTAATTTGGGCATGTCTAGCAATAAGGATCCTAAATATCCTATAGAATTATCTTGGTTCTGTCCTATTTGCAACAACGGCATTAAACGGGCATTTTTGAACAATCCATACCCCTGAAGCTCATAGGTGTATTGCAGGGTTCCTTTTACGCTTTTTGCATTTATGTTCGTGGTAATTTCATTTGTCGTTTGATTGTATTGTGCAAAGTCTTGCGCATACAATCCTACATCAAACTTACCCACCGATAGGCTTAGTCCAGGCTGTATAGCCAATTTACTCTCTTTGCCGGCAGCCAATAGTTCGGGGTCATTTTCAGAAGCCACTACCCTGTTTTTGTCTAGACCAACATTAAAATACGTAACATTGGCACCAAAAGTAAGTGCGCTTTTTTCTCCAAGACGAACAGCACTGGCGTAATTAGCATTAAAACCAAATTCTTGAATAACACCTTCCCACTGACTGTAAACGCCGATACCAAGAGCGGTGCGTTCGTTCAGTCTATGGCTAAATCCTAGATAGTAATTTTGACTGTTATCATCAAAAGTAGCATACTGGTTACGGTGCAATATATTGAGATACGACTTGTTTTCTCGCACAAGGGAAAAAGTGGGGTTAATTAAATACCTATTAAAATACAATTGATTGTGGTAGGTATTGGTAGATCGGTTGTTTGCTACTTCTTCTTGGGCGAACGCAGTGGGATGATAAAGCAACACGTACGTTGCGAGAAGCAAACAGAGTTTATATCGTGAGGGAATTGAATAGCTCATTTTATTTTTTTTTGCTGTGAATTTACTTCCATAACTAAAGCGGAAGTGAAGTAGTGCCAACGGGAGCATTCCGGTTTTTGGCGATGCACTCTATTTTTTTGTGACATGCCTGTTGCGCGGTTTTTGTTGGCGATCTCATACTGCCATGGCAAATCACTTCATTGCTACACCAAATAAAGAATGCTGAAAGTGATGGATGCCAAACGTCGTTTTATTGATCTTCGAAAACAGAACTAGAATAATCAACCTTACTACCACTGTGCAAAACATCTAGTAGGTGAAGGTCTCGTAATTCTCCAGTGCCTTGGGGTTGGTTTCCTGCATAGGAAAAGGCTACTTGCTGAATCGTATCTTTGTCTGCCCCGCGGTTAGACATTACATAGCCCATACCCCTTTCGGTGCGCAGCACAATAGAATAATCGTTTTCTGCACTGTTAATAGGACTTCCTAAATGTACAGCCATTTCTACGTTGTTGTCGTTTATTCGGGTCATGTACACATCCAGTCCACCCAGGCCGTTACGTCCCTCGGAGGCAAAAAAGAGGGTGTTGCCACCAACGATATTAGGATATAAATCGTTCTTTTTTGTATTTACTTTTTGGCCCAAATTTATGGCTTTACTATGTGTTCCATCATCATGTATAGTTACCACATAAATATCATATTCGCCATAGGTTCCGGGCATGTTAGACGCAAAAAATAATTGTGAACCGTCCTCTGAAATCGTCGGATGCATGGCCGAAAAATCCTTTGGGCAAACCTGAAGAACGCTCACTGTTTTCCATTCGCCTGCTACTTTTTGAGCCTTATAAATTTTATGAACAAGTTCCTTTTTAGAGAAAATGCCATACAAGGGCTTCTCGTATACTCCTTTGCTGTAGTAGGCGGTATTCCCATCGGCGGTAAGAGCTACCGGAGCTTCATAAATACCTTTGTTGTTTGGTAAGGCATTTAAGTCTGCAGTAGCACCTCTTTTGTAGTGTACTAATTCCGCAGTGCGTTCTTCATGCAAACCCGGTAGTGGCAAAGGTCTGTACTTTTCCTGGGCAGTAGCATGTGTAATTTTGGATCGTTCGCTATCCGTTTGGTAGTTTTCTCTTATCATGGCAACCCAATCTCGTTGATCAAGATCATTGGCTACTGACATATAGGTGTTGTCTGCCATGGTTCTGGCATATTGCAATCGTTTATGAAATCCGGAGGGCAATGCGCTTTCAGGGGAGGTATTCATTAATTTTTGATACCAAAAAAGTGCGGTTTCATAATTCTGAGATAGAAAACTTACATTGCCCAAATCTTCGAAAATTTCGGGATCGGTATAGCCCAAATGCTTGAGTTCTAAGTAGGTTTCTATTCTTTTGTTGGTTTCGCGGCTTTCAGCATCGGGTACTCGGGGGATCACCTTTTGCTGCGCCTGTAATGGCATGTACGTTATACTTAAGATACATCCAATGATCACTTTGTAGATTAACGACTTCTTCATGGGATAAGATTTTGAGGGTTAATATCCCAAAGGTCATTCATTAATCGACAGAAATACCTAATAAAAATTCATAGGTTTTCAAATATTTTCGATGATTTACTTAAAAAAAGGGTGCAAATACGCAAAAATCACTTAAATAAGACTACTAAAACGCTGAAAATGGGTTTTATGGCGTCCTTATCACCTTTAGAATAAAAAAATTAACCCTTTGGAAACGCAATGTTAACAACATATACCTTGTACCTTGGGTCTGATGAATCCATAACGGTTTACTTTGAGTAATCCTACAACCTCGGAATCGTACTCATTAGTTGAATGCGAATCTAAAACAGGTATAAGCGTAATCGAAATCGGTTTCATCGTTGCTACTTCGCCGTCTTCTGCTGTACCAACTATGCTTAAATTACAGGTTGCCTTTTGTTGTAGGTTGACATGAACACTAATTCATCTGCAGTATTCAGCTTTATGAAAACGTGGTTATAAGCCTGCTTATTGTTTATGGGGCTTACAAAGCCCTAAACAACCCACATAAAAAAAGCCCAAAATATTCGTTATGGGCTTTATGCTTTCGTTTTAAAAAGACCTTCCTCTTATTGAAAAATAACAACTCCTAAGGGAGGTATGGTAATTTCAAAAGATCTTTCATGGCCGTGCCACGGTGTTTTGGTTACCTTAATTTTATTGTTGGTCATGCCACTACCACCGTAGTCCTTTTTATCCGAGTTAAAAATCTCTTTTAACGGCCCTGCTCTGTGCACACCTACCCTGTAATGTTCTCTTGGTATGGGTGTAAAATTGCAAGCTACAATAAGATCGTTTTTAGGATCGTGCCCTTTACGAATATAGGTAAGCACGGAGTTTTCGTTATCACCATAGTCGATCCATTGAAATCCTTCCGGACTAAATTGCTTTTCATAGAGTGCCGGATAGGTTTTGTAAAGGGTATTTAAGTCTTTGATGAGTTGCTGAATTCCTTTGTGATAATCGTACTGCAACAGATGCCAATCTAGGCTATTTTGGAAATTCCATTCGGAAGATTGCCCAAATTCACCACCCATAAAAATAAGCTTGGTTCCGGGATGCGTAAACATATACCCGTATAGTAACCGTAAATTGCCAAATTGTTGCCATTCGTCACAAGGCATTCGGTACAACAATGATTGTTTACCATACACCACTTCATCATGCGAGAAAGGCAGCATAAAATTCTCCGTAAATGTATAGGTCATTCCAAAAGTTAGTTCGTTTTGGTGGTATTTTCTATAAATGGGTTCTTTTTTGAAATATTCCAACGTATCATGCATCCAGCCCATCATCCATTTCATCCCAAATCCAAGGCCACCTAGACTTACCGGTTTAGAAACCTTGGGGAAGGCGGTAGATTCTTCGGCAATGGTTTGTACGCCGGTAAAGCTTTTGTAGATTTCTTCGTTCAATTCCCGAATGAAGGAGATTGCTTCCAGATTTTCATTGTTTCCATAGATATTGGGTTCCCATTCCCCTTCGTTCCTGGAATAGTCTAAATATAGCATGGAAGCAACGGCATCAACTCGTAGGGCATCTACATGATATTGATCTAGCCAAAATAAGGCGTTGCTTATTAAAAAGGCGCGCACTTCATTTCTACCATAATTAAAAATAAGGCTTTTCCAATCCGGGTGGTAGCCTCTTCTTCGATCCGGATGTTCATACAAGTGCGATCCGTCGAAAAACCCGAGCCCATGTGCATCTTCCGGAAAGTGCGAGGGTACCCAGTCCAGAATAACGCCAATGTCGTTTTGGTGCAATTTATCGACCAATAGTTTAAAATCTTCGGGTTTTCCGAAACGGGAGGTGGGGGCAAAATAACCGGTAAGTTGGTATCCCCAAGAAGGGTCGTAGGGGTACTCCATGATGGGCATAAACTCTACGTGGGTAAAGTTCATTTCCTTAACATAGTTCACCAAATCGTCACCGAGTTCTACATACGAGAGGAATTGGTCACCATTTTTACGTTTCCATGAACCAAGATGCACTTCATAGACCGAATAAGGTTTGTCTAGACCATTTTTGTCCTGCCGGTACCCCATCCAGTTTTTATCCTTCCATTGATAAGGGGCATCCCAAACCACCGAAGCCGTATTTGGTGGTTTTTCACAATACCGCGCAAAGGGGTCTGCTTTTTCGGTCTTAACATCATAGTTGTGCGAGTGAATTTTGTATTTGTACAAGGTTCCTTTGTCTAAACCCGGAATAAACCCTTCCCAAATACCGCTGCCATCCCAGCGGACATTCAATTTATGATCCCCTTCAAGCCAGTAATTAAAATCGCCTATAACGCTAACAGCCTTTGCCGATGGTGCCCATACGGCAAAATAGGTTCCTTTTTCACCATTTACTTCAATAAGATGAGAGCCTAACTTATCGTAGAGGCGGTAATGTTTTCCTGCTTTAAATAGATTAATATCAAATTCTGAGAATAAACTATGTGGTATTACTTTGCCCATATTGCTTTCGTTAGTTGTTTTCATTTATAATATTCATAATGCCTTCTAAAGGAATTACAGCCCAAAGCGGTCTGGAGTTCATTTCGTAGCCCAATTCGTAAACGGCTTTTTCTAGCATACTATACTTTAGTATAAAAATACGCTCCTGATTATAGCCAATATTAAGATTTTCTTTTTGAATAAGGCTTACGTAGGTCTCTAAAAAAACCCCAATAAAATAGCGATAAAGTATTTCCCCGGCTTTAAAGAGTTCCTCTTGAGTGTAGGCATAGTTTTCGCCGTTGCTAAAAATGGTAGCGTAAATGGCATAATGAAACGATCTAAACATGCCGGCAACATCTTTTAAGGGTGGCTGTTTTACTTTTCGGTCTCGAATTGTACTTTCGGGCTCCCCTTCAAAGTCGAGCAGAAAAAAATCATCACCTTGTACCAATACTTGTCCTAAATGGTAATCCCCGTGCACACGTATGCGTTCGCCCTTTAATTTGGTCCAATCGAAATTTACAAATTTCTTTCGTATCTCATTTTTACGTTCCAGAAACACATTGGCCAGTTCCAACGCACGGCCTTCCAGTCGGTGTAAGTTATTTTCAACGATATTCAGGCGATTTTGAAACTGGTATAAGAGTCGGTTTTTTAACCAAACCTCGTAATCTCCGTTAAAACGGGTTGGGGTAAAGGAGGTATCTTCAAATTCTGAACCCAATGCAATATGCATTTCGGCTGTTCTTTTGGCTAAGGTTTGTAGTTTAATGAAGATATTCAGTCCGGCCCAATCGATAATTTCGGGAGGCACATCTCGTATTTGCATTCTTTGGAACAGCGCAATTTTTGGAAGCCGATCTATTTGGATATGTTTGTTTTTTAGATTGCCAAAGATCTTATCGGTTTGCGATAGCATAAATTCCCATGCATCGCCCTGATTGGTTACCAGTTCTTGCATTAAGGCAATGGTAATGTTGTCGTTATCACTGTCGATGATGCTTATACTTCCTAAATAGGCGGGTGTATTTTTGTACTCTTTGCGCTCCGATAAAAACCGACTCATTTCATAATCCGGATTTTTGTCGGCATAAATCCTCCTAAAGAATTTTATCACGGATTTATCATTTATAATAATGGACGTATTGCTTTGTTCTAATCCCATAAACCGAGACGATACATATTCGGCGTCCTTAAAGTAAAGACTTTTATGGTATTGAACCTTGGTCGTGTCGTTGGGTATGGCAGTCCTAATTCTTTCGAAAACCAATTTCCGAAAAGCTTCCAAATTAAGGGCATCTATGATAAATCCTTGTTGCCCATTTACCGTTAAGGACAAGATGCGATCCTTTTCGGCAAAACTTTCGTCGGTAACAAAAGCAATAGGAAGAAAATAATGTTGGTAAAAAGCCTCTACGAAATTAACTTCTAACAACAGCCCATAATACATTTCGCTTTTTTGTTGTATTCTAAAATATTCGGAGAGTTCTATATATTTAATCTTGCTAGACTTGCCACCATACCATCGTTGTTTTAGGATATAATCTTGCAAAACATCTGAAAGAAATACTTTGATGAAGTTCTTATCGTTTAGCAATTCTTCCCAAACCACATTAAAAGAGTAGGGCGGCTGTACTACTTTATCGTTTTCTTGACTCTTTTTTGCCATAATTAATGCTTTATATGAAACAAATGAAAGGGTAGCGCCGTGTGCAATTCTACATAGTTCCATTCACTGGCCCATACATACTCGTTATCTGTAATTACATCGTGCATGGTTATAGTTTGTCCTCTAGAGATTCCCATAGTCTCTAACGGTAACTGCAGCATGCCGTTTTGCGAATGGTGGGCGTCCAAATTAATTATCGTGAGTGTTTCATCTGTTTTATCGTCGTTCCATTTATAATACGCAATAAGGTAATTGTTCTCTATATGGCAGAACTTAATGTTCCAGGTCTGTTGTAGGGAAGCATGTTCGTGTCTTGCCTCATTTATTTTGGTAATGATATAGGTAAGTTTATTTTTTATAGACCAGTCCCAATGGTACACTTCGTACTTCTCAGAATTTAAGTATTCTTCCTTGCCAGGCATGGAATCGCTAACCATATACTCAAATACAGGGCCATAAATACCGATATTGCTGCTCATGGTGGCCGCTAACGCATAACGTAACAGATGCATGGCTTCATTGGCACCTTGCAGGTGATATGGATTAATATCCGGCGTATTGGGCCAAAAGTTGGGTCGGTAATACTCCCGCATTTCTGTTTGCGTAAGTTCTACCATATAATCTATAAGTTCTTGCTTGTGTACCCGCCAGGTAAAGTAGCTGTAAGACTGTGTAAAACCTTGTTTTGCCAACTGTTGCATTACCTTGGGACGTGAAAAAGCCTCGGCCAAAAACAACACATCGGGGTGCTTTGTTTTTACTTCACTTATAAGCCAGTTCCAAAAATAATAGGGTTTGGTATGGGGGTTGTCTACCCTAAAAATACGAATACCAAAGGTTTCTACCCAATAGAGCGCAACACTTCGCAATTCTTCCCATAACGCCTTATAGGCGGTGGTTTCAAAATTAAAGTTAACAATGTCTTGGTATTTTTTGGGTGGATTTTCGGCATATTGCATGGTGCCATCGGGTCTTTTTCGAAACCATTCTGGATTGGAACTAATATACGGATGGTCCGGCGCAGCTTGAAAAGCCAAATCCATAGCAATTTCAATATGATGCTCGTTTGCTTTTTCAATAAAGTGCTTAAAGTCGGCTTCAGTGCCCAGTTCCGGGTGAATGGATTTGTGTCCGCCATGCCGGGAGCCAATACCCCAAGGTACACCGGAATCACCTTCAAGCGCCTCGGTAGTGTTGTTTTTACCTTTCCGATTCACCTCCCCAATAGGGTGTATGGGTGGCAGATAGACCACATCAAAGCCCATTTGAGCAATGCGTGGCAACAAGGCTTCGGCATCCTTAAAGGTACCGTGCTTGTCCTTTTCCGGCGCGGCAGATCGCGGAAAAAACTCGTACCACGTACTAAAATTTGCTTTTTTTCGATCTACGTAAACTTTTAGGGTTTGGCTAGTGCTTACCAAATTCCGTTCAGGGTATTTTAAAAAAAGTTTGTGCAGTTTTTTGGATGCAGCATGATCAATAGCCACCTCATAGGCATTTTCATCCTGAAAAAAACCGATTAAATTCTCCAAATAACCTCGATCTTCCTCGGGGTTGTGCCGTAATACCTGTTCCAGATATTGAACACCATCTAATAATTCGCTTTTTACGTATTGCCCATCTTTTAATTTGGCTTGTATGCCATGCTGCCAATTCAGGGCATTGTCTACCCATCCATTAATGCCATACTCGTAAAAACCTTGTTTGTCGGTGGTAAAGGAAGCTTCGAAAAAATCATTACCCAGATGTTTCATGCGTCGCTGTTGGCGATCCACTTCTTTTTCGTGTTTAAACCAAATTTCGGCCTGCATAACGTCATGGCCATCGGCTAAAATATCGGCGGTAACGCTTACCTCTTCCCCAATCGTTCTTTTAATAAAGAAAGTTCCGCATTGTAGTTGTGGTTGTACATTTTCTATAACCACTCGTTGCTGTTTCAACATATTTTTTTGGTATCGTTTGCGTTTTTATTAAAAATAGTAAATAAAAGTTAAACTAAAAGGAATATGTTGCGCATTATCGATAGAATAGCGCAAACAAGGTCTAAATTATACCAAAACTTTCTTAATTCGGTTCATTTTCTTACGGGTATCTGGAGTTTATGGTGTATTACTTCGTTGCACTGCTGTTGATTCCCGTTCAATGATGGCTGTTTTTATAATTTGGGTACGGCACGCCTCTTCCTCATTTTCCTTCTCCAATGTATCGATCAGCATAGTAGCAGCCACCCTACCCATGTCCTGACCGTTTTGTGCCACAGTGCTCAATGCCGGGACAGTACATTGCGACAGCAGACCATCTGTAAATCCAATAAAAGCGATGTCATGGGGAATAGTATAGCCCAAATTTTGAGCCATTTTCATGGCGTTTACCGCAAAAAACTCGTTAACCCCAAAAACACCATCAAAGGTTTCTCGCTCAAATAAGGCAGCGATACCCTCTTTGCAATTTTCGGTATCCTCTATTTTTACAATTAAATGTTCATTATAGGCGATGCCCGCTTCTTTTAAAGCCTTTTGGTATCCTAAAGTACGCAGATAGCCCACACTCAGGTAATCTACCGTGGTGATCAGTGCAATTTTTTTACAACCGGATCGGATAAGTACATTTACCGCTTCATAGGCGGCCTGGGTGTCGTCAATAATTACTTTATCACATTGTATTTCGGCTGTAACACGGTCAAAAAGGACCACAGGGATGCCTTCGTCCAAAATTTCCAGAAAATGATGATAATCTTTTTTAGCTAGTGTTTCTTTGGAAAGCGAAACAATAAATCCATCAATACTTCCATTGGCCAACAGTTCCATATTAATTACTTCCTTGTCAAAAGATTCATCCGAAAGACATACAATAACATTATATCCTTTAGCATTGGCTACCTGCTCTATGCCAAAAATAACCGTGCTGAAAAAATGGTGTACAATTTCCGGAATAATTACACCAATGGTTTTGGTGCATTTGTTTTTAAGACTAAGGGCAATATTATTGGGACGGTAGTTATAGAATTTTGCGAACGCCTGAATTTTTTCTCGAGTATCCTGGCTAACTTCTTTACTGTTGTGAATAGCCTTTGAAACCGTAGAAATGGAAACACCCAACTCGCGCGCTAATTGTTTTAATGTAATTTGTTTTTTCATTGCCTTTATGTTTAAGCGGTCATGCTTCAACTGCGCCCAGCACAGGAATGGAAATCCCTACGATACTTATTCCTCTAGGTGTTACACATTTTATAGGTGTCCTTATTCCTAATTTTATAAAAAATACCTCGTTATTTCACGAATATAGAAATCTTAATACCTAAAACGTCCTGTTTTAAAGATAAAAATTGTTAACACGAAAACGTTTTTTATTTTAACGAAAACGTTTTTGTTTGCTCCTAAAGCCTTGGTATATAGTTTTTTAAATCTATTTGTAGTATATTTATAAGCATAAATTTAATTTTCATTCTTCACTATTTAGGTTTTGAAAGTTAGTTGATTGTTGTTTTTAGTTATCATGAGTAAATAGTCCGTCAGTGATTGGGCGGACTATTTCCTTTTTAAGCCAAATCGTTGTTCATTCTGACTCCATTTCTTCACTTTTTGCCCCGGCCTTAAGGGTAGATCTAATAAATCTTTAGTACTTCCTTCAGGATCGAGGCACATAATGAAGATTTTAGTATCAAATAGGCATTAAATAATCAACGAGGTAAGCTCAGTTTTTCGTAAAATTTAGATGCTTTTCTTAAGGGCGTTACCACAAGGGTCAGGCTTTTCGTTACAATCTTTTTTTGAGAAAAAAATCAAAAAAAGAATTTTCACTTCAATCCTTAACGCAAAAGACAGCGTTGTGAAGTTCCTTTACAGTAGTCCTAATTTTTGCGTAAGAATGCTTAGGGTATTCCGTAGGTTTTCTTAATCATTTGGTCTGTCTCGCTCAACGATTTAAATACCTCAAAGGTTTTTCCCTGAGTGCGCTGTGCGCCTAATACATTACCATATTGGGCCGCTTGTACATAGTTGTGCTTATCTTTTAGCATCCCGTAGGCAACACCACCGGCAAAAGAATCGCCACAACCCGTGGTATCTATTACGTGTGCTACTTTTACTGAAGGCACCAGTTGTTCATTAAAAACACCGTCTTTTAAGGTATACACCATAACGCCTCTAGAGTCTAAAGTAACGTATAATGCTTTAAGACCCTGTTGCAGGCAATGAGCCGCAAAAAGAGGTAATTGTTCTAGGGCAATTTCTTCATTATGCTCCAATTCCGAGAGTTCGTATTCTTTTTCGAACCAACTACAATTGGCCTCTTCCAAATTCATTTTTAGGATATCAATATAGGGCAGCCAACGGTCCCGATCTACCCAAAACTTCATTAATCGATCCCCATGAATGGTAAGCGTATTGGTAGGCCCGTGCGCATCAAACACAATAATACCATCGCTATTTTCTTTAATATACTTTAGCGTATCCAAAGGCACCTCAAAATCGGTTACCGGCACAAAAACAAAAACCTCACAGTCCAGAATATCCTGAATATCTTCGGGCACAATGGGGTTCATAAAAGCAACCTGCTTTTCCAATCGTTTATTTTGATCCACAAAATTGAGGTTTATAACATCGCCCTGATCTGCTGTAGCATCGATGTGCGACAAGACAATATTTTTGTAGGGTTCAAATATTTTTCGAATGTCGTCCTCATCTTTTTTACGCACATGGGTTACCGGTATAACAACATCATCGGGACCTAAAAGGTTTGCAATGGCAATAGCTGTATGCGTGGCGCAACCGTATTTTTCTATCACTTCTCCGTTATGTGTAGTAATATGATCTCTGGGAATGGGACCCAATACAGCAACTTTTCTTCTTTTCATCGGTATGTTGTTTTTAATAATCTAAATGATTCCCCGATGGCTCTGCCTCGGGGTTTCCTATTTACCTCTCCTTGGGAGAGGTCGGAACCGCATTTTCGCAGTTTCGGGTGAGGCAAAATATAAAATTTCAGTTTTTGAACCCTTTGGTCAAAATGCGTTGCATTGCGCTTGCCGAAAAGAAACTGGCGAGAGCCGTGCTGAGCATAGTCAAAATATACCCCTGTGGCTTGCCTTAGGGTTAGACAGTTTTAAGAAATTTTTTGTTCGCTTGTGTCCAAGATAGAAAAAAATAATGTGATTCGCATATTTTCATACATTTCTCTGCATCATAAATAATGTAGCATCGCAATCAGCACAAAATACCTATTTCGTAAGGAGGTTTTATGAAGGCTTGGGTTGGGTCTTAAAAGTAGCCAAAATAGCGCTTTTCCCGAAGTCTTTGGAGAGTGGTTGTACATTCAATAAATAGTACTTGAGTTCTCATTATTGAAAATAATAAAAAAATAGATGGCTCCGTATTGCCCTTTAAAAGAGGACCGTTGGGCACTACAAAATAGCAGGTATTTCTCAACTAAATTCCTTAGATCCCAATTTTAGGATTAAACACCCTCTTTTCGTAGTACGGCCAAAGGCGGACTTTTTATAATACCCAGACTATTGCCCAAGCCAATGCCCAACACCAACAAGGTAATTCCCGGGAATAAGATCAAAAAGGGAATCCATGAGGGAGCAAAAGGAGCCTCAAACATCCAAAAAGCTAAAATTTGACTGCTAAGTAACGACAACAGTATGCCTGCCAAGCTACCCAAAACACCGAGGTATACATATTCTAAGGCCGTTATTTTAAGCACTTGTTTGCCAGTGGCTCCCAAAGTGCGCAACAAAACACTCTCCCGAATGCGTTGGTACTTACTAGTGCGTATGGCACCGAGCAATACAATAATTCCCGTAAAAATACTAAAGAAGGCCATAAAATTGATAATCCAAGAAATCTTACCCAATAAGTTTTCTACTACAGATAGCAATTGGCGTAAATCTAAAATGGAGATATTAGGAAATGCAGTTACCAAATCCCGTTGTAATGCTGCGGAGGCTTGTTCGTCCGGTGCTTTGGTTGTAAGCACCCTAAATTGAGGGGCTTTATTTAAAACCCCCATAGGAAAGACGATTGTAAAATTGGGTTGCATTCGGCTCCAATCTACCGTTCGGATACTACCAATTTTGGTGTTTAATAACACACCCTGTACATTAAATATCATTAAGTCGCCAATACCCACCTTAGCATCTTGGGCAAAATTCTCGCTCACCGATATGGGAATGAGTGCTGTGGAGGAAACGCTGGGCGTCCAAGCGCCTTCCTTTAAGGTTTCAGAAGCAATAAGAGAATCCCTGTACGTAGCTCTAAACTCAAAGTTTAAAATCCACCGACTTATTTGAGACGTGCTGTCTTGCCGAATTTCATTAACCAACCTTCCGTTAATACTGGTAATACGCATGGTTACAATGGGAATGTCATCTAAAAGAGGCAAGCTTTTTTGTGATATACTTTGTGCTACCGCCGCTCTTTGTTCCGTTTGCACATCGAGCAAAATGATATTGGGGCTATTGGCTTGCCCTTCAATTGAGGCCTGAGCCAAAAGCACATCTTTAGTAAAATAAAGGGTGCTGATAAGAAACGTACCCACACCTATGGCGATCACTAAAATTAAGGTCTGATTTTGAGGTCGGAAAAGATTCAACAAACTTTGGCGCGCTATAAACCCCCAAGAATGAGGGAAATAGTTCTTGATGCCTCGCATAAACAGAGTTGCAATTCCGATAAGAACAGCAAAAGTGATGAGAATACCCACCACGAAGGCTAGGGCGTAGCGCCAATCTTTTAATAACCAAAAAGAAAAAAGATAAATGAAAAGAAAAATGCCCAAGACGGCCAATGCCCCTGCTTTTACCGATTTAGAATTGGCAGTTGCCTGTACGCGCAAGGCTTGCAAGGGAGACGTATATAAGGTACCCATTAGTGGATATAATGCAAATAGAATCGACATAAAAACACCCAATAGCAGACCCATAACAATGGCTTGCGGTGCTATGGAAATTTCTACATTAAGAGGTAATAGATCTTGGAGTAAAATGGGAAAAAGATATTGAATGCCCAAGCCAAGAGCCGTACCTATACTTCCGCCAATAAGGCCAATAAAGGCAATTTGAAGTAAATAAATTAAAAAAGTCTGCCTTTTGGTGGCGCCAAGGCATTTTAGCACCGCTACAGCACGCAGTTTTTGTTTGATATAAATATTGATGGCACTGGCGATGCCCACACAGCCCAAGAGCAAAGCAATAAAGGCAATTAGATTTAGGAACTTTCCAAAATTATCGTAGCGCCGCCCCAATCTTCTACTCGTAGCTGTATGCGTATCTAGGCGCGCCTCTTCGGCCTCTAAAACGGCACCTATTTTACCGTAGAGCTGATTTACATCATTTTCAACCCCTGCTACAAAGTAATAGTCATAGTCGATGCGACTTCCGGTTTGCACCAAACCGGTAGCTTCAATTAAGTGATACGGAATAACCACCGGAGGGGCTACGGCACCAAATATGGAAGAACTTCCGGGAATGGTGATTAATTTTCCGACTATAGGAAGGGTAATTTGACCTATTTTAATACTATCTCCGGGTTGTAAATTCAATTGAAACATGGCCGTAACATCTACCAAAGCACCCTCTTGTTCGTAAAAGCTGGCCGCTGCCGAAAGGGGTGCTGTTTCCAATTCCCCGTAAAACGGAAATCCGGCTTCAATACCGCGCACCTGAACCAGTTTACTGGCTCCGGTCTCCGGAAAAGCCGCCATAGAAGAAAAGCTAATTTCGCGTGCATTGGCACCGCCCAAGGAATCTATTATTTCCTGAACACGTTCGTTGGCAGGTCGACTACTATCAATCTTAAAATCGGCACCCATAAGGGATTTGGATTGCAGGGCAATATTAGTTTTTAGGTTATCGCCAAACGACTGTATAGATACCACTGCGGCAATACCAAGGACAATGGAGGCCATAAAAAGCATCAATTTTTTTGTGCTGGCCTTTCCATCGCGCCAAGCCATTTTCAGGAGCCATCCAAATTGCGCTCCCGAAGCACTATTTTTTTGTGGTTTCTTCATAAGGCGGTTACAGCGTTTTCAATAATTTTTCCGCCTTTTAATCGTAAAATGCGCTGTGTTTTATGTGCTAAGTCTATGTCATGCGTTACGATAATTAGGGTGGTGCCCAATTCTTTGTTTAATTGAAAGAGCAACTCAACTACTTTTTCGCCGGTTTCGGCATCCAAATTCCCTGTAGGTTCATCGGCAAAAAGCACCGACGGCTTATTTGAAAAAGCTCTGGCTAAGGCCACGCGTTGTTGTTCCCCTCCGGAAAGTTGAGAGGGATAATGGTTAAAACGGTCTCCGAGCCCCACTTTTTCCAACCATTCTTTACTTGCCGATAGTGCATTCTCCGCCCCTTGCAATTCTAAGGGAACCGCCACATTTTCTAGTGCCGTAAGCGTGGGCAATAATTGAAAATCCTGAAAAACAAAGCCAATGTTTTTGTTGCGAAGTAAAGCCCTTTCGTCTTCAGTGAGTCCATTTAATTCGGTACCACACAGGGAAATAGAACCCGCATCGGGCTGATCTAGTCCGGCACAAAGACCCAAAAGCGTGGTCTTCCCGCTTCCGGATGGGCCTACAATGGCAAAGGTTTCCCCTTGTGCTACACTAAAGCTTATATCGTGAAGTACGGTAAGTTTTTTTAAACCACTTTTATAGTGTTTCTCAAGATGCGCAACGTTTAATATCTTTGTCATGTAACAGCTTTGTCGTTATAAATCTTCAAAGCGGTCAAATTAAAGAAATGATTTCGAATATAGTTCCCGTGAGTGTTAGAAGCTTGTTAATCTTTTGTTATTTTTTGATGTTTGTCTGTGGGCTATCTTGTGGCGATGCGCCCTCCAAGAAACAAGAAGACCCAACGGTAAGTCCCAAGTCGGAGACTACAGAAGAGGCATCAAGCACAAAAAAAATACTGTTTTTTGGCAACAGTCTTACCGCCGGAATGGGATTGGATCCCAATGAGGCCTTCCCGGCCGTCATTCAAAAAAAATTAGATTCTTTAGCACTTCCCTACGAAGTAATCAATGCCGGTCTTAGCGGAGAAACCACGGCCGCCGGAAAAAGTAGAATAAGTTGGGTGCTACAGCAGGATGTGGAAATTTTTGTGTTAGAATTGGGTGCCAATGACGGCCTTAGAGGGATTCCTTTAGAGGAAACCCGAAAAAACTTGCAGGATATTATAGACTTTGTGCGTCAGCAAAACCAAGAAACAAAAATTGTACTCACCGGAATGCAGATGCATCCCAATATGGGTGATGCCTACACCACCGCATTTAAAAATATTTTTCCGGAATTGGCAGCCGCCAATGGCCTGTATTTGGTGCCTTTTTTACTCGAAAATGTAGGCGGCATTCCCGAACTGAACCAAGCCGACGGCATTCATCCTACCGTAGAAGGACAGCGCATTTTGGCAGAAAATGTGTGGGAGGTATTAGAGGGGTTGGTAGGGGAGTAATTCTTTTTAAAAATTGACGTAATAAACAAGGTAATTTAGCATAAACAAGCCGCTTTTTGTAAAAGAATTACAAAAAAAACCATGCGATTGCGCACATGGTTTTAACGCCTCCACGGAGGGCTATTCCCCCAAACAACCCCCGCTTTAGCTGCGCTAAAAGTAAGGTTTTGTTTTTTGTATGAAAATACCCTTTTATGGGTATTTTTAGTGAACGGTATGACGGGACAAAGGGAACTTTAATAGAAATACGCCAAGCAGGTATGGTAATCTTGCATAAACAAAAAGCAGGGAAAACTTCTCTTTTTGTCTAAGGATAAGCCTTTACCCAAAAAATAGGGCTTTAATTTCCGGTAAATCTTTATGCGCATATTTCTGTAATAACGATACCAAAATGCGAAGCTCCAACGCCGACAAACCATACTTTTTTTGAACACGCTCTTTTTCAGCGAAAGTCAATTGTGGCAGGGTGGTAGTTAGGGTTAGGCTTTTCATGAGGGTTTGGTTTTTTAATACCAACATCGCCGGTGGGGCGACGACATTGGTATGGAGCTAAAACAAGGTATTTTCTGGAACTAAAGCTAGTTGTATTTGGCATGCCAAAACATACCCATAAAAGGGGATTTTTCATTAGGTTTAAGACATAACGAAAATCTCTTTATGGTACAGTTGGCCAAAATACCCATGGTTGGGTATTGCTATTCGGTTACAAATTAGTATGTTTATGTGATTTCTTATAGTAGAAACCATGTAGGATAAAAAGTCAGTTAACTACACGGCATCGGTATATTTTACCTTTAAAAATGAGGATGGTAAAAGTATCGTACTTGGCTCCCCTCGTTGCCACCAAAGTAATGTAATGCTCAAGTTTTAGTGAGGCGAAAACTCATTTTTGTTTTGGTAATTTTTCCCCTATTTCTCAGAGGAATCGGGGCAGACCCTGTGGATCTGGTATTGGCGCACTTGAGAAGTCTGGAGTTTGAAAAAGCAAAACTGCATATAGCCCAAGTGGCTCAGAAAGATCTAGCCCAAGAGTTAACTACCTTACACGATCTACTCTATTTTGCCGGGCAACGAGATTCTACCTTCTTTTCTTTAGGCAGCCATAACAGACTGCAGGAAGCCTCAATACCACATGTGGTGCAATTGCTTAATAAAGGGTATTACGCCCTGTATTATCACAAAACCAAGAGTGACGCCTTTGCCTTTTTTTATGAGGCCTTAAAAATGGCAAAAAGTCAAAAAAATAGGGTATTGCAAAAGGCAGCCTTACAGGCGGTGCTAGAATATTACCGTATAGAAATAGCCCAAAACAGTCAACATCAAGAGAGGTATTTAGAGGAATACAAACGGTTGTCTTCAGATGAAATAGATCGCCTTTGGGGTGTGCTTTACCAAATTATTTTCACTACGAAAACACTCGGTAGCCTAGAAGACGAATACTATACGCTAGCCGACGAGTTAAACGCCTTTGAAAATAGCATGACAATTCCTGCTTCGATTCTACCTCGTATCTATTTTGAAAAGGGCTTGCGCATGGAGTTGGGAAATAGGCTTGCGATCTCTAGGATCTATTATGAAATGGCCTTTAATGCATCAGAATCGTATCCTTTTCATAGAGAAACACGATTTTTTTCACTTATTCGTTTATCCGGTTTGGCACAGAAAAAAAAGGAATTTGAGGAGGCATTGCAATTGGTAGACAAGGCTCGGGTACATATTAATCTTGCAGATACCTTACGGGGGAATTATTATCTCAATTTGTATTCCTCCTATTACTTAAACGACCTTGGTAAACATGATAGTGCCTATACCCTCTTAAAAAAGGCATATGTATCCGGATTGCAATTAGATTACCGTGCCAATGCACTGGAGGTAAACAGATTGAATGTCATTTTAGAAACCCAGCAAAGCGCATTGGAAAATGCATCGTTAAAACAGAATAAAATATGGCTCATTGCTACAGTTATCATCCTTGCACTTTTATTAACCACGAGTTATTTTTTTTATAGAAGTAGCCAGGCCAAGAAAAAAATAGTGGAGAAGGAAAAAGAGCTTCAATCGCAACACATAGAGAAGCTGCTTCATGATCAGGAAAATATAGAATTGGATGCCATGCTAGAGGGTCAAGAAAAAGAGCGGCAACGACTGGGAAATGATTTGCATGACCATTTGGGTAGTATTTTAGCAACGCTAAAATTACATTTTGAGAATTTGCAAACCGAAATAGGACCGCGGGGCACGGCGCATTTGTTTAGCAAAACAGACAAACTGCTGGAGGAAGCCTACCAAAAAGTGCGCAGTTTAGCCCATTCCAAAAATACCGGGGTAAATGCACAAGAGGGCTTACTGCCGGCACTAAGAAACCTTGCGGCAAAAGTCTCCATTTTGAACAAACTAAACATATACGTTGAAGATTATAGTATGAATCAGCGGCTCGATAATTCGTTGGAAATTACTATTTTTAGGATGATACAAGAATTGATAACCAATGTCATTAAATATGCAAGCGCATCAGAAATCATCATTTATTTAACGCATCATGGAGATCGCATCAACATTATGGTAGAAGACAATGGTATCGGATTTGATATTTCAAGCATCAAAGCTAAAGAGGGGCTGGGTCTGCATGCGATACAAAAACGTATTGAAAATTTGGGCGGACAAGTTACTATAGACTCCACCCGGCAAAAAGGAACCACAGTAATTTTAGATATTCCGATAACATGATACGACTTGCAATTGCCGAAGATCACAATTCGCTTGTAGACGGAGTTAAACTTTTTTTGCGTCACGAAGACGATATCCAACTGGTAGGCAGTGCTACTAATGGAGTTGAACTTTGCAAATTGGCAGGGCTAAAACAACCCAATGTAATCATTACCGATATTCGTATGCCGATTATGGACGGCATTGCCGCTACTCAAAAAATTTTATTAAAACATCCCCAAATAAAGATTATTGCCTTTACCATGTTCGATCAGGACGATGCGGTAAACCAAATGCTGGCCGCAGGAGCTAAGGGTTATGTGTTAAAAAATTCAAGTTTAAAAGATCTTTTAGTTGCCGTACGCACGGTGTACAATGGCGGTACGTATTATGATGGGTCTCTAGTTTTATCCGAAATTGCAACCGCCAAGGCACCGGTAAGCCCATTGTCTAAACGGCAAATAGAAATCTTAAAATTAATTGCCTTAGGAAACACCAATCAAGAAATAGCCGATACTTTATTTATTGGTAAAACCACGGTAGAGACGCATCGTAAAAATATGATTCGCATTCTTAACCTCCAAGGTTCAGGAGAGTTACTGCGCTATGCATTAGAAAGCAAATACAGGTTCTAATTGGCATACAACGTCCTAAGTTTATTTTATGAAAAATAGCATGAGTAAAAACGAATGAAGTTTAAAGCGAAAGAGGGTTGTTTTTCAATTTTTTAAAATGATCTTACTTTCAAATAATTAAACTAAATTTAGGCTTCATACATTAGGTTTAGGCTACGCACTATTTATGATGAAATGCGAATTAATCATTGTGCAACGAAATAGTAGATATAGAAAGTAGAGCACTTTAAGAACCATTTCTTAAAGTCGTAACGGTGCTTCAAAAACCTATCAAATGAGCGTTATGAAATGAGCCAGAACAGCGCTAGATCATCAACAGCGAATACTAGTCGTCGGCATTTCAAGGCTTGCTGTTCAAAAACAAAAAGAGGTAAAAAAATGCAAAGAAAAACGTTTATAAAAAAAGCAAGTTTGGCGGTAACCGGAGGAATGTTACTGCCAACTCTTTCTTGTGTAGAAGATAAGAAAACAAAAAGTATGGTGGAAAAGAGAGATCGAAAAAACTGGGCCGGTAATTATAGCTACAGGGCCGAAAACTTGCATGAACCAACCTCTGTGGATGAGGTACAGCACTTGGTAAGGACACTAGATCAGCAAAAGGCATTAGGTTCTACACATTGTTTTAATGCTATTGCCGATAGTCCAAAACACCAGATTTCTACCAAAAAGTTGAATAAGGTGATTGCGCTAGATGCTGAAAATAAAACCTTAACTGTGGAAGCAGGAGCTCGGTATGGAGATTTTGCGGAAATGCTGCACCAAGAAGGTTTTGCCTTACATAATTTAGCCTCCTTGCCTCATATTTCCGTGGCCGGAGCTTGTGCTACAGCAACCCATGGCTCCGGTGTAACCAATGGTAATTTGGCCACAGCAGTGGTTGGCATAGAAATGGTAAGGCCCGATGGCGATATCGTTGTATTAGACAAAAATCATCCTCATTTTAATGCGGTGGTAGTGGGTTTAGGAGCCTTTGGTATAATCACTAAAGTTACCTTGGAAATACAGCCTACCTATAACGTTCGGCAAGATGTTTTCCTAGATTTACCTTTAGAATCGGTACTTGTGCATTTTGATGAAATTATGGCAAGTGGGTACAGCGTAAGTTTATTTACCGATTGGATGGACACTAAAATAAGTGAAGTATGGATTAAACGAAGGATGGATGGTGCTGTAGCAGATTTAGGGCATGATTTTTATGGTGCTAAGGCAGCAACGGCACACATACACCCTATCGTTTCTATTTCGGCTGAAAATTGTACCGATCAAATGGGTATTCCAGGCCCATGGTACGATCGGTTACCTCATTTTAAAATGGGTTTTATGCCGAGTGCAGGGGAAGAATTACAATCGGAGTACTATATTCCCCGTGAACACGCCGTCGCGGCTATAATGGCTATTGAGAAAATGAAAGCGGAGATCTTTCCGCATATTTTAATTTCGGAAATACGTACCATTGCGGCAGATAATTTTTGGATGAGTCCTTGTTATCAGCAAGATTGCATTACCATTCATACCACGTGGAAACAAAAAACCAAGGAAGTATTGGCGTTGTTACCAAAGATTGAAGCGGCTTTGGCTCCCTATCAGCCTAAACCTCATTGGGGGAAATTATTTACACTAGATGCTAAAACCCTGCAAAGCAGGTATGCCAAGCACTCCGATTTTGTAGCACTTGCTAAAAGCTATGATCCTAAAAAAAAGTTCGTAAACGAGTATCTTAAAAACCATGTGTTCGATGGTTCTTAAGTTGATGTGTTGGCAAAAAACGGTCAAAGGGAGCCACTAAAAACGGAATTCTTTGAGCCACCTAAAAAGCCATTTCAGACTATGCGATAAAAGGGTTTACACTAATTATTGCTAAGCTCACTTTAATCCAGTGCGGGTGGTGTACTATTTCTTTGGGGAGAAGACCCAATAACTTCTTCTTCTTTCTAAAATCTTACAACCCTGTTTCAATCTAAAGATTCCCCGACCCTAGGGTCGGGGTTTCCTATTTATCGCTCCTTTGGAGAGGTCGGAACTGTCTTTTTGCAGTTCCGGGTGAGGTTAAATACAAAATTTCGGATTTTGGCCCAAAGGCCAAAATGAAACTGGCGAAACCCGTACTGAGCGCAGTAGAAGTATACCCCTATAGCTTGCCTCGGGGATAGTCAGTTTCAAGAAATTTTTTATTCAGTCAATATCAATAAAAATAGGGTTAGCGTAGAACCATAGTTCATCCCATGGACTCTCGCCTTTTTCATCTTCTCTAGGTTCCAGTTCAGTACTATTCGTACCTCTGATTCGGATATAACTTTTTTTTCTAAGGTTAGAAATAGTATAAGTTATTTCCCTAAATGAGCCATTTACGCTCCAATCAGACTCTGTAAAGCGTTCAATAACCTGTGTGGTAGGATTGTTGTCGCTATTTCTATCCCTAACCGCACCGCTTACTTCCCCGATTATTAAATCGACACGGGTAACTTTAGGGTTCTGTTTCCATGAATTCAGGGTGTCAGGGTCTTTAAAGCGAACGGTAACCGTTACGTCTTGGCCCTTTTTACTATGAATGGTACCTCCGATATCCGCAGTATGATGGCCTCCGGCTACCCGAACATAAAGCCCTGAGATTAGGTCTCCCAAGGTTACAAAAACCCGACCACTTCGAATGCCTTCTATGATATCTTTGTGATTTTTTTGGGCATATACATAGGTTTTGGAATATTCCCCCGGCCAGAAATCACTACCCCCTTCCCGCCAGTGAACATGTGAGTCGGAGTTTGCTGTTATCCACCAACGGCGACCTTCGCCCAACATCGAATACCAAAATCCTCCAACTTTAGCAGTCATCTGATCAAAACCTCCCATGGTAGGGAATTTTCCGTATGCTCCACGGGAACGATTGCGTAAAGTACTGTCCGGGTTTATTGTTGCAGCTTGGTGACCAGGGGCTCCCGCCATACCTACGGCAATTTCTGGAGCCGTATCGTTCCAGTCCCGAAGTTCGTTAGGATCATCATTTCCATACACGCCCAAACCTGTTGCCGATCGGGATGGGTGGTTGGCAATAACCACGGGTTTTGTCGTCATTTTATTCATGAATTTCAAGGCTTCAAGCATTCTCGGTTCGGTATCCCAACTCGGATCAGCAGGGTGGGGTTCTCTTTTGTTGAATTGAGATTCTATGCTATGTAAGTGGGTAGCTTCGTCGTGCGAATGCGGTATAATTAAACTGGAGTGATCGGCACCGGGCGTATCGAATTCCATCCCGTAAAACTGAATCACTTCGGGGACAACTTTTCTGGAATTCAACAACTCGGGATACGCCATTTCTAGATTTACTTTACTGTGATTGGGACCTCCATGATCTGTTGTTACCATCCAGGAAAGCCCATAATACTTAGCCATTAAGGCATTCATGGGCGTAGGATAAATGGCATCGCCTCCTTTTAGGGGAGCAGGAGGATCCACTTCCCGATCCCAGCCAACGCTATATCTAGAATGAATATGATGGTCTCCTGCCAGCCATGTTCTGTTGGGTTTATCTTGTGCCATCGTTGAATTCTGAAATGCAAGCATTAAATACAGGATTGATAGATAAACAGAAGATGACAGGAACGCAGTTGAGAATGGTAGTCGCATGAGATAGATTGGCTAAGAGCTTGAATTTAAATTAAGCCCTCAAGATAATATATTGGTACGACTAATACTTTACCATACTATTAATCTTTTGAGATCATTACATTACTTGAGATGCATCAAGTAACCCTTGGTACTTTTGTCATCGGACTTCCTTTTTTGTGGTATTTTGTCGAAAAGTATTCATGAGAAGATCAAACCTTATTTATTTCTACGTAATCTGTATAAAATCTGGAAAGGCCGGATAGACAGAACCACCAATATCGGATTTTTTAGGCCTCAGTCAATTTTGTCTCAGAAGTTTGTTTATCAAACAATTGCCAACGTTTTTTGCTTTGTTCCATTTTTTTTCGGCCAAGGCGATATACGATGTCCGGGGTTTTCACTAGCACGGCAGAAAAGCTTAACGGAATGGTAAGGAGAAATTGGGGATGGTGTTCAATCTAAAGATTCCCCGACCCTTGGGTCGGGGTTTCCTATTTACCTCTCCTTTGGAGAGGTCGGAACTGTCTTTTTGCAGTTCCGGGTGAGGTGAAATACAAAATTTCGGTTTTTGGCCCAAAGGCCAAAATGAAACTGGCGAAATACCCCTATGGCTTGCCTTGGGGATAGTCAGTTTCAAGAAATTTTTTATGACTTTTTAGGGAAGCGCTGCCGCCCGAAATATAGCTTTTCGCGAAATGGAGGGGAATGTGCTGAGTGGTTTATATGCTCATAATGGAAAAAAATTGTTTTTAAATAATATAAGCACCTTCTTAATGGAAAATATTTGTAACAAATTCAATTGTCCCAAAAAACACTTTTTTTGGGACAAAAATTAAGTTCACTATAGTATTGGTTGAAATAACGTAAAATACTATTTACTTTTTTACTTACATTTGTAAAATATATTGAACGTTATGCCCAGAAACAGTATTATATTATTGCCTAAGAACAAGAAGCTTTTACAAGCAGTGGGAGAAAATATTAAGTTAGCACGCTTACGCAGGAAACTGACGATGGATCAGGTTTCTGAGCGAGCAGGGATTTCCCGTCCTACACTTTCTTCCCTAGAAAAAGGAAGTGCTTCAATTTCTTTAGGTATTATTCTCCAAGTTTTATTAGTATTAGGATTGGAGAAGGATATATTGCTTTTGGCCGACGATGATGTATTGGGCAGAAAAATACAGGATGCCGATCTAACCGTAAAGGAACGCGGCCCAAAAAACAACAAGAAATAATGGCACCGGAACGAAAAAAAATATTTGTATATGCGCATTGGGATGGAATTGAAGCTCCATTCTTAATGGGGAGTTTATATGCTACGCCATCTAGAGGGAAAGAAATATTTTCCTTTGAATATGATAAAGAATGGTTACAGTCGGATTATGCCCAGATCATAGATCCAGACCTACAATTATTCGAAGGAGCTCAGTACCTCAAAGATGAGAAATCTAATTTCGGTATTTTCTTGGATTCCTCACCTGATCGGTGGGGACGGGTGCTAATGATGCGTAAAGAGGCTGCTAAAGCCAGAAAAGAAGATCGACGCCCCAAAACTTTAATGGAGTCAGATTATCTACTCGGGGTTTACGACAATAACCGAATGGGGGGACTTCGTTTTAAAACAGCACAGGATGGTGCTTTTTTAGATGATAATGCAGCTATGGCCGCACCACCTTTCTCTGCACTTAGAGATCTTGAATTTGCCAGCTTACAACTGGAGAAAGAAAATGCCCCAGATAATCCGGAATACCTAAAATGGCTCAATATGCTAATGGCACCAGGGTCTTCATTGGGAGGTGCAAGACCTAAAGCCAATATACAAGATATTGATGGCGGTTTATGGATTGCCAAATTTCCAAGCCAAAATGACCAGCAGGATATGGGGGCTTGGGAAATGTTGGCGTATCGACTTGCAATTCAATCCGGTATTGAAATGGCACCATCAAGAATCCGAAAATTTTCGCATCACCAACATACCTTTTTGACACAACGTTTTGATAGGAAGATCGATAGTACCCGTATTCATTTTGCCTCTGCAATGACCTTATTGGGACACACTGATGGAACGGACTATCAAGATGGGGGCAGTTATTTAGAGCTTCTGGAATTTTTAATGCAGAATGGTGCTGATGTTGATAAGGATCTCAAGAAGTTATGGAGACGTATTGCGTTTAATGTTTGTATTTCCAATACTGATGATCACCTTCGCAATCACGGATTTCTATTAACGGATTCCGGTTGGAAACTTTCACCTGCCTATGATATCAACCCAACCCCGAACGGTACTGGTTTAAAACTTAATATTTCAGAAAATGACAATGCTTTGGACTTAGACCTGGTACGGGAAGTTGCTCCTTATTTTCGTTTAAAAGAAAAAGAAGCCAACGCTATTATCAATACGATTCAGCAGAATGTAGGTCAGTGGCGACAAATTGCGATGGATTTAGGTATTCCAAGAAATGAAATGGAATTAATGAAAAATGCGTTTAAGCATTAAAATAGTTCATCAATACTATTTTTGGCTACAAAATAATGGCATTTGCAATCAAGAGAAATGTCAAACCGAAAACACTACTATTCTGTACTATGTGAAATAAAAAAAGGGTCTCAATTTCTGTGAAGCCCTGTCTTTGCTAGTAGTCAGCCTTTGGCGGAGACTCGAATCAGTGTCCGCCTCTGGCGGATATGAGCCCTATAATAATCCTTAAATATATTGTGCTTTCAATTCTTTTATTGCTGTACGTCCAACACCACTTTTATAGTATTTTTCTCTGGCCATGGCGTCCTTCTTCGTTTTAAATAACTCAATATGTATTACTTCCCA